>NBLK01000031.1 GCA_002084505.1 Rickettsiaceae bacterium 4572_127
TAAAATCCCTTTAACTTTTTCCTTATTTGAAAAATCTAAATCAAACAAAAATTTACTTATAATATCAAAAGCAGAATCCGTGGATTCAGGAAGAACTTCACCGCCAATTATAAGATTAGCCGAAAATCCTGTCTCTCCATAAAATAATTCAGCATCTTCTGAAAATGAAAAAGTTCTTCCTAATTTTATTTTTTGCTCAAAAACAAAATCTGATAATTTTTCATTTTTTGGAGAAAATTTACTCGCAACATCAACATAAATTCCAAGGAAAGGAATCAGCTTTTTTGGAACAGAAACTAAGTCAAAATACACTCGCAAGACTTTATTTTCACCCTCATTTATAATTGGATGATAAAAAATCTCAACCTCATTCACCTTAGCAATTTGTGTCTCAATGCTTTCAACTTTTTTAGGCATTGACGAGACTGACATATTCGGCAAAGGAGTTGGTTTTTCAGGCTTTTTTTCACTTTCGGCAAAATCTTCAACCTCGGCTTTAACCTTTTTTAATTCATCTTTTGAAAAGTTTTTTCTAATTTTTTTTAATTTTTTATCTAGTTTTTTTTCTTCCTTTTCCATCCATTTTGAATCAGGATTTAGTAAAACAAATCCTTCTTGATTTTTTATAATCCATTTTTTTACTAAGTTTTCAAAAGCATCTTTTTTTGCTAAATCTTTTTTATACTCAGCAAAAATTTTGTTTTTGTGTAGAAAAGAAAACATAGAGCTGTCTTGTGCAAAACTTCTGTAAAGCTCACCTTGTAGATACAAACCTTCATTTTTAACCCTGTGTTTTAGATTAAATTCAGCAGTAGAAATTGTCGCTTGAATTGCCTTATTAGAGAATCCATTTTCAACTATTTCTTTCAAGGCTTTTTTGTATTCTAACTGTATCTTTTTTTTATTTTTAGATTCTATTCCTTCGGCATGAAGAACTAAAAGCAAGTGTCCATGCAGTCCCATTGCATCGACTGAAACATCGTTAGCTAATCCAGTTTGAACCAATGCTTTTTTCAAAGGAGCATCTTCGTAGCCTGACAACAAATAAGCTAAACTTTTTGCTTTTTCTTCTGCTACAAAATCAGTGCTTTTCCCGATAGAATAAAAATATGCTAAATGTGATTTTTTTTCACCTTTTGCCGAAGGATAACTAGCAATAATTTTCTTCCCTTTTGCTTTTGCAAATTTTATATCCACAGGTTTTTTTTCTTCGTATTTTTTATAAACAGAATTTAGTTTTTCTAAATGTTTAGAAACATCTCCATTTCCGTAAAAGTAGGCAATACTATTAGATGGTGTATAATGTTTTTTATGAAAATTCTTAAAAGCTTCGTAGCTTAAATCACCTATGTTTTTTGGATTTCCTCCATGACTAACATGTTTTCCGAAAAGACTTTTAATCCCATTTATATATAACTGCTGTCCAACATTAGCATAAGCTTCTTTCATTTCATTGTAAACAATTCCGTTCATTATTAGCTTTTCATCTTCATCAAAATTATATCTCCAGCCTTCTCTCATAAAAGTTTCTTTTTTCAGTAATGGATGAAAAACAGAATCCAAATAAATATCCATTAAATCTGAAAAATTTTGATCATATAAAGTTGAAAAAGGATACATAACTATATTTTGGCTCGTCATAGCATTCATAAATGAGTGCGGAGAGGTTTCCCAATATTCAAAAAAAGGATCTTTTCCACGGTATTTCTGTGAACCTGCCAAAACTGAATGCTCCATAATATGCGAAACCCCAGTCGAATCAGTAGTTGGAGCTTTGAAAAAAATTGAAAAAGTTTTATGATTATCATCATTTTTCACATAAAGCACCTTTCCTTTTGTCTTTTCATGCTCAAATAAATAAGCAATTCCGCCAGTAGCAGAATCTACTTTTTGCTTTTCTTTTAATGTAAAACCTGCAATTTTATCATCTACTTCATAACCTTTGTCTTTTTTTGAAAACATGAAAATTCCTCCTAATACTAGTAATAAAATTACAGCAATTATTTTTTTATTTTTAAGCATTTTTTCTCCTTCTTAAACATATTTCTAATTATAACTATTTCTATTTTAGAATCAATCAAAATCTAATAATCCACATTTATCGAATATCGCCCTGAATACATTCCTGATTTTTGATTCGGATTAAGTTTTAACTGTCCTCCAACTTTTATATTTAGAGTTCCATTTTGAGAAATTACGGGAGATTGCCCTAAATTATGGCTTAAAGAATGCAACCGAATTGTAGAACCTGTTCCCCTTAGTTTTCCTTCTGTAAAAGAAATATGAACTTCTGTGTTTGAAGACCCAGTTAGAGAAAAAATCGCAGGCGAGCCACTTCCTCCAACAAATTTAGCATTTCCAGAAACATTTTCTAATATCCCATTATGATTTAGTTTTATAGTCCCGCCAGAATTTCCATTAACTACATCAGAAAAAAACATTGGAGCCTGCTCATAAATAGTCATTGGAGTTGGGGTTATTTCAATTTCTGCATAGCCAGTGTGGTATTTCCATTGCTGTTTTAATTTAGAGTATTTATACCCAACCGAATAAGACCCTGAATACATACCGGGTTTTTGATTAGCATTTATAACTGCTGAAGCTCCGATGCTAAAATTGTGCTCACCTTTTCCGTCTAGCGATACTCGCAGAGGCACTCCTGTTTCAAAAATTATTGATCGTCCAGAACCAGTAAAATCTCCGTCAGAAAAAATAACTTCGACTAGGCTGTATGGTTCTCCAATTATTTTAAATTTTCCAATTTGTCCTTGTCCTGTAAAAGTATGTCCTCCACTTTTAGAGATGCATCCTGAGTGCGAATCACTTTTTTTTATTTCTCCGCGAATCGGCATAGAAATTGTTTTGCAAAATGATAAATGCTCTTTTTCTACGATAGTTTGTGAGAATATAATCTTAGGCAAAAAAACTAAAAGAAAAAAGTGTTTTATAAAAAGATTCATTTGTTCTCCTTTTGTGTTATTTTTGTTCTAAGTATGTAAATAAAATATACAACTTTAAGTTTTTTTATTGCCATAGAATTAAAACTATGATACAATTTATAGTTGTAGCAGGTGCTATAATAAAAATAAAGTAAAAAAGGAGAGAGACTATGAAAAAACTACTTGGCGTGTCATTATTGGCATTAACAACTATGTTCGGTTCAAACGCAGCGGAAGCTGTAAGTGCTGACGGAGAAGCTAGAATTAACATGATTCAGGCTTTGACTTTAACTCAGACTCAATCAATCAACTATGGAGACACAGCGGTTGATGGAGCGGGAACAGTTAATATGGCTCATTCATCTGGAGCTATTACTTGTTCAGGGTTTAATTCACATTCATGTCCTGCGACTGGAACAACAGGGGCGTTTTCTGTTTCTGGAAAATCAAATACTTCTGTTGCTGTTTCTGTAACTTCAAATGCTACTATGTCTCATTCAGATTCTAGTACTTTGACTTTTATCCCTTCATTAAGTTCAACTAGTGTGACACTTGATGGAAGTGGAGCAGGAAATATATCAGTTGGTGGAGCGGTTGCTTTGACTGGAACTGAATCTGCGGGTGAGTATTCTACGACTAATAGTGGTGGAGTTCCTTACCAAATAAATGTTGTTTATTAAAAAATAACATTTTACTTTCAAACGGACTTGCAGACGCAAGTCCGTTTTTTTATACAAAAATAGCACTCTTGATGAAAAAATTGATTTGTCAAAAAAAGACTTGTTTTTTACTATTTTGTTTTATATAGTGAATCTAAGTTAATAAAATAAAAAGGATGTTTTATAACAAAAAAAAATAATGAGAAATTAGTTACTAAGAGTGAGTTTGAGGTTGCTATAAATTTTTTAAAAAATGATCAAGAAACACATATGTCGCAAACAGAAAACGATAATCCTGTTTATAAGGAAATGTATAAAAAAGCAGTAAGAGATATTGCAATTTATAAATCGCAGAGATAAAAAAAGTTCCATTATATGGAACTTTTTTTATTGTTTTTTTGAAATTTAACTTAATTGCTTAGCGACTTCATCAGCTAGGTTTTCACATTTTTTCTCAATTCCATCTCCAAGAATAAATGCTTTATATTCAGTCAATTCAGCTCCTGCTTCTTTCAAGATATCTTTAACTTTTTTCTTAGGTTCCATTACAAAAGCCTGTTCTAGTAAAACAATTTCTCCAAAGAATTTTTGCATTCTACCAACAAGCATTTTTTCAACAACAGCTTCTGGTTTTCCAGATGCAAGTGCTTGATCTTTTAGAATTTTTTCTTCACGATTTTTAACTTCATCACTAACATCAGCAACAGATAAAAAATCTGGTTTTGCGGCAGCAATATGCATCGCTACTTTTTTACCAACTTCTTCTAACTTAGAATTATCAGAACCTTTTAGTCCAACTAAAACTCCAATTTTACCCATATTATCCGCAACTGATCCATGAATATAACTAGCAATAGCATCAGCTTTAATTGTAGCAGATCGTCTGATTGATAAATTTTCTCCAATAGAAGCGATTTTATCAGTTAAAACATCGGCAACTGATTTTTCTCCGCCTGCATATTTTGATTTTTTTAGAGAATCAACACACTCTCCATTTTCAATAGCAGTTTCAACAACTCCCTTTGCGAAATCTTGGAAGTCTGAATTTCTAGCGACAAAATCTGTTTCGGCATTAACCTCAACAATCGCTCCAACACCATTTTTTTTAGCAATAGCAATCACACCTTCGGCAGTAATTCTCCCTGCTTTTTTTTGTGCTTTTGAGATTCCTTTTTTTCTCATTAAATCAATAGCAGATTCTAAATCTCCTTTTGTTTCGACAAGAGCTTTTTTACATTCCATCATTCCAACGCCAGTTTTTTGACGAAGTTCTTTAACCATTTGTGCTTTAATCACGGGGGATCCTTTTTTTCTTCACGACTTTTTCAGTTTTCACAACTTCTTTTTTAGCTATAACTTTTTTCTTTACGGCTTTTTTTACTACTTTTTCAGTTTTCACAACTTCTTTTTTTGCTATAACTTTTTTCTTTACAACTTCTTTCACTACTTTCTTTTCAACTGGCTTTTTTTCGACAGGTTTAATTTCTTTTTTTTCAGGTTTTGGTTCTGCTTTTTCTTCTGTGAGTTCTTTTTCAACAGATTTTTTATCAACCGCAGATAAAAATTGTTCTAAACCACTTAGAATTGCTTCTGAAAATAAGTCAGTATAAAGAGCTATTGATTTTGACGAATCATCATTGCCGGGAATTACAAAATCGATTCCATCAGGATTAGAATTAGTATCACAAATCGCAATTACAGGAATATCTAATTTTTTCGCCTCAGCAAGAGCATTTTTCTCACGAACAATATCTATAATAATGACAGCAGATGGACGATGCATTTTGCGAATCCCACCAAGAGCATTATTTAATTTTTCTTGCTGACGAGACATATTCAATTGTTCTTTTTTTGTATAGCCCAATTCCTCAGCATTTTCGATATCTTTTTCAATTTTCTCTAATCTTTTAATAGATTTTGAAATAGTCTTAAAATTCGTAAGCATTCCACCTAACCAGCGGTGATTCACAAAGAATTGTCCTGTTTTTTCAGCTGCTTCACGAACTTTTTCTGTTGCTTGATTTTTAGTTCCAACGAATAAAACTTGCCCACCTGTTGAAGTAATTTTTTCTAAAAAAGCAAGAGCTTCTGCCATCATTGGGGCTGTTTGTCTAACATCTATGATACTGATTTTATTTCTAGTAGCATAAATATATGGAGACATTTTAGGATTTCGTCTGCGAGATTGATGCCCAAAATGCACACCATTTTCCACGAGAGTTTTTACATTAATTTTTGGAAGAGTCATAATTTTCCTTTCTTTTCCGGTTATTCCTCTGCTAATTAGTGGTCTATGTGACACCGGCGAGATTGGAATCTCTTTATGTAATTAGCATGCGATTTACTTGAATCATTTCAAGTTGTTAGTATTATAAGGATTTTTTTTTGAGAATCAAGGATTAAAACAATCCCGTTGAGCCTAGCCCATCTTCTCCACGGCTTGTTGTGTCTTCAAAGCTATCGACTCCTTGGAAATCTACTTTTTGGAATTTAGCAAAGACTCCCTGTGCGATTCGCATTCCGGGTTCTATTACGAATGGTTTGTCTTCTACGCCTTCTAAACTTTTAGATAATTTACACAACATAATTTTTATTTCTCCGCGAAATGCTTTGTCTATTGTACCAGGAGAGTTAACAATTCCAATCCCTTGTTTAGCAGACAGACCTGATCTAGGACGAATCTGTAACTCAAATCCCTCTGGAATAGCCATTTTAATTCCTGTTGATAAAATAAATCTATCTCCGAAGTTCAAAGTTATGGGCTTATCTCCTGCAAATCTTAGATCAAAACCAGCATCGGTATCATGTTTATAATGGATTTCTCCCCATTCTTTATTGTAATGTGATAGATATATAATCGGTAATTTCATGATACTATCCTTTTCCTTCTTGCTAAAAAGGTGTCTTTTGGATCTATTTTTCCATTTCTTCATGAGCTCCGTGTCCTCATTGGTA
>NBLK01000032.1 GCA_002084505.1 Rickettsiaceae bacterium 4572_127
TTTCGCATGGAGAAAACCCTAATAAAAATTTAGTTTTTGCAGGAAAAGATGTTTTTTATTTTGGAAAGGATCCGCTTTATAAAGATGGAAATGTTCCTACTATAAAAGAACTTGTTGAGACCATAAAATTAGGAAAATAATTTTCTTGTAAAAGTTTTTTTCTATGGTATGATTTGGTTAGTTTAATATGAAAAAAAGGAGTTGTTATGTCTACATTAGGTTTGTTTTTATTAGGTTTTTTAATTTTAGTAGGGTATAAATTTTACTATGGATTTGTTATTGATTGGAGAAAAGAAAAAAAAGCATCAATGCCAAAAAGATTTTTTATGGAGGCTGTTTTGCCTGCTATTTTCTTATTCGCAGGTATGTATTTTATTTCTTACATTTCAATTAGACCTTATATGTTGCAACATCCTGAAATTTTGGAAGATACATTCAAATCACTAGAAGAAAAAAAGAAAAAATCACAAGCAGAAGGGGTTGTTTCTTACATAGAAAAAAATGGGGTTGCTTTTGAAAAGAATGCTCCTATTTTAGGAAACCCAAAAGGCGATGTGACTATTTATGAATTCTATGATTATAGTTGTGGTCATTGTCGAACTGTGTCAAATACCGTTCAAGAACTAATTAAAAAAGATAAAAATGTAAAAGTTGTCTTAAAGCAATATCCAATTAGTCCTTATACTTATACAGCTTCAAAAGGTGTTATAGCTGGAAAGAAACAAGGTGCTGAAAAAGTTGCTAAGTTGCATTATTTAATGATGAAAGAAGGAGTTATTCCAGCAGGGCTTTCAAAAGATATGTCTCGTGAAAAACTAGAAAAAGCATTTCAAGATCGTATTTTTGAATTAGCTAAAAAAGCAGGACTTGATGTTAAAAAGCTAAAAGCTGATATGGAAATGCCAGAAGTTATGGAAGAATTGAGAACTACTCGTGAAGCAGGTTCTGAGTTTGGTGTAGACGGAACTCCATTTTTTATAATCGGCGAACAAACTTTCGGCGGAGCAATTTCATTGTCTGATTTTGAAAAAGCTGTAAAAAAAGCTAGATAATTATTAATTTCTACAAAAAACAACGAATTATAAATTCGTTGTTTTTTTTCTTGCAAATTATTTAAGCTATAGTTATGCTTAATTAAAACTTAACAAAAGAAAAAAAATGGAAACTGTAATTTATTACGATGGTTATTCATCAGGAATCGTGCAACTAACAACCTTCCTAAAAGAGCTAGGTTTGAGTAGTGAGTTAAAAAACTCAGTAGAATTGATTAAAGCCATTGAATATAAAAAACCTGATATTATTTTCTTACCAGGAGCGACAGGAATAGAATACGGACAAACTTTACTTCCTCATAAGGTAATCTTGCAAAATTATATAAAAGAAGGTGGGATTGTTTGTGGAACTTGTGGAGGTTTTTACTTAGCTGGAGAAAATATAACTTTTCAAGATTACCAAACAAAAGGATTAGGGTTATATAGTGGAAATGCAATTGGCGATCTTCCAAAGTTAGTTGATGGAAAAAAATTTAAGGAAGAAGGTGCTGGGCAATTTATTCCTGTTAAACTAAAAGGATTTGAGGACAAAAATGTTTCTGCTTGGTATCATGGAGGGACAACTTATTCAGCAGTAGAACAAGATGTTGAAATTTTAGGATGGTATAATAAAACGAAAGAACCTTGTGCTATTAAACAACACATGGGAAAGGGATTTTTCTTTGGAACAGGTTTTCATTCAGAAATAAGAAAGTATCATGAACCAAATAACGGAGGGTATATTAAAGGTTCAAAAGAAATTTTAATTGAATTTATGAAAACACACCTAAACTTAAAATAAAAACTTGCAAAAAATAGCTCTTAAAAAAAATAATTTCACATAGTTCCGTTGTTATTTAGATTTATTATATCGTAGAGCGCCTATAAAATAAGCAAAGGCTATAAAACTAGGTTTATAGGTAGTAAAAAAAGACTGATAAAAAAACATTGGAAAGTAAGAACGAATCCCAAAACTCGGTCTATCACCCACCCCTTGTGGGAGGGTCAAAATATCTTTAGATATTTTGGGGCGGGGTAAAAAACAGCGAAGCAATGTTTTTTTCTTGCAAATTATTTAGTTTTACTATAAATTAAAATTATGACAACGATCCTGCGACACAGGGGAGTCAGAAGAAAGAACAGCGAGAGCTTATTAGAATCTTCAAAATAAATTAAGAAAAAAGTAAGGTGGCACCGCGGTGAAAATCGCCCTTGCAATTAAATATAAATAAAAAAAAGGTGTTATCATGAAAAATTATCCAAAACTAAAATCACTAAAATTATTAGCAGGACAAGAAGTGACAACTCAGGTCTGGGTTGAAACGATTCGCAAATCAGGTGGAATTATATTTTTAATTCTACGAGATATCTCAGGAAAAGCACAGGCTATTGTTACAAAAGAAGATGCAGAACTTTTTGAAGAAGTTAGAGCTTTAACAACTGAGTCCATCTTAAAAATCACAGGGGAAATCAAAGTAGAAGAAAAAGCTCCATCAGGATTTGAGATGATGGTGAAAAAAATAAAAGTTCTAAGTAGAGCCGAAGAATTACCGATTCCTGTCGTTGAAAAAGGCGGAGAAGTTTCTATTGAAAAACGACAAGACTGGAGATTCTTAGTTCTTCGTCGTTCTCGCGATGCTTTGATTATGAAGGTTCGCACGACTATGGACATGGCTTATAGAAATTTTTTAATCGGAAAAGGGTTTTTAGAAATACACACTCCGAAACTTATGAATTCTCCAAGTGAGTCCACAAGTGATCTTTTTGAATTAGAGTATTTTGGGGACAAAGCGTATTTGGCTCAATCTCCACAGCTCTATAAACAAATGGCGATTGCGAGTGGTTTGGAAAAAATCTTTGAAATTGGAAAGATTTTTAGAGCAGAAGAATCTCTAACGACTCGTCATGCAACGGAATGTATGTCTTATGATTTAGAAACTTCTTTTGTAGAAAAAATCGAAGATATTGCAGATTTAGAAGAAGAGCTAATTGTTCACATGATGCAAGAAATTAAAAATGCTTGGGGAGATGAAATTAAAGAACATTTTGGAATTGAGGTGAAAATTCCGTCGACTCCATTTCCTAGAATTACATTTGCCGAGGCGAAGGATTTAGCGAAAAAGGCAGGGGTTAATGAAGAAGATGATCCTGATTTGGCAACGGCAGAAGAGAAAATAATTGGGCAAGCGATTAAAGAAAAATTTAATCATGATTTTGTTTTTGTGACTCATTATCCTATTTCAGGTCGTCCTTTTTATCATAAAAGAACTGAAAATGAAACAACAGAAAGTGCGGATCTTTTGATGTTAGGAATGGAAATTACGACACTTGCGATTCGTGAAGAAAACTATGATCAGTTGATAAAAAATGCTGATCACAAAGGAGTAGATATTTCCAATATGCAATGGTATTTAGATTTCTTTAAGTATGGTTGTCCTCCGCATGGTGGTTTTGGAATGGGTGGAGCTAGAATTTTAATGCAGCTTCTTGGCTTGCCGAGTATTAGAGATGCTATGTTTCTTTTCCGCGGTCCAACAAGAATACAACCTTAAAAAAAAAGAGCCTAACGGCTCTTTTTTTATTTATAGATTTTGAAATTATGAATCCTTTTTGTTCCACAGACTCGGTCTTTGCCTCTCCCCTTGCGGGAGAGGTCGAGCGAAGCTCGGGTGAGGGGTAATAAGATGTTTTTTATTTATTGCATTTTTTTTGGAATTGAATACAATATAAATCATGCATCGAGATTTAATAAAAATAGCTACTGAAACACAACGGCAGGCGACGATTCCACATCAGTCTTTTTGGGTGTCAGCATCTGCAGGAACTGGAAAAACAAAAGTTTTAGTTGATCGTGTGATTCGATTATTACTCGAGGGAATTCAGCCGTCGCAAATTTTATGTCTAACTTATACAAAGACCGCATCGAGTGAAATGATCGAGCGGGTTCTAAAAACTTTGAAGAATTTTGTAAGACTTTCTAACGAAGAGTTAACTGAAAAACTAAAACCTTTTTTACCAAACCCGACGGAAGAAAATCTTAATCATGCTCGCAGTTTATTTGCTAATGTTTTAGATAAAATCCATACTCTAAAAATACAAACCATTCATGCTTTTTGCCAATCTGTTTTACAAAAATTTCCAATTGAAGCAGATTTAGACCCATCATTTTCAATGATGGACGACACGCAGAAAAGGTTTTACATTGAAGAATCTTACAATAAAATGCTCAATGATGCATTCAAAATAAATGGTGTTCAACAGTTAAAAAAGGCATTGGAATACTCAGCAGAAAATATGTCTGAATTTATTTTTAATGAGCAGAAAGACCGGATTTTAGGGCATTTTCAAAAATTTTCAGAGCTTTTTAGCAAAAACTCAACTGATAAAATTATTGAAAGAGTTCAACATAAACTAAATTTAAAAAAAGAAGATTTTGAAAAAAAAGATGATGAGTTTTTCAAAAATTGCCCACTCGAAACTTTTGCAAATAGTAAAACAGATTCGATATTAAATCTGTTTATAAAAATGAAAAATATATGTCAAAGTTCTAAGCCTGATTTTCAAAAATATAAAATTCTTTTTATAACACAAAAAGGAACTATAAAAAAAAGTTTTAAAAATCTAATTATTTTAGAAGAGGCGGAAAGGGTTTTGAAATGGGACGATCTTTTAAAGACTCGCAAGGTTTTTTTAGACACAAAAGCAATCACAATTTTAGCACATTCTTTTCTAGAAAATTACCAAGAAATGAAAAAAAAATCAGGAAGTTTGGACTTTTAGTTGATGAAGCGCAGGACACTTCGCCGATCCAATGGAGAATAATTGATGCTTTGACCGAAGATTTTTTTACAGATGGGCGAAATAAAAATGATGTGAAAACTCTTTTTGTAGTTGGTGATAAAAAGCAATCTATTTACAGTTTTCAAGGCTCAGATGTAAAAAGTTTTCACTCTTCTTATAATGCATTTAGAAAAAAATTACTGGAAAAAAACTATCCTTTAACAAAGCTTCCATTGAGTATCTCTTTTAGAACTTCGCAGGATATTTTGGATTTGGTCGACGCAATTTTTGATCTTCACGAAGAAGGTGTTGTTGAAATAGATGAAAAACTAAAACACACTTCGGCTCAGATTCATGTTGGAAGAATTGAGATTTTTCCTGTTTTAGAAAAAGAAAAGATAGATGCAAAAAGTGGTGAAAACATAAAGCAATCTGTGGAGAAAAAAATAAAAATACCGGTTGAATCCCGCTTGGCGAAGAAAGTTGTTGATAATATAAAAAATCTATTAGACAGTAAAATCAAGTTGCCATCAACAGGGAAAACTATTGAGCCAAAAGATATTTTAATACTACTTCAAAAACGAAATCCGCTTGCTTATCCACTCGCGAAATTTCTGAAAAATGCTGATATTCCGTTTGAGGGGTTGGATAAATTTACTCTAAAAAATGACCTTGCAATTTTGGATTTATTAGCTTGTTTAAAATTTGCGACTTTCCCTTATGATGACTTAAATACTGCATCACTTTTGAAATCTTCATTTTTTAATTTGTCAGAAAAAGATATTTTTGAAGTGTGTTATAATAGAGATGAAAAGTATGTTTTTGAAAAAGTTTTTGAAAATTCTAAATACAAAAAAACTAAAAATATATTAAAATTATTGCGAGAAAATTCTACATTATCTCCGTTTGATTTTTTCTCTTTTATTTTAGAAAATTTAGATGGGCGACATATTTTGCTTCAAAATTTAGGCGAAAAACATGCTCAGCCGATAGAAGAATTTTTAACTCTTGCTTTTGAATATAGTAAAAATCCTGATGCAAATTTAAGTGAATTTTTAACTTATATAAACTCTTCTAATCCTGCTGTAAAAAGAGAGTTTAAAAAAGATTCCTTAAAGGGAATTCGTCTAATGAGCGTTCATGGGGCGAAGGGGTTGGAAGCTCCTGTGGTGATTTTGCCAGACACAACTAGAATGCAAAGTTCTACAAAAAATCCGATTTTTTTTGATAATGATGGAGATTTTTTTTCAACTTCATACAGTGAAAATCGCAATGCTTTTTTAAGTAGTTTAGTTGAAACAGAAAAAGGGAAAAATCTACATGAAAGTCGCCGTTTACTTTATGTTGCCTTAACAAGACCAAAAGATCTTTTGCAAGTTTTTGGATACGGAACTATTTACAAAAAATCTTGGTATGAAATTATTAAGGCAGGTTCGCTACAATTAGATTTTAGAATTGAAAAAAAACACAACGAAGATATTTTTATTTACGGTGGAAGTTTTGAAAAAAGTGACGAAGAAATAATAACTAAAAAAATAGAGAATGAAACCAAAAGAGAAGTTTCATTTCTACCAAAAGAAAGAGAAATAACTATCCCAGAATCGCAAAATAAATCAGCAGAAATTGGAACTAAAATCCATGAAGTTTTAGACAGACTTACATCGATTACGGCTGGGAAAAGACAAAATTTCATAGAAAAATCGCTTGTAAGTTTATCTCAAAAAAATCAAGATTTTTGGCGCGAAAAACTAAACAAAATTTGCACAGGAAAATACGACTTTTTATTCAAAAAAACTAACTTATCAGAGAGAGAAATTATAACTCCAACAGGACAACTCCTACGAATAGACAATATATCTTTTGTAAATAATGAAATTTGGATCGTGGATTATAAGACTGACGATGAAAAAGAAAAAATTCCTAATTCTTATAAAAAACAATTGCAAAAATATATTTATTCAGTTAGTCTAATTTATAGTAATAAAAAAATCCGTGCTTTCATTTTATGGATTGAAACTGGAAAATTACATGAACTATAAATTTCCTTCCGTTGAAAAACTAATCACAGATATAAAAAAATATCTTCCAACTTTTGACGAAAAACTCTTTAGAAAAGCATATAGTTTTGGTTTTGAAAAACATAAAAAACAAATTAGGCACAGTGGTGAGCCTTATTTTTCTCATCCTGTTGCTGTTGCTGAAATTTTAATCGAGCAAAAACTAGATTTAGAAACAATTATCACCGGTCTTCTTCATGATGTGATTGAAGACACTCCTGTTTCGGACGAAGAAATGGAAGAGCTTTTTGGAAAATCCATTGCTTTTTTAGTTTCAGGAGTTACAAAACTTTCTAAGGTAAAATTAAAATCTGACAAAATATATGAGGCCGAGAATTTTAAAAAATTCATAATTGCATGTGCTACAGATTTGCGAGTTTTGATTGTTAAATTAGCAGACAGATTACATAACATGAGGACTCTTGGTTTTCACCCAACTCGAGAAAAAAGAATTAGAAAATCTGTCGAAGTGATAGAAGTTTATGCCCCTCTTGCTGAGCGAATCGGTATGAATAGAATTAAGGATGAGTTAGAACTTTTAGCTTTTGAGCATATTGAACCTGAGACCTATCAAAGAATTCAAAATAATTTATTTAAAATTCGCAAAGAAGGACATGATTTAGTTGAGCCAATAATTGAAGAACTGAAAGAGCTTGTAGAAAAACATGGAATAAAAGTAAGTGTTGATGGTAGAGAGAAAACACCTCCATCTATTTGGAAAAAAATGCAGCGAAAAAGCATAAATTTTGAACGGATTTTTGATATAATTGCTTTTAGATTTGTTGCTGAAAATATAACTGATTGTTATAGAATTTTAGGACTTATTCATTCAAAATACACGATGATTCCAAACAGATTTAAGGACTATATTTCCACCCCAAAACCCAATGGGTATCAATCAATTCATACAACAGTTGTAGGTCCAAAGAATACAAAAATTGAAGTGCAAATTAGAACCGAAGAAATGCATGAGGTTGCTGAGTTTGGAGTGGCAGCTCACTGGGCTTATAAAAGTGATGAGAAATTGTCGGCAAAACCAAAAGAGTGGCTAAATAGCTTGGTTGATTCAATTAAGACAACTGAAAATCCAGAAGAACTATTAGAGCACTCAAAACTTTCGGGATTTAATGATGCTGTATTTTGTTTTTCTCCAGGTGGCGACTTAATTGATTTGCCTTATGGAGCGACAACATTAGATTTTGCTTATGCAATTCATTCTGATATAGGAAATTCTTGTATTGGAGCAAAAGCAAACAGAAAAATAATTAGCATTTCAAGGAAATTAAACAATGGCGATCAAATAGAAATTTTAACTTCTCAAAATCAAGAGCCGAAAAAAGAATGGCTGAACTATGTAAAAACTGGAAAAGCTAAGACTTATATTAGAAGATTTTTAAGAGGAAAGCAATATTCTGATATGGTGACATTAGGACAGAAAGTTCTTAGAAATACTTTTGAAAAAGCTAAATATAAATTGAGAGAAAGAGAGGTTATTTCTGTTTTAACGAGTCTAAAAGCAGAGTTAATTGAAGATATTTATTCTCAAGTTGGGGAGGGATTGCGAACTCCTGAATCGGTTTTGCATGAGGTTTATCCAGAAACTAAAAACTTAGAAGATACCACTTATAAAATTGAAAACTTAGAAAATAAAACAAAAAAAACTCGTTCAAAAATAAGCACATCATTAGAAGGAATAGCTGTTAAGTTTGCTGGGTGCTGTCATCCTCTTCCAGGTGATTTTGTAGCAGGAGTTATTCATACTGGATCTGGAATTACAATTCATAAAAATAATTGTAATGAAGTAAAAAAATATGAAAAAACAGATAAAAATAAAATTATGGAAATTTACTGGGATCAATTAATTAAAGAGACGGATGTTTTTTATAGTGAGATAAAAATCATGGCAGACAATAAACAAGGAGCATTGAATTCTATAACACAAACAATGGCATCTCAGAAAATAAATCTTCATGATATTAGGATTATTTCTAGGTCTGAAAGTTTTGTGGAATTTTTAATTGAAGTTGAAGTTAAGAATCGCGATTCGATTTCTAGACTAATAAATGCTCTGAGAACATTGCCTGAAATTGTAAATGCTGAGAGGATATAGTAAAATTAAATACTTGAAATAAAAAAATAAATGTGTAGTATATAGAGTATGAAACAGATCAAAAATGTTTTTTCAAAATTCTTATGGCGTTAGTTCGCCTTATTTTTACACACTATTACATTTCAAAACAATTATATTAATTTAACAAAAAAGGAGAAAAAAATGAAAAAAGTTTTTTCAGGACTAAAGCCAAGCGGTGATTTTCACTTAGGAAACTACATCGGAGCAATGAAACATTGGGTTTCATATCAAGACAAAAAAAACATTGAGCAATTGCTTTACTGTGTTGTTGATCTGCATGCTATCACTGTTTTTCAAGACCCTAAAATATTACAGAAAAGAAGTAGGGATGTTTTAGCTATTTATATGGCTTGTGGTTTAAATCCACAAAAATCAATTTTATTTATGCAAAGTCATGTCTCTGCTCATGCTGAGTTAGGATGGATTCTAAATTGCACCGCTAGGACTGGATGGTTGAATCGAATGACACAATTTAAGGAAAAGGCAGGAAAAAATCGTGAGCAAGTTTCTGTTGGACTCTACGATTATCCAGTTTTACAAGCAGCTGATATTCTGCTTTATGATACTAGTGATGTGCCTATTGGAGAGGATCAAAAACAGCATGTTGAGTTGGCAAGAGATATTGCTAAAAAATTTAATCATGATTATAATACAGATATTTTAACTATCCCAAAGCCTATAATAGCAAAGTCAGGGGCAAGAATTATGGGACTAAAAGACGCTCAGCATAAGATGAGTAAATCTGGAAAAAATGAAAATGATGTAATTTATCTTTTAGATGAAGATGATGTGATTGCTAAAAAAATTCGCAAAGCAAAAACTGATTCTGAGTTACTTCCAGAAAAATTTGAGGATTTGAAAGATCGTTTGGAAGCAAAGAATCTTTTAACTATTTTTTCTAGCTTGGCTCAAAAAACTCCACAAGAAATTTTAAATAATTATGTTGGACAGAATTTTGCTAGTTTTAAAAAAGACTTAACCGAAATTGTTGTCTATAAACTCTCTCCTATTAGAAAAAAAACTTTTTCACTTTTGGAAAATCCAGCTGAAATTGATGTTATTTTAAAAAATGGAGCAGAAAAAGCGAATGATATTGCATCCAAAAAACTAAAAGAAATAAAAAAAATAATTGGATTTATTTAAATGAAAAAAGAGTTTTATACAGAAATCGGAATCGGGAATCCTTCATTTATAAATACTCAAATAAATGAAGGACAATCTGAAAAAAGAATTTCAGGTTTCAAAAAAATGAGACTGAAACAAATTTATATTCGTGCTTATTTGGGACTAATTGTGTTCAGTTTTACTTTTCCCTTTATTTGGTTTAGAAAACAGAAAATGCAAATAATTTTTGAAATTGGAGCTTTTAGAATAACATTAAAAAAGAAATTTAGAATTAAGTTTTTGATAGGATTTTATGGTGAGGAAAAATAAATTATTAAATTTTCTAAAAGAAAATAAAATTGATTTTGAAGAAGTTTTGCATCCCCCGGTTTTTACATGCGAGGATGCAGATAAACTTAAAGAAAATATTCAATGCACAAGTTGTAAAAATTTGTTTTTAACAGACAAAAAAAGATATTTTATTTTTGCAACTCTTGCTCATGAAAAAGTTAATTTAAAAAAACTAAAAGAAAAAATAGGTGTAAGTAGGCTATCTTTCGGCAAGCCAGAAAAGTTGTTTGAACTATTAAAATTAACCCCAGGGTCAGTAAATCCATTTGCAGTTTTTTTTGATGAAACAAATTTTGTCGAATTAATTTTAGATTCTAAAATGATGGAAAAAGAAAAGCTAGGATTTCATCCTATGAAAAATGATTCCACGATTATTTTAACTCCGCAAGAATTAGAAAAATTTCTAAAAAAAATAAACACAAATTATAGAATAATTAGCATATAATTTTATATAATAAAATTTCAAAATTTGTTTTATTCAGACATTATTTTTTAATTAGGTTTTAGACTTATAGACCTAGTTCTATGGCCTTTGTTTTGATTGTAAAAAACAGTTAAAAATAATCGTTGATTATAAGATTTTAAGTTTGTAAAATACTATTATGAGAAAGATATTTTATTTTTTTATTTTTATAATTATTTTTTATTTTATAGGGTTTTTTGTTTTCTTAGATGCGAGTAAATCACTTCATAAATGT
>NBLK01000033.1 GCA_002084505.1 Rickettsiaceae bacterium 4572_127
TGTTCATTTTTATTTCTAATGTCTCTTAAAGATTTTAGAGCTTTCATTCGTGAGGAAATTTTTTTAGTATCAACATCTGCTAGATTCAGTAAATCCTCATCACTGATAATGTGGATTGAACCAGCAGTATTTTGCATTTGTTCTTTTTTCCAATTCGGCAAAAACTTCAACTGATTATCATCAGCATTTAGATAAAAATCTTTTTCCATCTTAGGAGATAAGTTCACGGAAGTTTGAACATTGTATCCTTTTTTTATGCAAATTTCATAAATTTTTTCGGCTAAGTCATAAGCATACCGTGGAAAAGTTAGAGAAATTAAATCTCCTTTTTTGAAAATTTTTCCTGTTTCAGCACCTGCTTTTTCAACAGCCCAAACCATTACCTTTGCGTAATTTTCAATTTCTTTTTTTGTTAGCATTCTTCTTCCTTTCTTAGTTGCGACGATATTGTATTGTCATTTACCCCTTCCCAAAATAGCGAGCTATTTTGACCCTCCCACAAGGGGAGGGTGATAAGACCGAGTCATTCCTGCTTTCGCAGGAATGACAGATATTCTAAACCCTTACCATTCCGCCGTTGATATGCAATGTTTGTCCTGTCATGTAATTCGCCTCATCGCTAGCCAAATACAATGCTCCATTTGCAATGTCAGAAGTTTCTCCGAATTTTTTCACTGGAATTTGAGCTATATAATTATCTTTAAGTTTATCAGGAAGTCCATCAGTCATAGCAGATTTTATAAATCCCGGTGCGATTGCATTTACTGTGATTCCACGAGAGCCAAGTTCCATCGCTAGAGTTTTTGTCATGGCAATCAGACCGCCTTTTGAAGCACAATAATTTACCTGTCCTGCATTTCCCATTTGAGCTACAACAGAACTGATATTGATGACTCGTCCGAATCGTTGTTTCATCATAGTTGGTATCATAGCACGGGTTAGCTTAAAAATCGCAGTCAAATTCACATCTATAACAGCTTGCCAGTTTTCGTCGCTCATTCGCATAGCTAAGCCGTCTTTCGTTAGCCCTGCGTTGTTGACTAAAATATCTAATTTTCCATCTGTTTTTTCTAGAACTTTTTTTGCAAAGTCGTCGATGCCTTTTAGATCTGCTAAGTCATGAGAAACAAATTCAGCTCGTTCGCCTAATTCATTTTTTAGAGTTTGTAATTTTTCAGTATTTCGTCCATGTAGAATAACTGTTGCTCCTTGTGAATGCAGAGTTTGTGCAATTGCTTTTCCAATTCCACCAGTAGCCCCTGTAATTAAAGCGATTTTATTTTGTAGATTAAACATATTTTTTCTCCTTTGATTAGATTTCCTGCATTAATAATGGTGATTGCTTTCTTGCCGTGTCTGCCAATAAAATCATACATCAAAATGTATAATTTTAGGGCAGATATGCACAATTTTTCGGAACAGCAGAGCCAAAAACGGCTGATGCTTTCCTTAAATTATCCCAATTCGTTTAAAAATCATATCTCCAAGATATAATTTTAAATACGATCACTCAAAAAACCGTTCGTTAGCGCTCACTCCAACCACTCCCGTCGGCGAGATTCTCTTTTTTCCTTTCATAGCTTTAAGTTATGAAAGGGGTCTATTTAATGATTTTATTAAATTACAATATAAAAACAGAAAATTCAAGATTTTTTTATCTTAATAAAAAAAGAAAATTTTAATATTGGTTAGGTGAAAAAAATTAATTTGAATAAATACATCTAAATCCGTATTCACGAATTGAAACACCTTGTGTTATTATTTCATAATCATAAAAGGCATTAGGTCTAGAAACTTCTGCTGATGGACGATCATAAACTCGCAAAACATCAGATGACCTTCTTCCGCAAGTTTGACGAATTATATTACTAGCAACCTTTTCTAAAATCTGCGAAATATCTCCGTCTATATATCTATCGTGTTGGTGATGCATAAACTTCAACCTCATTTCTCTTAAATCACGATTAGATTGCAACATATCTGCTCTAATCAAATGCCCATGATAATCGTGCCAAGCAGGCATTACATTCGCTGGGTTCCATTTAGTAGCAAAATACTGTTTATCTTTCTCAGAAAAAGCTCGCACGCTCCCGAAAACATCATAGTCAGAAGACTTGTCTATATAATGCATTGTTCCGTCATTTAGATACTTACGATTTCCGTCAACTTGTGCAAAGGAAACAAGTGGAAAAATTAAAAATAAAGCTAAAATTTTTTTCATATTAAAATACTAAGCATAATTTGTAATCTAGTCAATGTATTATTTTTTATCCTACAAAAAAAGTTATTGCATTTTAATTTCAATTTGATTATTCTTTAATTAGAACTTCTGCAAAAACAGTTTTTGCAGAAAAAAAAGGAAGGCTCACCTACGGGAGTGGTTGGTTTATCGTTAAGAAATTATTTGCGGGGCAAATGATTTTAAGATAAATTCGAGAGAAGCGAACGGTTTTTGTACTTATCGTATTGAAAGATGACATATTTTGATATGTTATTTTCAAACGAATTGGGATAATTTAAGAAAAGCATCAGCCGTTTTTGGCTCTGCTTTTTGAAAAATTGTGCATTATGAGTGCAAAAAGCAATCACCATTAGTTGTGAAAGAGTTTAATTAAAAAAGTAAAGGAGAAACTATGTCTAAAAAAAATCAAGGTCTTAAAAAAAAGATCATCATCTTTTCAGGGATTATTATAGCACTAGCATTAGTAATTTTTGGAATAACTTTAATTTCTAGTTCATCTAGTTCATCATTAAAAAATATATCTTCTGATGAAATCGTAGAGCAAGGCACACCTTATATGGCTATTATTGATATGTATAAGATTACAACAGAAGCAACAGCTCTTAAAGGTCTAAACGAACAAAGAAAAAATTATGCTGAAAAGCTAAAAAAAGAAGCATCAAGAAAAGAAGAAGCTCTAATGAAAGCTAAAAAAGATATTGAAAGTAAACAGTCTGTTCTTTCAAAAGAAGCTCTTCAAAAAAAAGCACAAGAGTATCAAAAATCTCTAATGGATTATCAAAAAGATATGTCTGAAAAATCAGCAGGTATCGAAAAATCTTATAGAGAAGCTCTTCAAAAAGTTCAAAAAGGAACTCTTGATGGTGTGATTAACGATGTTGCTAAAAAGAAAAAAGTTACAATAGTTCTTAATAGCTCACAGGCAATTTTACTAAATCCTGTTTTGAATATAACAGAAGATATTATTAAAGTTTTAAATAATAGATTGCCGAAAGTTCACATGGCTACTCCAAAAGGATTTTAGTTGAGTAGATTATTACTGTCATTGCTATTAACTATATTTGTCGGGGGGTGTGTTAGTGAAATACCTCCTGATGATTCATTCTACGAAGAAGAAGTTGTAGAAGAGCCTGTTCAAAAAGAAGAAGAGGTAGTTGAAGAAGAATCGCTGGATACCTCTATGTTTGACGAGCAAATGAAAGCTGAGAAATCAATTGAGATTTATGAAGAAATAAAACAAAAAAACATAGATAAAACTAAACCAATTTCTTATGAAAGATCTGTAATTCGTGATGCGACCTATAAAAAGAATTTTGTTTCCACTTGGAGAAACTTAAACAAAGAGTCTGAGGATTCTATAGCTTTCCAAGACGATAAGATGTCTTTTCCAAACGGCGTTTATGAAGAAATTTATAACTCTTCAAAAAAATGTTGCTTAGCTGGAATTTCCTCAGAATTGGAAAGACAAAATATAAAAAAAAGCGAAGCATATAAATTTCTACAAGACGATTTTAATTTTTACAGAGCAGGAGAATTATGTTATTTTTATTCAAAGGCAGATTTAGAAAGTATATTTGGAAAATCGGATGAGGTTCGTGAAATGGTAGAAAAGGTTCAAAAAAATTGTTTGTGCCTAAATTCAAAAAGACTAAAAGAAAAAACAACTATTTTATATGCTTTATTGAATCATAAATCTGTTAATAGGAGAAGTTTAGTGTATAAGGCCTATGATGCATTTGGAAGACAAAGTAATCGTTATGTTATTTCTGACATAAAAAATATAGATAAAAAACTACGTTGTTGTGTTAAATAAAGAAAGAGTTTTATGAAAATTTTAATTTCTGAATTAGTAAAAAAATTAAATGGAAAAATTAAAAATGTTGAGAATGAAAGTTTGCAATTAGTTTCTTGTGCGTCACTTGAATCTGCAAAGGAAAATGAAATAACTTTTTTTAATACAGAATCATTTGCTAGACAAGATATTAAAAAATTAACAGAAAAATTAAAAAAAACAATGGCGGGAATAGTTCTGACAAACAAAGAAATAAAAGACGTAAAAAAACCATTTTTAATTGTAGAAAACCCTAAAAAATCATTTCAAAAAATTATAAAACTCTTACATAAGGCGGGAAAAAAAACAGGCATATCAAAAACAGCATCAATAGATTCGTCTGTAGAGTTTGAAGATAAATCTTCAGTTTTCATAGGGGATTTTGTTGTGCTAAAAAATAATGTTAAAATTGGAAAAAATGTAGAAATAGATTCGCTAGTCTCTATAAAAAATAATTCTACAATTGGAGAAAACACAAGAATCGATTCGCATGTTTCTATCGAGTCGGCGAAGATTGGAAAAGATTGTAGTATTTGCGCTGGAGTGAGAATCGGATCGCAAGGATTTGGCTATGCATCTTCTCAAAATGGGCATGATTTTATCGAACATATTGGCAGAGTGGAGATAGGAAATGAGGTTAATGTTGGTGCTAATTCTTGCATAGATCGCGGAATGTTGAATAATACAATTATTGGAGATGGAACTAAAATTGATAATTTAGTTATGATAGGACATGGTTGTGTAGTTGGAAAAAATTGTTTAATGGCAGGACAGGCTGGACTTGCTGGTGGAACTATTTTAGAGGATTTTGTAATTTGTGGTGGGCAGTCAGCTATTGGTGGGCATTTAACTATTGAGGCAGGAACACAAGTTGCGGGACAGGCGGGAGTAATAAGCAACTTGAAAAAAGGGATTTATATGGGATTTCCAGCAGAAGATAGAATGCAATTTTTACGAAAACAAGTTGCATTAAAAAAACTTATAAAGTAAAATTATTGCGAAGCAATTCCGAATATAGTAAAACCAAATAATAATAGAACAAATTTTAAGGAGATTTTTGAGAGATTTTCAATCAGTTTACCGCATATCATATATGATATGGTTTAAGGTAAATTGTTGAAAAGCTACAAAAAGAACCTAAAAGTTGTTCTTAGAAAAACAAAAATACTATTACAAAAAAAGAAAAAAAGAAAAATTAGTATTTGGTTTCACTATATCACCCACCCCTTGTGGGAGGGTCAAAATATCTTTAGATATTTTGGGGCGGGGTAAAAATGAAAATCGATTCGGTGAGATTCCTGCCTTCGCAGGAATCTCACAACACAGAAACATAGACTTTGTAGTATTAACATAGTTGAGACTAAGAAAAACATACAAATTAAAATTAGTTGCTTTTCTAAGGAAGGAGAAAAAAATGACAAAAAAAATAACACTAACGCAGGAAGAAATTAAAAAATATATTCCACATCGTGATCCATTTTTATTTGTAGAAACAATTGAGGATTTAATAACAGGTGAAGAAGGAGTTGGAACATATCAAGTAACAGGAAAAGAAGATTTTTTCCGTGGGCACTTTCCTGCTCGTCCAGTTTTTCCAGGGGTTTTGATAATGGAAGCATTAGCACAAACAGCAGGAGTTATTGGATGTCATTTTTCTAATTTTACAGATAAGTTGATATTTTTTATGTCTATGGATAATGTTAAATTTAGAAATCCAGTTGGACCGGGAGATTTGTTAAAATTCCGTGTTAAAAAAGTTCTAATGCGATCGAGAGTTTGGAAATTTGATGCTAAGGCTTATGTTGGAGATAAAATCGTGGCAGAAGGAATCTTAACTGCTATGATAATGGATAATAAATAAATAAAATAAAAGAGCCGAAAGGCTCTTTTTTTTATGGTTATGTTCCACAATGTGTCGCTTTTCTTTGTTTTTAGTTATTTTTAATTGGCTTATTTACAAGGTTTTATTTTAAAAAGCGACATCTTCGGGAACATAGCCTTTTTTGTCTAAGGCTGTGTTCCAGATTAAGGGATGCCCCTACAATAAACATATTGAGGACAATTTTTCTACATTTTTTATTATTTTTATAGATAAAAAAAAGTTTTGAAATTAATGCATTATGTAGTAAATCTTACTATTGATATTTATCTAAAAAAAGAGTATAATAGCATTATGGAACAGAAAATCAAAAAATTTCACAATTATCAATTTCTAAATGGTCTATTGCTTTTTATAGTAATTGGATTATTAGGGTATGCTCTTTACAGTCATTTTTACAAAAAAGAAAGTATTGATTTTGAAGATACTACAATTGAAGAAATCATAAGTTCTAATGAGATGGAAGATATTCAAGAAAAAAAAGGACAGACGATTGAAGAGGCTAAGCAAGAACAAGAGGAAATAAAAGAAGCTGAAGAAAAGTTAGATCCGAAAAAACCAAAGCTAGTTTACAGAACTCTAAAATTAAAAACAGAAGAAAAAATTGAAATCCCAACATTAGATTTTTCCGCTAAGCC
>NBLK01000034.1 GCA_002084505.1 Rickettsiaceae bacterium 4572_127
GGAGGCGGTTCATCTTATAGCGGTGGAAGTTCTTCAAGTGGTGAAAGAAATGCAGTTGGAACGACTTATCAAATTTCATTTAATTTCGATAAAATAAATACTAAAACTACGGAAACTCGTTTGATAGTCCAAGAAAGAACTCAGTATAATATGGGAAATGAGACTTTCAAAGAACATATAAAACCTGAGATTTATAAACATTTGTATGACAGAATTAGACATGAAATCCATCGTAGAGAAGCAATGGGTCGATAAAAAGAATCTTATAATCACTTTTCAATCTTTCAAAAAAGCAGTGAGTTTTAATTAGAAGATTAAGTAAAATTGACCCCGCCCCAAAATAGTAAGAACTATTTTGACCCGCCCACAAGGGGCGGGTGATAAGCAAACAAAGTGAAGCAAGCAAGTAAATAAGATTTGATAAAATAAGTAGAAAAGATTCGATTCGGAAAGATTCCGTTTTACAGAAAAAACTCGGTCTATCACCCGCCCCTTGTGGGCGGGTCAAAATATCTTTAGATATTTTGGGGCGGGGTAAAAGATATCTATGAAAAAAATCTCACAAAATTATTTGATAAAATAAGGAAAAAAATGTTAAACAATGTTAGTCTAAAAAATGCTCCACTTTTATTGCGATGGGCAAGAACATTTGAAATGCTCTTATTTATTTTGCCTGTTGCTGTTTTGTTTTATCAATATAAAGGATTAACAGTTGGTGATTTCTTTCTATTTCAAGGGATATTTTCAATTTCTAAGTTTTTATTTGAAATACCGTCAGGATATTTAGGAGATGTTTTTTCTCGAAAGAAAATAATTATTCTATCTTTTCTAGCGATTTTATGCGCCTTTATAACTTATTATTTTTTCTCAGGATTTTACTGGATGTTTTTAGCTGAGATCTTTTTTGGAGTATCAATGTCTCTTTATTCTGGAACAGGAGAGGCATACTTATATGATGTTTTGAAAAAACAAGGACGAGAAAAAGATTTTATAAAAGAAGAAGCTAAAATAAAGAGTTGGACGATTTTCGGAACGGCTTTTGCTACTTTTACAGGTGGGGCAATTTATCAGTATTGGGGAGCGGATACGATGATTCTAATTGAGACTTTTTTTGTTTTAATTGGATTTATTTTAACGATGTTTTTGCCAGATATTCCCGAAGTAAAAAGAGTTGTTGAAAAAGGAAAAAGTAAGTTCAAAGATATTTTAGATATTGTTAAATATACAATTAAACATGCAGAAATAAAATGGTTGATCTTATATCCTGCTGTTTTTGGGGCAGGGACAAAAGTGCTTCTTTGGGCAATGCAACCATTGATGAAGTCCGCTGAAATACCAGTAGTTTTATTCGGAGTTTTTTTAGGGCTAAATCAAATTTTCAGAGGAACATTAGCTCATTTTTCACATTACATTTTTCAAAAACTAAAAACGAATAAACTATCGATTTTACTTTTTTTACTTTTAGTAATTGGAACAGCATCGGCAATTCTAATTCCAAGTTTAAATGAAAAAGTATATATTTATGTTTTACTAATAGTAATGGCTTTTGCAATTTCATCTCAAGTTGTTTTGGGAATTGTAACTAGGTCTATGATGAATCACAGAATCAAATCCGACGAACGAGCGACAGTTCTTTCTGTAAGCTCAATGTTTAACTCAGCATTTTCAGGGGTATCTATGATAGCATTAAAGTTTTTAATAGACGGAACTACTTTGCAAAATACTTTTATAGTTATAGGACTTGTAATTTTAGTTTTAACAGTCTATCCTCTCAAAAAATTATTGAGACTCAAAATTTAATTAAAGGTATAGGAACAAAAATGAATTTAAGAAATATAGCAATTATAGCTCATGTTGATCATGGAAAAACAACTCTCGTAGACAGTATGTTAAAACAAAGTGGATCGTTTCGTGAAAATGAAAATGTAGCAGAACGAGTTATGGACTCTAATGATTTAGAAAAAGAACGGGGCATTACAATTCTTGCAAAATGCACCTCTATCGATAGAAAAAATTCTAGAATTAACATCATAGATACTCCCGGTCATGCAGATTTTGGTGGGGAAGTTGAGCGAATTCTAAGTATGGTTAATGGAGTGGTTTTGCTAGTTGATGCTTCCGAAGGTTGTCTTCCACAAACTAAGTTTGTTCTAGGTAAGGCATTAAGTTTAGGTCTCCGTCCGATTGTAGTTATAAATAAAATAGATAAATCTGATGCTAGACCTGATGAAGTTCACGATGAAATTTTTGACTTATTTGATAAACTAGGAGCAACTTCCGAACAATTAGATTTCCCTACTTTATTTGCTGTTGGTAGAGATGGCTGGGCTGTTGAAAATATGGAAAAAGACGAGCAAAAAGATTTATCTCCGTTATTCGATTTAATAGAGAATCATGTGCCTGCTCCAAATTGTGATGTTACGACTCCGTTTTCAATGCTAGTAACTTTAATTGAGCCAAATCAATATGTCGGACGGATTTTAACTGGAAAAATTCAATCAGGAAAAGTAAAAGTGAACATGCCTGTTAAAGCTATAAATCCCAAAACAGGACAAATTGAGCAAACTAAAATTTCTAAAATTATGGCATTTCGTGGACTAAATCGTGTGTCATTAGATGAGGCGGAAGCAGGAGATATTGTTTCTATCGCTGGGTTTGAAATAGCAACAGTTGCTGATACTTTATGTGATTTATCTGTCGAAAAAGCAATTGAAGCTCAGCCGATTGATCCTCCAACTTTGACTATGACTTTTTCTGTAAATAATTCTCCGTTGGCAGGGACAGAGGGTAAAAAATTAACTTCTAGAATAATTCGCGAAAGACTTATGAAAGAAGCGGAGGCAAATATCGCTTTGAAAATTCGTGAGACTGATGCTAAGGATTCATTTGAGGTTTCAGGTCGTGGAGAATTACAGCTAAGTATTTTAATAGAAACAATGCGTCGTGAAGGATTTGAGCTTTCAATTTCTCGTCCGCATGTGCTTTTTAGAGAAGAAAACGGTAAAAAATTAGAGCCAATTGAAGAAGTTGTAATTGATGTTGATGAAGAATACTCAGGGGTAGTTGTAGAAAAATTAGGAAAACGGAAAGCTGAAATGGTTGAGCTAAAACCATCTGGTGGCGGACGAGTGCGATTAGTTTTTCATGCTCCGTCTCGTGGGCTAATTGGTTATCTTTCTGAATTGCGGTCAGATACTCGCGGAACTGGTTTAATGAATAGAATTTTTCATGAATATGCTCCTTATAAAGGTGATTTTTCTAAACATCGTAATGGTGTTTTGGTTTCTCGAGAAAACGGAACTGCTGTTGCTTTTGCATTGTTTAATTTAGAAGCTCGTGGTTTTATGTTTGTAGAACATGGAACTAAGGTTTACACAGGTATGATAATTGGAGAGAACTCAAAAGAAAATGATTTGAATGTAAATCCAGTTAAGGGAAAACAATTAACTAATATGCGAGCTAGTGGAAAAGACGATTCAGTAAAATTAACTACTCCGAAAATTATGACACTAGAAGAAGCAATTTCTTATATCCAAGATGATGAGTTGGTTGAAGTGACGCCTGAAAGCATCCGCCTTAGAAAAAAACACCTAGATATGAATGAACGAAAAAGATCTGAACGAAAATAAAAAAATGCGGGTGGCCGGACTTGAACCGGCATGATTGCAATAATCGAGGGATTTTAAGTCCCTTGCGTCTACCAATTCCGCCACACCCGCGTAGACAAAAAATACTTTATAATGTTTTCTGCTTTTAATCAAGCAAAAAGTAGACTTTTCTTTTTTTTATGGTATTCTTTTTGTATGGATTTAGAATTAAAAAAATTACTAGAAAATAGCAAGCGATATAAATGCGGATTTTCCAAAAAATCAAACAGCATCAAGTCTAAAAAAAATCGTGGAAAATACAAAAAGTTTTTTCATTTGCTACTTCTTATTTCTATTTGGGGTGGAGTAGCATTTTCTATTTTGCTCTTAATTTTATTCTTCCAAATGCCTCCATTAAAAACAGCTCTTTCAAAACCTCGCAAAACTTCAATTGTAATTTTAGATAGAAACAACATGCATGTCCGAACGATAAACGACTTATACGGATTGCCAATTGAAGTTGAAAATCTGCCAGATCATGTTTGGCAGGCGATTGTTGCAACTGAGGACAAAAGATTTTTTTATCATTTTGGCATAGATCCAATTGGACTTTTGCGAGCTTTTTTTACTAATATATTTTCAGGAAAAGTTCGACAAGGAGGTAGCACAATAACACAACAAGTCGCAAAGAATATATTTTTAACTCCAAAAAGATCTATAAAAAGAAAAATCCAAGAACTAATGGTTGCCTTTTGGTTAGAGGCTAGATTTTCAAAAAAACAAATTTTATCAATGTACTTAAATCGTGTTTCGTTAGTTTCAGGAAAGTACGGATTGAACACAGCTTCAAAAGAATTATTTAATAAAGATGCAAAAAAACTTTCAATCGCCGAAGCCTCAATTATTTCTGCCATGTTAAAAGCTCCTTCAAAATACCATCCGTATAGAGATCAAGTCGCCTCCGAAAAAAGAACTAGATTGATTCTAAAAAACTTATATCAACAGGAATATATTTCAGGAGACGATTATGCAATTGCTTTGGATTCTCTAAAAATTATAAAACCAAAAAAACCAAAAAATATCCGCTATTTCACAGACTTTGTGTTGAAAAATATAATCTCTAGAATTGGAAAAGTTGAAAGTGATTTAATAGTAAAAACAACTTTGGATTTGAAATTGCATCAAAAATCTAGGTTAAAATTAAACGAGATTTTAGACAAGAATAAAGACAAAAATGTTTCGCAAGGAGCTATCGTTTTTATGAATAAAAAAGGCGAAATTTTAACTATGATTGGAGGAGCGAATTATGGAAAAAGCCAGTTCAATCGAGCAGTTGATGCTAAGCGACAACCGGGATCAGCCTTCAAACCTTTTGTGTATTTAACCGCTTTTGAAAATGGATTTACTCCTGAAACAATGATTTTAGATTCGCCTGTTCAAGTCGGAAAATGGAGACCTGCTAATTTTAATAATAGATATTTTGGACAGACAAGTTTGAGATACGCTTTTGCTAAATCAATGAATTCAGTTCCAGTTAGATTGGCTCAAAATATAGGTCTGAATGAAGTGATAAAAACTGCAAAAAGACTGGGAATTGCCTCTCCATTTCGCTATGATTTTAGTTTGGTTTTGGGAGCTTCGGAGCTAAATTTAACTGAATTAGTCGGGGCGTATATTCCTTTTGCAAATGGTGGAAAAGGGGTTAAACCTTTTGTGATAAAAGAAATAAAAATGGAAAATGGAAAAGTTCTTTATGCTCGGATGGAAAATAATTTTATTACAATAATTTCTTCTGAAAATTTACAAAAAATGCAAAGTATTTTTTCTTCTGTTGTAAATCAAGGGACAGGAAAAAGTGCTTTTTTTGAAGGACTCTTAGGTGGAAAAACAGGCACATCTCAAAACAGTAGAGATGCTTGGTTTGTCGGTTTTACAAATGAAATTATAGGTGGTGTTTGGCTTGGAAATGATAATAACTCTCCTATGAAAAAAGTCTATGGTGGGAATCTTCCTGCGGAGATATTTAAACTTTCTCTGGAAAATTAAAATAATCCTTGAAAAATAAGTAATTTTGTTCTAACCTTTTTTATAAATTAATGGAGTAAAAAATGACTTATGATTTCGCAAAAATAGAAAAAAAATGGCAAAAAAAATGGCAAGATGCAAAAGCATTTGAAGTTTCTGAAGAGTCTAATAAAAAAAAGTTTTACTGCTTAATTGAATTTCCATTTCCATCAGGGGCAGGTTTGCATGTTGGTCATGCTCGTCCTTATACTGCGATGGATGTTATTGCTAGAAAAAAAAGAATGGAGCAGAAAAATGTCTTGTTTCCAATTGGTTATGATGCTTTTGGAATGCAAGCGGAACAATATGCAATAAAAACAGGACAACATCCCCAAAAAACAACAGAAAGAAATTGCAATAATTACACTAAGCAGTTAAAAAATTTAGGGATGTCTTTTGACTGGTCGCGAGAAATAAATACTTCAAAATCTGAATATTACAAATGGACTCAATGGATGTTTTTGCAATTTTTCAAACACGGATTAGCTTATAAAAAAGAAGACACAATGAACTGGTGTCCTGCCTGCAAATTAGCCTTAACCAATGAAGAACTTGAACAAGGAAAATGCGAAAGATGTGGCGGAGATGTTTTGCAAAAACTAAAATCTCAATGGACCTTGAAAATGAAAAGTTATTCGGAAAGATTACTAGAAGGATTAGACACAGTAAATTATTCCGAAAACATAAAAGCTCAGCAAAAAAACTGGATTGGAAAATCTGTGGGGGC
>NBLK01000035.1 GCA_002084505.1 Rickettsiaceae bacterium 4572_127
CAGGCAGGAATGGTTTCTAGTGATTCGGGAGTTGGCGGAATTGTCGGAGAAGGGAATTACACTGTCTCTCCTTATGCTGAAAAAGAAGAAACTTGCGAAGATCCGGAATGTGCTGAGGATGAAATCTTAATCGAAGAAGAGTAAATATCAATAGTTTTTTTCAAAACTTATTCCTTGAATTTTTTTCCAAAAGTGGTATTATAATCATATCAAAAGAAGAAAAGATTCTAAATAAATAAAACCGATCTTTTCAACAAAACATGATTTAAGCGAGCTGAAAGCTAGCGGTTTTTATTGAAGATAGGGCTGAATTTGCAAATGAGATAGACCTTTTTGGTCATTGATATTTGCAAAATTCTGCATATCTTCCTAAAAATCAATCACCAAAAGAAACAAAGGATATACTATAATGAACTTTTCATTTATACATTTAATTTTTTCATCAGGATGGTTTATTCAAGGATTATCATTATTACTTTTACTAGGCTCTGTTTATGTCTGGGCAATTGTAATTGAAAAATGGAGAAATATAAAACACACGACAGATTCAATAAAAATTTTTAGTAAATCATTTTTTTCTCATAATGCTAATCTAGAACTTCTCTATACTTCCTATAAAAATAAATCTTCTACTTGTCCGTCTTCAAGATTATTTTTATCCGTTATGTCTGAGCTAAAAAGAACTAAAAAATCAAAAGGTAGGAACGAACATTTTCTAAAAGAACGAATTGAAAAAATAATTTTTTCAACAACAGAAAATGAAATTTCACATTTACAAACAAAATTAGATTTTTTATCAGTAGCATCTTCAACTGCTCCTTTTGTCGGGCTTTTTGGAACCGTATGGGGAATTATGCAAAGTTTTTCAGCTATGGGCTCCGTCGGAAATGCAAATTTATCTGTAATTGCCCCTGGGATTGCAACTGCGCTTTCTACAACTGCATTAGGTTTAATTGTGGCGATTCCAGCGTCAATAGCAGTTAGTTTTTTTAACCAAAAAATAGAAAAAATAGAAAATGATTTACTAAATTTGGGATTAGAATTAGAGATGTTAATTTCTAGAAAATTAGAAGAAGGCAAAGATGCTATCTAAAATAATAACTCACAGAAGATTAAAAAGACGTAATAAGTCGGCTCTTTTGAATCTTACGCCAATGATAGATGTTATGACTGTTTTGCTTGCTGTTTTTATGGTGACGGCACCGCTTTTGACGACGGGAATGGATTTAGAATTGCCTAATGGTGGAAAATCGTCTTTGTCTGGGCAGAATCAAATTATTGTTTCTGTTGATAAGCGTGGGAATTTATTTATGTCTAAGAGAAAATTATCTTTGAAACATGTTCTAGTGAAAGTAAAAAGCCTTACGAAGGCTAATGATAAAATGCAAATTGTTATTTCAGCGGATAAAACCGTTTCTTACGGAAAAGTTATAAGCGTTATGGGAGCATTGCGGGATTTAGGTCTAAAAAATGTCGGTCTTCAAACCTCCCCTGTAAAGAATTAAATCAATTTTCCTTCTCGTAATCTCAAAGAATAATCAAGTTTTCTTGCGAGGTTCATATCGTGGGTTGCGATTAAAGTAGTCAGCCCTTTTTCCTTCACAAGATAAATTAATTCCTTAAAAATTCTTTCAGAAGTTTTTGGATCTAAATTTCCAGTAGGTTCATCCGCCAGCAAAATATCAGGATTATTCGCCAATGCACGAGCTATTGCAACTCGTTGTTGTTCTCCACCTGAAAGCTCAAAAGGTTTATGAATCATTCTATCTTCAAGCCCCATTTTTAGCAAAAGTTTTTCCGCTTGAATTTGAGCTGATTCTTTTTTCTTTCCTGCTATCAGTTGTGGAATCATAACATTTTCTAGTGCTGTAAAATCCTGCAATAAATTATGACTTTGAAAAACAAAACCGACAGTTTTTAGTCTAATTTGAGTCCGCTTTGCTTCCGACAAAGAAGAAACATTTCGTCCCTTAATTTGCACTGATCCAACCAATGGTTTTTCCAGCAATCCAGCTAGATTTAGAAGCGTAGATTTACCAGATCCCGAAGGTCCAACAAGAGCAATTGCCTCACCTTTTTTAATAGTAAAACTCGCTTCTTTCAAAATAGGAATCTCAATTCCACCCTGTTCGAAATGATGCGAAACTTTTTCAAAATGCAAAATAGCATCTGTTTTTTTTCTAATTGCTTTTTCATTTTTTCCGTAAAGATTATTTAGTATTTTATTCATATCTTAATGCCTCCGCAGGATCTAGTTTTGAAGCTCGCCAAGCGGGATAAAGTGCCGCTAAAAATGTTAAAACTAATGCCATAATTACAATTGTTAGCACTTCGCCTGATTCGATTTTAGCAGGTAATTTTGACAGAAAATAAATCTCTTCATTAAACAAATTAAATCCTAAAAGACTTTGAATTCCCTGCCGAATTTCTTCTATAAAAACACAAAATAAAATCCCAATTGTAGATCCAATAACAGTTCCTAAAACTCCAATATAAGCACCTGCGAAAAAGAAAACTCGCATCACACCATTTCGAGAAAGTCCCATTGTGCGGAGAATAGCAATGTCTCGCCCTTTGTCTTTTACTAGCATCACAAGTCCTGAAATTATATTAAATGCGGCGACCAAAATAATCAAAGTTAGAATTATAAACATCACATTTCGCTCAACATCTAGTGCATTAAAATATTGAGAATTTAAATCTCGCCAATCCATAACTCTATAATCTGGACCAAGAATGACTTGAATTAGTTGTTTTGTATCGGCGGTATCATCAGGATTTTTTACAAAAATTTCTATATGACTAGCAGATTGTGGCATATTAAAATAGACTTGCGAAGCTCCCATCGGCATAAAAACAAAAGACGAATCATACTCATACATTCCAACATCAAACATTCCAGCAACTCGATACGAACGGATTCTAGGCATCATTCCAAAGGCAGTTATATTTCCTTTTGCAGAAGTAATTGTAATTTCTCCACCGACTCCGAGACCTAATTTGCGAGCAAGTGCATGACCTATAATAACTTCGTGTTCTCCAATTTGTTCAAAGGTAGTTCCAAAAAGACTTTTTTTTATCAGCGGATATTTCGCTAAATCAGACATATAAATTCCACGAGTCATTCCACCTGTCGACTGCCCGTTAGCTCCAAACATAACCTGCCCTTCCGTGAGCGGAATTACATGTTCAATTTCTTTTCTAGCGGTTTCATTTGTTAGAATTGTTTCAGCTACATTTTTATAATTTGGCATCGCCTGATTCGATCGCGAGTGAACCATAATATGCCCGTTAATTCCTAAAATACGAGTTAGCATTTCCTGACGAAAGCCATTCATAACAGACATTACGATGATTAAAGTAGCAACACCTAGTAAAATTCCCAAAAGAGAAAAAAGTGAAATAACTGAGATAAAATGTTCGCGTCGTTTACCTTTTAAGTATCGACGAGCCAGCATCCATTCTGTCCGTGAAAAAACTAAAAGCTCTTTGAATTTTTTTAAAATACTTTTCATGTTATACTTTCTTTTTGAAACTTTTACTAACTAATTTATTAAATTCTTTTGGATCATACCAATAACAACCTACACAAGTTCCAGAATAAACTCCATTTCCTTTTATAGATTCAACTGAATATCCTAAAACACGAGCATCAAATCGTTTTTTTGTTTTTCTACAAATTTTACAATGTTGTCTTTTAGCAACGTTTGCTGATTGTGAAAGAGGTTGAAAATCTTCTAGTTTTTGCGTTGATAATTCTAAAACAGAAGGATCGTCATTATGTCCATCTTTGTGATCAACTTGAACTTTTGAAGTATATAAAATTGCACATTTTTTTGATTGAATTTCTTTTTTTATATCTGAACGAATTGTTTTATTTATAGAGAGTTTTTTCTTCCCTTCTAATTTTACAGAAATAATTTTATTTCCTTTTTTGTTTCTTCTTAAATTAAATTCACGACCTAATGAACCGTCAGAACGACACCAATCTCCACCATTTCCCATTTGTAGTCGTGCATATCTTCCTGTAAACTCTTCAACTAAAACCTTTCTAGAAAAACCATCTTTATCAGGATTGGCTAATTCTAAAAAGAGTGCTTTCTTTGTAGTCATTTTCTTCTCCTGTTATTCTATTTAATGCACTTGTATAATACAATTTATTTTTTTCGCAACCTATAAAATCTCTTTCATGTCGGAGAGAGGCAACCGCAGTTGTTCCGCTTCCTAAAAATGGATCGCAAACTAAATCACCTTTATTAGAATGCAAATTTACAAGTTCTTCAAAAAGTTTCAATGGTTTTTGAGTAGGATGCAATCTCTTATCTTCTTTTCGTCCGTTTGGAATTGGATACTTAAAAATCCCATTATGATACTCTCCATGATAGGTCGGCTTAGAAACTTTCACCCCAACAATTGCAATCTCTCGTGCATTTGTTAGGTAATTTATTTTACTATTCAAAGGAACTGGATTCGTTTTGAGCCACTCAATAAATCGTAGTTGAACAAACCCTGCTTTTTTCATAGCATCTGCCAATTTAGTAATTTTCCATAAATCATAAAAAATTATAGCAGTCCCATGTTTTTTTAAGTTATTATAAGCTAATTCGCAAAATTTTTCTAAATCAATTTCGTCTTGATCCCATTCTCCAAAATCCATAGAGATAGCAAATCTCTTTTCTCCATTTTTTACCGCAGAAAATCCAGTGCTACGACTAATGGCATAAGGAGGGTCGGTCAGAATTAAATCAATTTCTTGATTATTTTCTTCTAGAAACTTAAAACAATCTTGATTTTTTACATTCATTTTTTTGTTAAAATTCTTTCTCAATAATTGCTATTACTTTTTTGTTTGTTAAACTTACCCCGCCCCAAAATAGTAAGAGCTATTTTGACCCGCCCACAAGGGGCGGGTGATAAGACCGAGTCATTCCTGCGAAGGCAGGAATCTCACCGAATCGATTCTATTAGATTCAGCAAAAAACTTTCGCTCCACAAATAAAAATCAACCACTCCCAGACGGCGAGATTTTTATTTTTTTATCTCATTACTAGGCAAGCGAGACCTTCAGTCTGTAGATCAGCACAAAGGCTATCGGCGGAATCACGAGAAGACATTCCCACAACTCTTAGTCTATAAATTTTTTTCCCATGAATGTTTTTTTCAAAAATTTCATGTGTTTGTTTTTTTAAAAGAGGGTGTAGAATTCTCAATCTATTCCATTCATTCTCTGCATTCTTATAGGAAGAAACGGCGGCGAGTTGAATTTGCCAACCTGCGGGAATCGTTTTTTTTTCTGCAATTTGTTTTGTTTTTTTTGCAGGCTTAGAACTTCCTGTTTTAATTTTTTTAGGCTGTTTTATTTTTTTTACTTTTTTTACTTTTTCAGGAGCAGGGACTTCTCTTTTTTCCACTTCCGCTTTAACATTTTCTTCACCTTTTATAGAAGCATTTTCTAGGGCTTCTTCAGCGTCTTTAACATCTTCTTCTGAAATAGCATCCATTGTTTTTTCTTTATCTTCAACTTCAATATAAAAAATTGGGCAGAAAGCAGTAAATATGAACATTTTAACACTAAATACGTATCGTAGCAAATTGAAAGTTTGGTGTTCCAAAACGCCCAACTTTTCATATTGCCATCCGTTGGTGTGCATTTTGAAAAAAGAAAAAACAGAAAAATCATTAATAATCCAAAACAAATACTTATCTTTGCCGTTAGTAACGCATTAAGACACTATGATAATTTCATTTGGTACGAAAGAAACTGAGAAAATTTGGAACGGAGAACGAGTAAAGAAAATTCCAATCGAGATCCAAAAAACTGGAAGGAGAAAATTAAGAATGTTAAATAACTCACAAAACTTAATTGACTTAAAAATACCTCCTTCAAACAGACTTGAAAAGTTAACCGGAAAACTGAAAGAATATCATAGCATAAGAATAAATGATCAATGGCGAATTGTTTTCAATTGGAATAATAATAATTCGCATCAAGTAAAAATAATGGACTATCATAAATAATAAAAAAATGGAACGACTAGATAACATACATCCTGGAGAAATACTTATAGAAGAATTTTTAAAACCAATGGGAGTTTCTGCCTACAAACTATCGAAAGATATTGATATTCCTCAGACAAGAATATCACAGATTGTCAAAGGAAAAAGAAGAATTACTGCTGACACCGCATTAAGACTTAGTTCTTATTTTGGAAATTCCGCAAAATTTTGGCTTGGATTACAAGACGATTATGACATTGA
>NBLK01000006.1 GCA_002084505.1 Rickettsiaceae bacterium 4572_127
TTAAACCAAATTGTCATAAATAAAAAGTAGAGAATTCCACTAGCTAAAACAAAAGTCCCGACAATAGTCCAAACTTTTTTGCGATCTTTTATTTCTAAAATAATTCCAATCATAAAGACCAAAACCCACATTGCACATGGATTGAAGCCATCTACCAGCCCCAAAACAACGGCCAAAACTGGAATAGAAGTAGAAACTAAATCAACTTCGCCAAACCAACCAGCATCAATAGTTTTAACTTCTTTATTGCTTATTATTTTTTTTTTAACTCCAAAAGCAGAGTTAATCATATCTTTGTATTCTTGTCCTGTCGTCTCGGCGGAACCAAATCCTGAAACAAAGTTTTCGCCGACAATTGCGAGTGGAACACCTAAGCGAGAAATACCTAGTTTTGTTGCCTTAGATTTCATAAGATCACCTTCGCTAGAAATAAAAACATTATGTTTAACTATTTTTACACTTGGAAATTCTTTTTTCAAATCACTATCTATATATTTCATAGCATCGTGGCAGTGATGGCAAGATGGGCTGTAAAATATATCAAAAGTTAGAGCCGAAACGGAGTTTGTTATTCCTAAGAATAATGTTAATACTAATAGTATTTTTTTCATTTTATATCCTATTTTTATGCCTATTAATTATAGATTTTAGCTATTTTATTTTCGGATGCAAGTATAAAATGAAGTTAGAAAGTCACCAAGAACATTACTTTTCTAAAATTTGTATTACCTCTTCAATATCACCAGCTAATGTGTAATTGAGTCTGCTTTTAGTTCTATCAGAAATAAGACCTTCGTTTTGTAATTGTTTTAACCAAGCATCAAAAGGAGCATAATAATTTTTCGTATTCGTAAAAATAACAGGCTTAGAATGAAGTCCAATTTGTTGTTGAACCATAACATCTGAGACTTCGTCAATAGTTCCAATTCCACCAGCAAGAGCTACAAAAACATCAGATTTTTCAATCATTCGTTCCTTTCGAGTCTGAATTGTATCAACATATTCAGTGTTTAGTCCATCAATTGGAGCTTCAAAAGATGCAATTTGGTGAGTTGTAATACCTATGATGTTGTTGTGATGTTTTAGAACTGCCTGAGCAACCTCCCCCATAAGTCCAGTGTTTCCAGCTCCATAAATTAAGCGATGATTGTTTTTTCCAATCCAATCACCAAGTTTTTGGGCATCCTCGATAAATCTTTTGTCCTTTGGAACACTCGCTCCGCAAAACACACATATTTTTTTCATTTTTTTCCTTTTTTTTACAATAGAACAAAATTATAGCATATAAAAAAATAATTACAAAGGAAAATTGATAAAAAATTATTTTTTTCAAAAAAGGTGAAAGATCTTAAAGAAAATTAAACTCCAAATAAAAAAATCCCGTTTAACGGGATTTTTTTAACCGAGTTGACCTGTTATGTATTTATGCAGGACACTTGAAATCAATGTTTGATATGGAATACCTTTTAATTTAGCTTTTTGCTTAATCATTTCCAATAAATCAGAATTTACTCGCAAACTTATAGATTTATCTTTTTTTGCTTTATTTTCAAAATAAGATTCAGCAAATAATTTAGCTTTTTGTAAATAATTTTGTTGCTCTCTTATTGAAAACTGTTTTATTGGAGTATTTTCCAAGTCCCCAAAAAGTTCTTTTTCATAATCATCAAGTGGTTTTGTGTCTATTGTTTTTTTAGCCATTTGTTAAACTCCTTTTTTGCTTTCCCATTTGGAAATGCTGTAATTAGATGAAAAGTTTCTTTTTCTTGAAAAATTACAACAGTATAAATATAATCTCGAAACATAACATCATACAAAACTTGATGTTTATATTTTTCGTTTGGATGAGGATATATTCTCCAAACACTTCCTTTTTTTATACAAAGTATCGTATACTCAAACTAATTAATCTTGGCTTGTCTTTTTCTTTTTTTTCTGGTTAATGTTTTTTTAGAAATTTATCCACATACTCGCTATCTTTTTCGGCTCTTTTCAACAATTTAAGTGTAAACGGGTCATACCCAATTCCACTAAAACCGATTGAAAATTTCGCGAAAAATTTAGGCGATTATGCGGACAATCTTAATTAATTTGATTATATCTTCAAAGGAAAAATTTCGTTCTTTTATTAAAAGTTGATTCTTTTCCTCATTAAACTTAAACATTTTTTTTTCCTTATTTTAACAGCATAATACATTGTATATACAAAAGCAAGTAAAAAATCACTTATCACTCAATTTTTTGAACAGATCGGTTTTATAAGAGATTTGCCCTTTTGCATGTTTAACTAATTTAGCGAATAATTCAGGGGTTTGTTTTTTCACTGCTTTATATCTAAGTTCAGTATCAAAATAATCTCCAAGTAAATCAGAGTTAGGAGCCGAATCAATTTGCAGAGCTGATTCATCAGTCCCGATTTTTCTAGGATCAAATCTATACAAAGGCCAATGCCCTGATTTCACAGCATCTTTTTGTTGCTGAACTTGATTCCTTAGATCAACTCCATGAGCGATACAAGGTGAATAAGCTAAAATTAGAGAAGGTCCATCAAAACTTTCCGCTTCCTTAAAAGCACGAACAGCCTGAGCTTCATTAGCATTCATAGCGATTTTTGCGATATAAACATTCGCCGAAGCCATAGCAATTAGACCTAAATCTTTTTTATGATTATCTTTTCCACCACTCGCGAATTTCGCCGAAGCTCCCATAGGAGTTGCCTTAGACATCTGCCCACCCGTATTAGAATAAGCTTCTGTATCCATAACTAAGATATTTACATTTTCCTTCATGTGAATAACATGATCAAGTCCGCCATATCCAATGTCATAAGCCCAGCCGTCTCCACCAACAATCCACATTGATTTTTTAACTAAATAGTTAGTTAATGGAAGTAGGGCAGTTGCGTTTTTATTTTCACTCATTGCCGATAATTTTTGTTGCAGAACAGAGATATTTTGTCTTTGATCTATAAAGTCTTCGTCCTTAGCTTGTGGATTTCCAGCAATTGCTTTTATCAAATCAGCAGGCAAATCAGAGCGTAAACTTTCTAATAATTCAAAAGCTATTTGCTCTTTTTTATCATAAGTTAATTTCATTCCATAGCCGTATTCTGCATTGTCTTCAAAGAGCGAATTAGACCAAGCTACTCCAACACCTTCTGCATTTTTAGTATAAGGAGTCGTTGGTAAATTTCCACCATAAATCGACGAACAACCAGTAGCATTTGCTATTACCATTCTATCGCCAAAAAGCTGAGTTATCAATTTCACATATCCAGTCTCTCCACATCCAGCACAAGCCCCAGAGAATTCAAAAAGAGGTTTTTTTAGCTGAGTATGTTTTGGCATATTTGTATTTAGTTTTGAGACATCAACTTCTTTGATAGTTTTAGAATAATCAAAGTATTTTTGCTCGTGCTTCATAGTCTCCATTGGCTTCATTGCTAATGCTTTTGTGGGACAAACAGTTTCACAAAGTGTGCAACCTGTGCAATCCGCAGGAGAAGTTTGAACTACATATTTTTTATTTTCGCCAAGTTCTTTTCCTTTGTAATCCATAGACTTAAATCCGTCAGGAGCATTTGCTAATTCATCTGTATCGGCAACTTGTGTTCTAATTGCTGCGTGAGGACAAACAAATGAACATTTTCCACATTGAATACATTTTTCAGGATCCCATTCAGGAACTTCTTCGGCTATGCATCTTTTTTCGTAAGTCGTTGTTCCTGTTGGGAAAGTTCCATCAACTGGGAAAGCACTTACAGGTAGAGAATCTCCACGACCTTCAATAATCTCACGAGTAGTATATTTTACAAAATCAGGAGCATCGGCGAAAATTGCATCATTAGATTCTAGTTCTTCACCTAATTCCGCAGGCGGAGTAAATTTTTCAATTTTCTCGATCGTAGCATCAATTGCTTTATGATTTCTATCTACTATTTCTTGCCCTTTTTTCAAATATGATTTTGTAGCCATATCTTTCAAAGTTTTACGAGCAGTTTCAACGGGAATAACTTCTGTTAAATTGAAAAACGCCATCTGCATAATAGTATTTATTCGTCGCCCCATTCCAGTATCTCGTGCTATGTGCGATGCATTTATAGTATAAACAGATAGGTTTTTTTCTTGAATATCAACACGAACATAAAGCGGTAGGTTTTTCCATAATTCATCATGAGAAAGTTTTGTATTTAGTAAAAGAGTTCCATTTTTTTTACACGGCTTAGTGATATTCTGCACTGTCATCAAAGGCAAATGTGAACAAGAAACAAAACTAGCATCTGTAATTAAATAAGGTTTATTGATTGGATTTTCATCAGCTCTTAAATGCGATGCAGTGAAACTTCCTGATTTTTTTGAATCATAAATCGCATAATTTTGAGTATATTTTCCTGAAACTTCTTTTAGGATTTTTGCGGTGTTTTTAGATCCGCCAACTGTTCCGTCTGAGCCAAGTCCCCAGAAAACTGAATTAAATCCGTCGTCAGGCAAGTTGTATTTTGCTGGTTTTAGTGATAAATTTGAGACATCATCAGTGATTCCTAATGTGATTTCTTTTTTTCCGTTGGCTTTTTGCATTTCGTCAAAAAGTGCTTTTACATCAGCAGGAGCAAATTCTTTTGATCCTAATCCGTATCGTCCGCGAATAGTTGGAATGATTTTTCCGTGTTGTGCAAGTGAAGAAATTACATCTAAATATAAAGGCTCTCCAACTGCTCCGGGTTCTTTTGTTCTATCTAAAACTGCGAGTTTTTTTAAGCCAGCAGGTAATTTTGCAACGAACGAATCAACTGGGAAAGGGCGATATAAACGGACTGCAATCACACCGACTTTTTCGTCTTTTGTGTTTAGATCTGCCACAACTTCTTTAACAGTTTCAACTCCTGAGCCGATTAGAACAACTACACGAGTTGCATCGTCTGAGCCGAAATATTCTACTGGTGAGTATCGTCTTCCAGTGTGTTTGTAAAATTCGTCCATAGATTTTTCTACTGCGGATTCAATTTTGTCATAATAAGGATTTATAGCTTCTCGTGCTTGGAAAAAAACATCTGGATTTTGAGCTGTTCCACGAATTGAAGGATTTTCAGGCATCATAGCTCGATCTTGTTTTGCCTTCAAAGATTTTTCGTCAATCATATTTTCTAAAACTTTGTCAGAAACTTTTTCTATTGTAGAAATCTCATGCGAAGTTCTAAATCCATCAAAAAAATGCAAGAAAGGAATTGAAGTAGTTAAAGTCGCACAATGAGAAATCACCGCCATATCATGAGCTTCTTGAACTGAGTTAGAAGACAACATTGCAAAACCAGTTTCTCGGCATGCCATAACATCACTGTGGTCTCCAAAAATAGACAAAGCATGAGTTGCCAAAGCCCTTGCAGCAACATGAATCACACATGGATGAAGCTCTCCTGCTATTTTATACATATTAGGAATCATTAGCAAAAGTCCTTGCGATGCAGTGAAAGTAGTAACATTTGCTCCTGCTTGCAAAGCTCCGTGTAAAGCTCCAACTGCTCCTGCCTCCGACTGCATCATAGCAATTTTAGGGATAGTGTTAAAAACATTTTTTCGTTTCGCATTAGCCCATGAATCACAATGCTCTCCCATTGGAGAAGAAGGTGTAATTGGGTATAAAATAGATAGGTCGGAATAGCGATATGCTACATCAGCACAAGCTTCATTTCCATCGCAAACATATAATTCTTTAGACATTTTTTTCCTTTTGTTTTAGTTGCCTTGCCTAAAAGATACAAAATTATGAAATAAAAAACAAGTAGAAAAAAATACGACTTAAAGACTGAAAACAGAGCTTAGAAAAACTCAGTCTTCACCTCGCCCCTTGCGGGAGAGGTCGAGCGAAGCTCGGGTGAGAAGAATGCCTTCGCAGGAATGACGATTTTGTTAATTTTGATGATTTGTAAAATTTATTTATCTTCTTTTTTGTTTTCATGGGTATAGACAAAGATTGTAGCAAGGATTGCCATTACAATAACAGGAAGGGGTTGCGAAGAAATTCCAACTAAACCACCGCTTAGAAAAATCAAAATAACATGCAATCCAATTCGTTTTTTGAAAAGTGGATCGTGTAAATCTCCTAAATGGCACAACATTTTTTCGTCTGCGATTTTAGTTTTGAAAATTCTCGCCCCTGCTTGAATGACTAAGTCCGCTAATTCAGGAAGTAGCAAAACAAATAAAATCTCATATCCCATTGTCGCTCCCCAAAGAGTTAAAAGCAATGCCATTCCAAGCTGATATTCTAGTGAGAAAATTTTATCTTTCGGGCGATAATATCTGTGGGCAATTCCAATTATAGATAGAACTATTCCAAATCCACCTATAAAAAATGGCAATAATCCAAGTAGAAAAAAGAAAAATCCTCCGACGCCAATTACAGAAGTTTTCATTACTGCAAAATATTGTGAATGTGTTGTTCTTAATAGAGAAAAAACAACTGTAAAAATAATAACTGCGAATAGTGTTGATAACATAATGCCTCCTTAATTTATAGTTTTTTTGGTTTCACAGGAAAAAAACATCGTTCCTATGTTTTTACCCCGCCCCAAAATATCTAAAGATATTTTGACCCTCCCACAAGGGGTGGGTGATAGACCGAGTTTTGGGGTTCGTATTTGCTTCGCAATGTTTTAGTTTTTTTATACCCCTCACCCGAGCTTCGCTCGACCTCTCCCGCAAGGGGCGAGGTGAAGATCGAGTCTGTTCTGTAAAAAAGAATCCCTCCGAATTGAATCTTCTTCTTAGACTATAACAGTTTTTTGACAGCTTTGCTGTCTTATTAAATTGTCATTCCTGCGGAGGCAGGAATCTCACCGAATCAATCTTTCTTGTTTTCTTTCTTATTTTCTTTCTTATCACTCGCCCCTTGTGGGCGGGTCAAAACAGCTCTTCCTGTTTTGGGGCGGGGTAAAAAACTCCTTAGCCTATTTGTTTCAGAATCATATAAATATGTCCCAATGGGTTTTGCGTAAAAGTTGAAATGATTAAGTCTTTATGGGCTGATTTGCGAGCAGAAGAAAGCAACGAATCGAATCCATTTACGAATGCCTCAACTTGCTTTTGAAATTCAAAATTTGAGCTTGCTAAACGACGGAGTTGAGACAAATGCACTGGTGATAAATTTTTCCCTAAATATCTAGTGAAGATATCGTTTTCACCTTTTTGGTATCTTTTCCACAATTCATCGGAGACTTTTGGGGCGAACAATCTAGTTAAATCTATAGATAAATTATTTAATTTTTCTAGCATTGTTCCGGCATTTTTCATGAAAGATTCCACGGATTGTTTGTCGCTAATTGATGATGCTGAGTGCATAAATCCTGTCGTTTTTTCGAGCTTATTTTCAAGATCTTCAATTTGATAATTTATAGTTTTATTTAGACCTTTCAGCGTTTCTTCAACTCCGCTTCCTTTTTGAGAAATTGTAATCATTGAGTCTTCTAGCGACGAAGACAACACTCCAAAACTTTCACGAGCCGTGTCTGATAATTTGACTAAAGTTTCTGTTTGTGTAATTAGTTCTCTTAGCGAATCATCTGACAGTCTATCTATTCGTCCGATTTGATTTTCCGCTTTTACAGCTGTTTGAGAAATTTTTTCGTAAGATTGAGACATTACACTTGTGATTTTGTCTAAGTTTCGGCCGACTTCCATGATTCTTCTGTGAGACTCTTCTGAAACTTGCGGAAGGATAGAAACTTTTTTCTCGAATAATTCGATAAATGGAATTAAATTGCCCCTTGCGCTATCCATAGCCATTAAACTTTCTCGGAAAACCTCCATATTTTTTTGAAGTGTTTCAGTAATTCCTTCTCCTTGTTCCTCAGCTTTTTTCATACTATCAATAGCAACTTCTGAAACTCGGGTTAAATGACCTGCGACAGAATCGCCAAGCCCTGTGAGTTCCTTGTCTAATTGCGAAGAAATTTTTAGTAAAGAATGCGATGCCTGCCCGACTTGTGTTTCTACATTTCCCACCTGATTCAAAAGATTTTCAATCGTCGTAGAAAGTATAACAGACTGCTTTTCAATAGATGCCTCAGAAAGACGAATCCTAGTATGGACATTATCAGAAAGATTAGAAATGTTTGCAATCTGTCCGTCTATGATTTCTTTGAACTGCCCTGCATATTCTCTCGTTTTCACAACCTTTTCTTCTAGTAATTCATTCTCTTCAATAATTAATTTATCCAGTCCCTTGCTCTCAGCAATAAGTTCGTGAGAATTTTCTTTCACCTGATTTGCCGACTTCATAAATTTCTCAATAGTGTCGTCAGTTTTATCAGTCAGCTCAGTCAAAGTTCCCACTAATTCAAATCCTTTTTTAGAAGTATTTTCCATCGTCTCAGTCATTCTTTCGTTGGTCTGAGAAATCTCATTAACTGTTTTTTGAGCAGTCATAACAATCTCGCGAGTTTCTCTTTCTATCGTGCTTTCTTTTAGAATCAAAGATGCTTCTTTTAGAGAATTTAATTGCTCAGTTAGGGCTGTCATTGTTTCATTTAGACGGTTTGAAAGTAGCTCGGAAATCTTCCCAGTTTTTTGAGTTAGTCCCATTAAATTCGTAGATTGTGTTTCAGCACGAGACGAAACTAGTTCTAAGTTTTCAGTGATGTCTTTGTTTATTTTAGTGAGTTTTGAGATTTCTTTTTCTAAAATGTTATCGATAAAAAGAGTGGCTTGTTCTGATTCAGGAGAGTTCTTAGAAGTTAAAATTGAAAACAGCCGAGTATTTTTATCTTTATTTTCCTGTAAAGTTTTAGTGGTTTTGTGTAGTAAAAATCCAGTCCAAATTAGCGCTAATGGAGTAAAAGCCATTATGCTTTGAAATAACATTTTAGCATTGATTATTGCATTTCCACCTAAAATCAAAACGACATAAACAATAGATAATAACACTAATCCAATAAAAAAAAATCCTGCTTTTTTCACGACTTCTCCATTTTTTTATTAAGATTATAATATCATATTGAAAATAAAAATCAAGGAGAGATTAAAGCATGAAGCAAAGAAAATTAATTTATCACAAGGGTTCTATTGCTAGGGGCTGCCTTTTTCCAGTCTTCTAATCTGTCTTTATAAGACTTTAAACTAGGATTATCTATAATATCTATGTGAATTAAATTACCATAATTATTTGGAAAATTAGCAGGCAATGAAGTTAATTGATTATCAGAAACCAATAAATGCTCTAATCCACTAGGTAAATTAGCAGGCAATGAAGTTAATTGATTATCAGAAACCAATAAATGCTCTAATCCACTAGGTAAATTAGCAGGCAATTCTGTTAAGTAATTTTCATAAACATACAATTTCAACAAACCACTTGGTAAATTAGCAGGCAATTCTGTTAACCCATTTTTACTAATATCCAACTCTGTTAAAGTAGAACAATTTGTTTCTATATAAGCAATAACACCCGGTAGTTGTGTTTGAGAACAAATGCCAGTTAATCCATACTCTTTATTAAAATTTTTTTTACTAAAAAGATTTACATCTTCAGCTTTTTTCCCATTTTCTCCACAATTAGTTTTTAAATAACCTATCAGGGCAGAATTATTACTATCCGCCATGAATTTAGTTAAGGTAGAACTCTCTTCTTTTTTTGTATTGTTTGAAAGCCCAGCCCCTTTACTACTATTTTCAGTATTATATTTAGCAATTGCTTTAATTCTATCTTCACAATTTGTCCCTACCTGCTCTGTTGTTGGAGAAAAGGCTCCATTTTGTTTTGCTACCCGACTATTTCCAATATAACAATTACATGAAGTCTGCCCAAAAGGATTTCCCATTGTTGCTTTATCACATTTATAACTTTGTCCAACTACTAACATTTTAGAAACAAAAGCATCTTTATTTTTTATTCCAGCATTAGCTCTGCACACCTTAACTTTTTGCGAAGTGTTATTGTTATCATCATTGTTCGTGTTATTATTGTTGTTGTTATTTTGTTGCTGTTGAACTAAAATTTGTTTTTTTATTTCATCAGCTTTATTTGTAGTATCAGCAATCGCCACATCTTTTTTGTTTTTAGCACTAGCACCTGCAATAAAAGTCGTAGCGGTTGTTCCTGCTAAGATTCCAGTCGCAATTCCAAAGCCTTTTACATGCTTTTTTAATTTATTGCGAATCTTTTTCAGCTCAGTATTTTTAGCTTTTAGTTCTTTATTTTTTTTCAAAAGCATAGTTTTTTCTTGCCCTAAAATAAATAGCTGATTCGATGGAATAGCTTGAATCCCTAGGGAAAATAACATCAAAGATAAAAGTAAGATTTTCTGCATAATCAAAGTATATCATAATTTTAGATATTCCGCAAATCTTTTTTGCTCTTCACACGAAATAATTCTTAAAGGCAAACGCAAGTAATTGCTCTTACGGAACATGTTTTGTGGTGGAGCTTTCATAATTTTCCGCTTTTATAAAAAGAACATTTTTTCAAAGTTGAGTTCAATGAAAACACTTGAAGCATTTATAATTTCGTCGCCTCTCCCCTTGTGGGAGAGGGTGAGGGGTATCTTTTTTGATTTTTGAGGTTGGAGTTTTATGGAAATGTGATTTTACCCCGCCCGCAAGGAACAAGAAAGAAACTTGATTCAGTAAATTAAAGACAAAACAACTTTTTCAAAAAAAGACTTGCAAGGTAGATTTTTAATCTTTACTTTACTAAGTATGAGAAGAGGAATTTTGTTTTTAATTGGAATGTTCTTTGGAACGACGGTCTTTGCTTGGCTAGGAGAAAAACCTCAGCTTTCTTTCCCGGCAGTAAAACCGAAAACTTTTCATACTAAGCGAATTCAATCTAAATCTAGACAGGCATCAGAATACTTTTTGGCTGTTGAAACAGCTCCTGTGAATATAGTTAATCGCTATGATCCATCTGTCATTGAACCGCCATTAGAAAAAATTGAAGAAACAGCTTTTGCTCCTAACGAAACAAAAACAACAGAAATTTTAGAACCTAAGATTCCGAATCTAACTTACAAAAATGGACAAGTTGCTATTGAAGAACAAGATCCAACAGAAATAAAACAGGAATTTCAACGGACTTATGTTTCGCAAAATAAATATCTTTCTATGATGGAGACAGTTGATGCTGGATTGCAAAGTGATGAAGTTTTAACCGAGCCGTTGCCTGATGAAGAAAATTTTACAGAAGAAGAAAGCCTCCCACCACTTTTAGGAGTTGAAGAAGATTCACCAACAGAAGAGGTTGCTGAAACTGATGATGATTTTACGCTAGATTTCGCAGATGAGGATTTGAGTGAGGCTCCAGTTGTTGAAGAAAAACTAGAAAAAACACTCGCTACTAAGGTTGATGAGTTTGAAGTTGAAAGTGAAAAAGAACAAGAAATAATAGAAGACAATAAAATAAAAATTCTGCAGATGAAAGTTGCTTTTGATAAAAATACAACCGCTCTCACAGGAAAAAATGTGCATTTGATTTCTTCTTTCGCGCAAGTTGCTTTGAACAATCCTACCAATGCAGTTGAAATAAGTATAAGCGAAAAAACAATGGGAACCCTAAAAGCAAAACAAAAATCAGCAGAACGCCTTGCTTTGGTTTCTAGAATTTTGAAAGACCACGGACTAAGCGAAGATAGAATCAAACCAGTTTTAACAACTCGTGATGCCGATTCTTTTGTTTTACGAATCACAAACAAAGATGCGTATTCTGGATATCAAGTTAAAGGTGATCAATTTTTTGATTTGATAAATAAATCTGTTTCTGTTCAAGAATGGTGAAAATCCAAAGTTTTTTAAAGTTTTTATTTCCTAAATTGTGTTTGTTTTGTAGTAAAATTATTCACGAAAAAGAAGGGTTAGCTTGCTCATCTTGTGTGTTAAAACTTCCGCTAATTCGCTCACCATTTTGTAAAAGATGCGGACAACCTTTGCCATCTAGTTTATTTCAAAAAAACATAAAAAATCCAATTGTCTGCTCAGCATGTAGAACTAGGAAATTTCCGTTTTCCGCCTCACGATCTGTGATGGCTTATGATGAAGATACTGCAAAATTGATTCTAAAATTAAAGTATGGTGATCGGGGAGATTTAGCTATTATTTTTGCAGAACTTTCAATGCTTTATCACAAGGATTTATTTGAGGATACTGATTTTATAATTCCTGTTCCGTTGTCATTAAAACGATTGCTTTTTAGAAAATATAATCAATCAGCACTCATTGGAAAACATCTTTCAAAACTTACAGATTTACCAATGTTAACTAATGTTTTGAAACGAAAAAAATTTAGAGTTTCGCAAGGAGGTTTGTCATTCGAAAAAAGATTTGAAAATGTAAAAGATTCATTTTTTATAAGTAAAAAAGAAAAAATTCAAGATAAAAAAATCTTATTAGTAGATGATGTTATCGCATCGGGGGCTACGATTTTGCAATGTGTTAAAACTATAAAAAAAGCAGGGGCAAAAGAAGTGAGAATATTATCAATAGCTAGAACAATTTAAGTTTGTAAAAAAAGACATTGACAAGAAAACTGATTTAATGTATCTTGTTTTAAGACTTAAATAAAAAAGAGGTAAAAATGATTAAACAAGGTATTTATCCTAAAAAAGCTAGGATCTCTAAACAAAGATCAAGTAGAACAAGAGCTAATGCTCATGGTTTTGGAAAAGAAATTAAATTTGATATTAATAATATTGAAGAAGTTATTGAGCAGGCTAAAAAAGTTGGGGAAAAATATAATATGAGTCCTGAGAAGTTAGTAAGACCTAATTTGAATGTAACAAAAGTGCTAAAAGATAAGCTATTGAAGCACTATTCTAATAGATTTGGGTTTGAAACATTAAAAGACGATTATAAAGATAAGAAAAACAAAAAATAATTTGACTTTTGATGGGAAGTATTTATACTACGCATCAGTTAATAAAAAAAGGAAACATTATGAAAGTTATGAATTCACTAAAATCTTGGAAAACAAGAGGAAAGGTTAAACTTGTGCGTCGTGGAAAACGAGTTTATGTTATAAATACTGATGGAAAAAATCCTAGATTAAAAGCGAGACAAGGTAAAAAGAAATAACTTATGCCTAATGTATTAGTAGTTTCAGAAAAAGAGGACGGACAAAAACTCCGTTCTTTTTTGCATAAAAGATTTTTATCTTTACCACTTTCAATGATAAATAAATGGTGCCGAACTGGACAAATAAGAATCAACAGCAAACGAGTAAAGTTCAATACAAAACTACAAAAGAATGATCAAATTCGTCTTCCACCTTTTGCAGATAATTTCAAAAAAGAAAAAATCCAAAGACATTTTGATTCTAAGATTTTATACGAGGATTCTCATTTAATTGCTTTCAATAAGAAAAAAAATTGGTCAGTTCAAGGTGGAGAAAAAAACATTTTAGACGATCCAAGATACTCAAAGTTATTTCCTGTTCATAAAATAGATGCTCCAACACAAGGTGTTGTAATTCTTGCTAAAACTCATAATATGGCAAAAAAAATATCTGAGTTATTTAAGGACAGAAAGATAAAAAAAACATATTTAGCAGAGGTGGAGAAAGCTCAGAAAACTAAAAAAGGAGTTATCAATTCTGAAATAGAGGTAAAAGAAAAGATATTCAATGCGGAAACAATTTATTTGTTTTTGAGTGATAAAATTGTTTTACTTAGACCAAAAACAGGAAGAAAACATCAATTGCGAAGACATTTAGCAGAGGTTCTGAATAATCCAATTGTTGGAGAAAATAAATATAATAATTCTAATAAAAAAACTTTACATTTGCTAGCTTTTTCTCTATCATTTATTCATCCCGAAACTAATGAAAATATAAAAATAAAGGCAGAGATTCCAGAATGGTTAGAAGAAAAAAAACATTTAATAAGTTAAAATTTATAGTTTTTTTAGGTAAGCTTTTAGCTAAAAAAAGTGTCGTAATCTTTTCATATTTAATTAGATTTTTATTTGTAATTTTTATAGCAGGGATTATTTCTATTTTTATCTTTTTTTCAACAATAGACTTTAATTCTTATAAACAAATTCTTGAAAACAAAATCACAAATTTAGTTGGGTATCAAACAAAAATAAATGGAATTATAGAGCTCGATATAAAACATTTTCAGCCTGTAATAGAAGTAAAAAAAATAAACTTATCTAATAAAAAAAATGATTTTTTGAAGATAAAAAGAGCATTTTTATCTTTTGATATTTTGTCATTTTTTAGAGGGAAAATTAAAATTAATGAATTATTTTTAGATAAAGTTTTTCTAAATTTAGATGTAAAATGTGAGAAAAAAATAATAGAAAATATAAAGAAAATAAAAACTAAAAAAGAAAAAGATTTTAATATAACTATGTCTTCTTTAGCAAAAAAAATAGAAATAAATGAGCTCACTTTAATTTTGAAGAAGAAAAACTATTTTTTTGAAAAAACTAGGTTTTCTTTTGATGCAATCGAAAAAAAAACAGAGCTAAAAGGCAGGGTAAGATATAAAAAAGGTGAGTATTATTTATCAATAAAAACAGAAGGATTGCAAAAAATATTAAGTAGGAAAAAAACATATCCAATTAAATTTTCTTTGAAAAAAGGAAAAAATAGATTAGATATTTCTGGTGAGATAGGTTATCCTTTATCTGGCTTTTTATCAAGCCTTAGGATTGATTTTTTTACTCAAAATATAAAAAAAGTTCTTAGTCCTTTTGGTATTGATGGACTTTATAATCATACAGCAAAAATTTCTGGCGATTTTAATTTTTCAGATAACTTTTTAAGATTTTCAAACACAAAAATTAAAGTTGGAAATAGTGATTTGGCAGGGGAAGGATTTGTGATCTTTAATAAAAAACCTTTTGTCAGATTGAAGCTTTCTTCAAAATTATTTGATATTCCAATGCTTTTTGAAACTGAAGAAATAGCTGGAAAAAATAGCAAAAAAATAGAAGCTTATATAAAAGAAAAAAGAGATCCAAAAGCATTTATTGGTGTGAGATTTCCTAGTAAAACTTTCAACTTTTTTAACGCCGATATTGATTTAAAAATTAAAAAATTAAAAGCTATGTCTACAATGCCGATTCCAGATATTGCCTTAAAAGTCTCTTTGATAAATGGAAAGGCGATTGTTCCTTCTTTGACTACAACTTATGCTGGCGGAAAAATAAAAGCTCGCGGATTTGGAGACATTTCAACAGGAAAACTAAAAACAGAATTAGGAATCATTGGTGAAAACATATCAATCGGAGATATAATTCTAATGTCAGGCGGACGAAAAGTTTTGAACTCCGATACTAGCCTTGCAAATGTTGAGGGATACCTAAAAGGAGAAGGAAGAACTCTCGCCGAATTAATGGCATCTTTGAACGGAATTGGAAAAGCATATACACAGAAAAAAACTCGTGGATATAATGTCACTAGTTATTTCTTAGGACAAGATTTAATAACGACTTTTGTCGATGAATTTAAATCTAATGGAAAAGATTTGGACATAAATTGCATTGCGGGGCACATCAAAATAAAAAATGGAATCGCAAAAAGTGAAAAAGGTTTAGCGCTTGAATCTGACAAAATTAACATAATAGTTGAAGGAAAAGTAGATTTAGGAAAAGAACATACAGATGTGTCTATGGTCTCAATTCCAACATCTGGACTACGATTGGGGCTGTCTGATTTTCTAAGTTTAGTGAAAATAAAAGGGGCAATGGCACTTCCAAGTTTTACAATTAGTAGCTCAAAACTGTTGGAAAAAGGTGTTGAGTTAGGAATTGCAACTGGTGCTGTGGCTATTTTAACGGGCGGAATTTCATTGCTAGCAACAGGATTAGGATTTTTAGGAAAGACATGGATAGATGCAATACTTCAAGATAAGCATCCCTGTCAGTCTGCCTTAAATTCAAAATATGTAGATAATGATTCCGAAAATCCGTCTAAAACTCCCGTTGTCGGAAAAATGATTATATTAGATAGAAAATTAAAGAAATCATTTTCACAACATAAAGCGGTCTTAAAAAGTAAATTAAATCAGCTAAAAAGAAAAATAAAAAAATGATTGATTTTTTACAGTCTTTGATTTATATTGCTAATTGTAAAAAAATTATGTGCCCGTAGCTCAGCTGGATAGAGCATCTGCCTTCTAAGCAGAGGGTCACAGGTTCGAATCCTGTCGGGCACGCCATT
>NBLK01000036.1 GCA_002084505.1 Rickettsiaceae bacterium 4572_127
CTGATTCTGGGCGTAGTTTTGGCGCGTGGGTGTAAAATATTTTGCATAAATCGACTCCTTTTATTTCATTATACCACACTCCATTAGAAAAAGGAACTAAACATATAATAGCCAAAAAACATTAAATTAGTATTTAGATTTACTGTATGATGCCTCGTGTAAGACCCGTGGTTGAGAAAAACAATAAAATAAATAGAAAAAAATTGAAAAGATTAAAAAAATGACTAAAAATTTACGAAAATAAAAATATAAAGTATCTATTTAGAGTTACTATACACACCAATTTATGCACTTCAATGTTTCGCAAAAAACTAAAGCATTAAAATTAATGAGCAAAAAAAGAAAGCATCAAGTGTTTCGTCGCCTCTCCCCCAACACAAGAGTAGTGGTGAGGTGAATCTAATAATTTCCTGCATTTTTGAAAATACACTTGACGAGAGAATCAAATATATCTATTATTGTATTAGGGGAGAGAAACATGGATAATATAATTTCATTTCATAGGGCAAAAACAATTGCAATTGCTAATCAAAAAGGCGGAGTTGGAAAAACGACTACTGTTATAAATTTAGCTAGTGCATTAGCGATGTCTCATAAAAAAGTTTTGGTAATTGATTTAGATTCACAAGGAAACGCCTCTACTGGACTTGGTTGCGAGCATAAAAATCGCATAGAGACAATAGGTGATGCCTTAACTGGTGGAAAAGATATTGAGGAAACAATTTATAAAACTCAAACGGATAATCTTTTTTTAATTCCTGCTACAACACAACTGATTCAGACTGAAATAGACTTAGACAGACATTACTCACGATTAAAAGAAATTATTTTTTCACTAAAATCTAAGTATGATTACATTTTAATTGATTGCTCGCCATCGCTAGGAACACTAACTTTGAATGCTTTGACGGCTTCCGATAAAGTTTTAATTCCTTTGCAAACAGAATTTTTTGCTCTTGAAGGATTGAATCATTTAATTCAAACTATTTCATCTGTTAAAAGAGATTTAAATGCATCGCTAGATATTGAAGGTGTGATTTTAACTATGTATGATCGTCGGAATAATCTTTCAGAAGTTGTAGCTAATGATGTAAGGCAATGTTTTGGAGATTTAGTCTATAATACTATAATTCCTAGAAATGTAAAATTGTCAGAAGCAACTTCTTATGGAAAACCAATTTTACTTTATGATATAAACTCGTCAGGGGCAGAAGCTTATATTGAATTATCGGCAGAGTTTTTAGAAAGACAAACACAAAAAGAAGAACAAAAGGTAGCTTGATGAGTAAACACTTAGGAAAAGGATTAGCGGATTTAATGGAAGATCAAAAAAAAGGATTGTCGTTTGTTTCTAGAAAAGGTGGTGGGGCAGTTTCATATTTGCCGATACAGAATCTTTCTCCAAATCCATTTCAGCCAAGAAAAAAGTTTAACGAAGAAGAATTAAAAGAACTTGCAAAATCAATTGAAGTTAAAGGTGTTCTTCAGCCTATCTTAGTTCGTCCAAAAAAAAATGCTCCAAATCTTTTTGAAATAATAGCTGGTGAACGACGATGGCGAGCTTCTCAAATTGCTAATTTTTTAGAAATTCCTGCGATAATTAAAAATTTTACAGACAGGGAAATTCTAGAAGTTGCATTGATCGAAAATGTTCAAAGAAAGAATATGAATCCAATTGATGAAGCAAAAGGTTTACAAATGCTTTATGATAAATTTGGATATTCCTACAAGGAAATTGCAAATAGAATTGGAAAAACACAAGGACATGTTTCTAATTTAGTGAGGCTTTTGGAACTTCCAAGCGATATTAAAAGAGAAGTTGAAAATGGAAATATCTCTGTTAGTAAAGCTCGTGCAATGATTACAGCTGTTCCTGAGGACGAAGAAGAAAAGAAAGAGTTTATTGAAAAAGCTAAGGTTGGAACTGTTAAAGATCTAAAAGAAGAAATAAAAAAACAAAGACAAGAAAGAGATGAAAAAGAAAAAATAATTTCCTTTAATAGCAAAAGTGAATTGCAAAAAGATTTATTACATGTTAAACTAATGGAGCATGAAAAAATTGCACAGAATTTTATAGGTGATAAATTTAAAGAACTAGCACAAGAAAAAGATGGAAAAATTACAATTAAAATGCAATTTAATTCGTTTGAAGATCTTGAAAAATGGATAGAGGAAAGAAAATGAGTAAGTATTATTCTATAAAAGAATTATTGTTTTCAGCAAAAGGGCAGTTGAGTTCAAAGACGATGCTTTTGTTAACTTTGATTTTTTGTTTCCTTTCTCAGACTTTAGAAATCATTCCAACAGGTTTAATTTTAGGACACATATTAGTAATTATTTTAGGATTTTTCTCAATAATTTTCTTAATAAAAAGACTGCATTCATTTGGAATTTCAGGCTGGTCTTTGCTATTATTTCCATTTTCACTTATTGGGGTATTTATAGTTCCTTCAATTCTCATTTATTCAAGAGGAAAAGAAAAATCAAATGATTTTGGAAAAGTTGATAAAAAGAAATTTAAGAATAATTTTTTGGAAAAAACTTCTGCTTTCTTAGAAACAACAAAAGGAAGATTTGGTTTAATTGGATTTTTTGCAATATTTTATGTTGTAAGTTTATATCAAATGGAAACTGAAATTGGTGTTTCAGGAGCAGTTGTTGATATTTTTGAAGTTGTTTTATTTCTTATTTTATTGATACATTTGATACATTGCTTTTTTGCTTTAAGATTGAAAAGAGTTGAAAAACACACGGAAGATATTATACAATTTTTTAATTATTTAGGAATTGTTGTGCTAAGCTCTTGTTTATTATATGTTGTATTTATGGTTTTAATGCAGAAAGTTTTTTAGAAAAGGAAAAAGATGTTTAAAAAATTAAAAAAATTATTTTCGTTTAATATAGCGATTGATTTAGGAACGGCAAATACTCTTGTCTATGTTAAGGATAAAGGGATTGTTTTAAATGAACCGTCAGTTGTTACTATGACGACTAATTATGGTGGGAAGAAAAAAGTCCTAGCTGTTGGTGAAGAAGCTAAAAAAATGCTAGGGAGAACTCCGGGAAATATCCAAGCGATTCGTCCGTTGCGAGATGGTGTAATTGCCGACTTTGAAGTAGCGGAAGAAATGATAAAACATTTTATAAGTAAGGTAAAACAAGGTCCAGTTTTAATTGCTCCTATGATTGTGATCTGTGTTCCATCTGGGGCTACGCAGGTTGAACGACGAGCAATTCAGGAATCTGCGGAAGTTGCAGGGGCTAGACAAGTTTATTTAATTGATGAACCTGTTGCAGCTGCGATTGGGGCGAACTTGCCAATTCAAGAGCCTTCTGGGTCTATGGTTGTTGATATTGGTGGTGGAACAACTGAGGTTGCGGTTATGTCTTTGGGTGGAATTGTTTATGCTAAATCTGTTCGAGTTGGTGGAGATAAAATGGATACAGCAATTATAAACTACATTAGAAGAAAACATAATCTTCTAATTGGAGACACAACTGCTGAAAACATCAAAAAAGAAATTGGATGTGCTATTCCTCCACGAGACAAAGATAGAGAAAGATCGTTTGATATAAAGGGACGAAGTTTAACTAATGGTGTTCCTATGGAAATTTCAATATCAGAAACAGAAATAGCGGAGGCGTTATCCGAACCTGTTGGACAGATCATTGAAGCTGTAAAAACAGCTTTGGAGCAAACTGATCCTGAAATCGCCGCGGATATTGTTGATAGAGGAATCGTTTTGACTGGTGGTGGTGCTTTGCTTAGAAGAATAGATGCTTCTATTCGTCAATCAACAGGGCTTCCTGTTTTTGTAGCAGAAGATCCTCTTACTTGCGTTGTTCGTGGAACTGGAATGGCTATGGAAAAAATGAAAGAATTGAAAAATATTTTTTGGACAGTTTATTAGAGATTTTTTTCTTATTGAAATTTCAAATTTAGAAAGGTATGGTTTGTTATGAAAAAGTTTTTTATATTAGGTTTTATTGTTTTAGCAGGATGTAATGCTGATTTTTCAGGGAAAAAAACAGATTCCCTTAGTGAAAAATTATCTATGATGGACAGAGAAATGAGAACGCAAAATGGGAAACTAGAAGTCCTTGAACATGAAAATAAAAAACTTCGCCAAGATATGGAGGTTCTTAAATTTGATGTTGAAGCAAGATTAAAGGCTTTTGAAAATATAGAGCCAACAGAAACAACAAATCCTGTTTTAGAAGAAAAAACTGAAAGCGATCAGTTATACGGCGAACCTACTAAGTTAAATTAAAAATCCTATTAAATTGTCATTCCTGCGAAAGCAGGAATCTCACCAAATTGAATCTTTCTTACTTGCTTTCTTTTCTTGCTTATCACCCTCCCCTTGTGGGAGAGTCAAAATAGTTCTTACTATTTTGGGGCGGGGTAGTTTTTTGCTTACCGCCTGTTGTGTCTATTGCAAGGGGGGTGGCAATTTGTCCCCACCCTTTAGAAATTTCTTCATCACGACTACGAAGTTTTTTTAAGTAATCGCTTGGATTCACAGAATCAGTTAAAACCTCTACGACATCTGCAACACAAAACCACCACTCTTCATTATGCCAAGTTCTACGGATTTTTTTTTCTTTAAATAGAATCAAATTATTCATTTTTTCTTCTTCTCATTACTTTTATTAAACGGGTTTTGCTGAGTTCTAACTGAGATTTTAACAGGTGTTTCCTCTATATCAAAATATTTTTTCAACGAATTAGTCAAATAACTTTGATACGAATCTGGAAGAGCCGAAGCTCCACCAACAAAAACAACAAAGTGCGGAGGAAAAGTATCCACCTGAGTAATGTATTTTATAGCCATTGGTCGTTTTAATCGCGAAAGTGGAGGAGGATTTTTCTCTAATGCCTTGTCTAACCAAGTATTTAATTTTCCAGTTGAAACTCTCGTTCCTGCCTTTTCAAAAACCTTAAAAGCCATATTCATCGCACGATCCAGACCTTTATTTTTTATAGCAGAAGCACCTAAAACAATCGGTTTTTTTATTTGAGAAAATGAAAAACCTAACCTTTCTTCTACTGAGTCGAGAGTTTTCTTGCGATTTTCCACAGCATCAATTTTATTAACGACAAAAATAATCGGCTTACCTTGTTCAAAAGTATATTTAGCTATTTTAAAATCTTGATTTTCAATTCCTAACAAAGCATCAATCATAATTATCACAACATTAGAACGATTTACAGCATCAATTCCCTGAGAAACAGATTGCCCCTCAATAGACTCCTTAGACACACGAGCTTTTTTCCTCATTCCTGCGGTATCTATTAAAATACATTCTTGATTTTTATAAGTAAAAGGAACTTCAATAGCATCTCGAGTAACACCAGCAATCTCTCCTGTTAGTAATTTTTCCTCTCCAATAATGGTATTTATAAAAGTTGATTTTCCCGCATTTGGTCGTCCAATAACAGTCATACGAAGCTGATCTTTTTTTTCTATCTTTTCTGCAGGTTCAAATGAAAATTTACTAAGTGCTTTCATCAATGAAGAAACACCAACATTGTGAGTTGCAGAAACTAAAATTGGCTCTCCAAATCCAAGCTTAAGAAACTCTCCAAAAATATGGCTGTCCTTATCAATGTTTTCCGCTTTATTTGCTACTAGAATTACAGGTTTATTTTTTTTGCGAATTTCACGAGCAAAAGACGAATCCCAAGCTGTTAATCCCTCACGAATATCAACTAGAAAAATAATTACATCCGCATCATTTATAGTATTCAAAGAAAGCTCTGTCATTTTTTGCGAAAGTTCAATTTTTTCTTTTTGAAGTCCTGCGGTATCTATAAATTCATACGACTTATTATTATACTCAACAACTGCATTTTGAGAAATGTCTTTTCGCTAGGGCACCCGTAAAGGATGCCCCTACAATAAATATCTTGAGTTCGGTTTTTCTCCATAATCTTCAGTTTTTATAGAGAGCAAAAAAGATTCTGTATTGTGAGATTCCTGCCTTCGCAGGAATGACAATATAATAAGACAGCAAAGCTGTCATTCCTGCGAAAGCAGGAATCTCACCGAATCAATCTTACTTGTTTTCTTACTTGTTTTCTTTTCCGTATTTTCCACCGTATCACCCACCCCTTGTGGGAGGTGTAAATGTCATCTAATTCGATGACAGAATTTCATTAAATTTTTTAGGATTTTCTCCATTTATTCCCATGTGTGGACGTTCATTA
>NBLK01000037.1 GCA_002084505.1 Rickettsiaceae bacterium 4572_127
GAAATTTAGCCTCAGAAAAGTGTGCAACTTTTAAATACCTATTTTTTCTATGTTTTTCCATAGGTTAGACCGTATCATTTGTATCTAAACTTGTCTAGACCCATAAAGTTTTAAGTAATTATATATAGTAAATCTAAATAAGAACCGAGCTAATTTTAAGAAAATTTTGTGGAATTTTCAATCGGTTTCAGTGGAATTGGATAAGCCCCATTTTCACTTAAATTATTGAAAACAACCAAAAAGAACTTAAAATTCGCTTGAAAATAGTTTATAAAAGATTTCAAACAAAGTCCTGTTGTTATTTAGATTTATTATAATAATATCTTTTTTAGTCCAGCTAATGTATTCTTTTTGGGGGGGGTTAAAGATATATAAAAAAACAGAGTTAGGTTAAGAGCTTGTTTGTTTTTTCCATGCTGTTTTCATTGCAGACACTTAAAAAAGTTTCATAAAAATAAAAACTCTGGAACTAATGCATTGTATAATCTGAAACATACCAAAAATTAAGCAAAAATATCTCTTATAAGAGATATTTTATCTACATTTTAAAGAATTATCTGTAATTCGTATACTCCTTGACGACGCTTTATCACCTGTATTTTCTAGTTCAAAAAGATTTTCTACAACTTCTGATAATTTTGCTCTGGATCTTTTTATTTTTTCCTTTTTTTTAGATAAATTTCCAGAGCCACTACCACCCGAAGAATAATGCGAAGCTTCTTTGGCCTGTTTTTCCCTAGCTGCTTTCTTTCGGTCTCTCTCAAACTTAATTGAATTTTGCATACCACCAGTAGAATCTTTTCTCTTTTTAAATATAGAAGAAGGAGGTGGTTCTAAGAAGAACTCTGGAGAGTCTTTTTCTATCTCACTGTCTAGTTCTTCCCATTTTACGCTTTCATATCCTAAAGACTTCTGTCCTTTAGTGGAGGAGGGAATTGAACCCCCGACCTATTGATTATGATTCAACCGCTCTAACCAACTGAGCTACTCCACCATAATGGTGGCCAGAGGCGGGCTCGAACCGCCGACACAAGGATTTTCAGTCCTTTGCTCTACCAACTGAGCTACCTGGCCGATAATAATAAAACTTTGTAACTAAAAGAAGTCTAATTAAATTATTACAAAAGGCATTATATCTAAAATAAATTTATTTGTAAAGAAAAAAAGCTCATTTTTAGTGAGCTTTTTATTTTTGGGTTTATCAAAAGACTACATAGCGTTTTTGAAAGTTTTTCCCGGTTTGAACTTAGGAGATTTACTTGCTTTAATTTTAATAGCTTCTCCTGTTTGTGGATTTCTCCCCATTCTAGCTTTTCTTTTAACAACTTCAAAAGATCCAAAACCAACAAGACTTATTTTGTCTCCTTTTTTTAGAGTTTTTGTAATAACAGCAATCATAGTATCAATTGTTTCTTTAGTAACAGCATTAGTGTATCCAGTACCGTTAGCAATCGCAGAAATAAATTCAGCTTTATTCATAATATTCTCCTTCATTTTTAAGAATCAAACCTCTTAATTAAGGTTTCCATAATAATTTTAGCTAATTTCCACGACCGAGTCAAGAAAATTAACAAAAATGGCAAAGAAATATGATAGATTCTACTTTTCCGCGAACTTTCATGAACAAATAACCGAATTTTATTTTATTTTTCGCTTGGAAATAAAAAAGTTTAATATATAATGGTCTAAATGAGGGGAAGAATTTTAGCCATATTGTTGTTTTTAGGTGGTTGTTGGGGAATGCAACAAGGTTCGCTAGAGGATGCTGATTTATTTCATTGGGAAAATGAGCATGTAACTATGCGACAGTTTGTTCGTGATCACAAAAAATGCCTAGGAGCTCCTGAGCGATCAGTTCGTCCGTCTCGAATTCAAAAATTCTTACTGCCATATAAACCCTACACAGTTCCTAGATGGGACGGGCTTTGGGCAACATTTGAATCAAAACAATATGGAGAAACTGGGCAGAGAACTTCGCTATCAGTTCCTTCAAATGGAGGATATTCGTCTCCTGATAGATACAGAAGATGTATGATAAAGAAAAACTACGCAGAAATAGGATATTAAAATGAAGCAATTACGACCACTGATTTTAGCTAGCAATATGGAAAGAGGGGAGATTAGCGACTATATAGTAGACACGGCTCGATATTTTCAAAAACATCAGATTGCTCCGATAGTTATGTCGGCAGGGGGGTATGAAGTTAATCGGCTGAGAAGGGCAGGGATCACGCACATTCAAGTTTCAACTCATAGCGGAAGTCCTTTTTCGTTTTTCAAAAATTATCAAAAAATAAAAAAAATTGTAAAAGAATATGATATAAATCTAATTCATTCGCATACTAATATCACTGGGTGGCTAGCAAAAATTATCAAAAGAAAATTAAATGTTCCTTATGTTTCAACGATTCATTATCCTTATATCGGAATTGAAAACTCTAAACTTGGAGTGATTGAAAATATAAAACTTCGTGGGAGATTAGATGCTAATCATGTCTTTTCTTCGTTTAGCCATATTGTTAAGAAGTTAAAACAACTACCTGAAATTAAAGAAAAAATATCTTTTTTACCTAGGTGGGTTGATAGTAAATTTTACTCAACAGAAAACATCTCGTCGGAGAGACTTATTGCTTTGACTCAAAAGTGGAATGTCCCTGATGGGCTTCCTTTGATTTTGAATATAAGCGAGGAAGATGATGCTAATGAGGAAGTTTTTTTGAGAGCAATTGCTTCTATTAGAGAGAGAAATTTTGGAGTTTTAATGGTTAGAAATTGGGCGAATCATAATGATCCTAAATATTTAAAATTAAGAAAAACAGCAGAAAAGCTAGGCGTTTATAAAAATATCTCAGTTGTTTTGCCTGAGGATGATGAACCTCTAATGTATAAAATAGGGGACTTGATTATCTGCAATACGAAAGTTTCGTTTGCTAGAATTGCCTTGCAATCTCAGTCGATGGGGAAAATTACATTGTTGCCTGCTGTTGAGGGGGCTTCTAGCATTATAAACACCGATTCCACTGGGAAATTGTTTGTTCCTGATAATGTTGATAGCCTGCGAGAAAGTCTAATTTGGGGGCTAGAACTTTCGAAAGAAAGAAAAGAAGAGATTTCAACCTCAGCTCGTGAAATGGCTAAGAAATTAGATATAAATAAAATCCTCCCGAAATATCTTGAAATCTGTAAAAAAGTGGCATTGTAAATCTATTAAAAAAAAGAAAAATCAATTGATTTTTTTAGAAATTTGTGATATTTTATTAAAAATAAAAGGAATTATCATGAAAATTTTACCATCAAATCAATCACTAATAAATCTAAATTCAGGAAAAATTGTTAAAAATAAACACCTAAATTCAAAAAATACTTTTGAAAAGATAAAAAGTAAAATAATTTCGTCTATTGATAGAGTTGATAAGAATGGAAATAAAATTAGATATTTATATGATGCCAATGGTAATATTCTTGAAAAACATTATCTTAATTATGAAGATAAGATAATAAAAAAAGATTTTATTGTTAATAATAAGAAAATAAATAAAAGTATTAGATTTGAAAATGGAATCAGAATTGAAGAAACAAATTATGACGAAAAAGAAAAGCCATTATTGTCATGGGAGTTTGAAGAAAATGGTGAAATTGTTTCAAAAGAAACAATTTATGAAGATGGAATCCCTGCAAAAACTATCAAATATGTAGATGGAACAAAAAAACAAGAAGTGGTTTATATAGAGGGCAATATCGCAGAAATAATTTCTTTTAGAAAAAATGGGAAAAAAGAAAATATAACTAAATTTTATTTAGACTTACAAAAAGTTAAAGACACAGATTTAGAAGCAAAAGAAACCTTATACTATAATGAATTGGGCGAAGCTGTTGAAAAAAATCTTTATTCTAAGAATGGAATACGAAATCAATATATTTATAATCCTCCTACAATTTTGTTTGATAGTGATGGAAATGCGGATTATTCAATAACTACCCATACTAAGTTTCTTAAAAATGGTAAAATTGATTTTGTAGGCAAGATTGATAAGATGAAAAGTGGTCAGCTTCGCAGTGTTTTATACGATTATTTTGAAAATTTTATTTATGATAAAAATGGTAAGTTAAAAAAAACAGTGAAATTATCAGAAAAAATACTAGAAAGACTTTATTACAATCAAAGTTATCTTTATTTTCATACTTTTGAGGAACAAGTTATAATTAAAAATGATGGAAGTGGTATTGGTAAATTTAAAAACTATGATATAGATAATGGAATTTTGAATGGAATTCTAAAATTGCTGAAAGCTCACGACTTATTAGAAAGAATAGAAAAGATTTCACTTATAGAACAAAAAATAACCGATCTTTCATTTGTAAATGAAATACCCAATCTAACATCTTTAAATATACCAAGAAACCCAATAAAGAATTTTTCGCCTTTAAGTAAAAAAAAGTATATTGAAAGTTTGGATATAAGTAACACTGGAATTACAGATTTATCCTTTCTAGAATCAATGAAACATTTGGAATATCTAAATCTTAGTGGAAATAATATAGAGGATATTTCTATAATTGAGAAATTTCCTTTTTTACGAAAATTAAAAGCAAGTAAAAATACTATAACTAAAATTCCAAATATTAAAGAGCTGTTTTTTCTTAATGAATTAGATTTGAGTTATAATAAAATAAAAGATATTTCTAATTTAAGGTATCTTTTTAAGAAAAAACAATACTTAGATAGTGATAAAGTTTTAACCTTAAATCACAATCAAATAAAAGATATTTCTGCAATTATAAATTTAAAAAATATGAATATACTCAATCTTAATAATAATCAAATTAAAGAAATTCCAAAAGGAGATTTTGAAGGATTGGGAGGTTTAAGAATATTGAATTTAAATAAAAACAAAATTACAGACATTTCAAACTTAAAGTCTCTTATACACAAAAAGAAAGATCCTAATGATATTTTTCCTATTTTAGATATAAAGCATCTTAATCAAATAGACAATTCTTACTCTGATAAACCAAAAACAAATATCATTGATAATGATAAATATAATGATATTTTCCCGATTAAAAACTTTGAATATTTTGATAATGAAAAAGAAAAACCAATTGATTTAAGTTTTACAAAAAAAGATATGGATACTACTATTGATGATATTTTAAATGGAACTGATAACACCCAGAAGTCTTCAAAAATTAATTATAAAGAAATAAAAAACAAACTGCATAATATAAAAAAATCTTTTATAAATAATTTAGGACTTCTTACATTAAATATAACAAATAATAAATTAATTGATATCATGAATCTAAAAGAAATAGAGGTTAAAAACATAGATCTTGATGGAAACAATATTGTTATGTCGAAAAAAAATGTAAAAAAGCACTTATCTTTAGTAAAAGTGAATTATGGGATTCAAGTAAATTACGAAGAGGCTGGTGAAAATTTTAAGAGACAAAAGGAAGGTTTACCTATTAAGCAGGAAAAAGAAATTTTAGGATAAAAAAACATCAATACACCATTCCGCATAATATATATTATGCGACAAGCGGAAAAGGGCTGTTATTTATGTGAAGGTAAGAAGTTAGCTGTATCAAAATCAAATTTCACATTTTTTTACAGAAGCAATCATTTTCATGATCATTTACAATTCCTACTGCTTGGAGATACGCATAAATAATTGTTGAGCCGACAAAGTTCATTCCCCTACTCTTCAAATCTTTAGAGATTTCATCCGACAATTCTGTTTTCGCTGGCAGTTCTTTTATAGATTTTATATTGTTTACGACCTGTTTTCCCCCTACGAATCCCCAAATATAGCTATCAAACGATCCAAATTCCTCTTGGATTTTTATAAAAACTTTTGCATTTTTTATAGCAGAGTTTACTTTCAAGTGATTGCGGATTATTCCTGAATTTAGCAATAATTCTTCTACTTTTTTGTCATCATATTTAGCTACAAGTTTTACATTAAAATCGTCAAATAACTCTTTGTAATTACTCCGTTTTTTTAGAACCGTGAGCCAAGACAATCCCGCCTGTGCACCTTCTAAAATTAGCATTTCAAACAAAAGCCGATCGTCGTGAACCGCCCTTCCCCATTCGTTGTCATGGTAGTTTTTATAAACCTCCGAGCTCTCATCCACCCAAGCACATCTTTTTTTCATTTTTTCCTCCTGTATATTAAATTGCAATAACAGATTTTAGAGATGGAAAGCAAATCGCAAGTCCGAAGTTCCGCCTCTCCCCTTGCGGGAGAGGTCAAAATAATTTTCTAGAAAATTATTTTGGGTGAGGGGTATTTAATTCCTCCAATATAAACTCTAAGCATCCATTTAAATTCTCTAAAATCTCATTATTCCAAATGCGAATCACACGAAAATTATTCTGCTCTAAATATAAAGTCCTAATTTTATCATTTTTATTTTCACAATGCTGTCCACCATCTAGTTCTATAATCAATCGCTTTTCCAAACAAACAAAATCTGCAATATACTTACTACCTATTTGATGTTGCCGACGAAATTTTACATCGAGATTTTTATTTCTAATTCTGCT
>NBLK01000007.1 GCA_002084505.1 Rickettsiaceae bacterium 4572_127
AAAATATCTTTAGATATTTTTGGGCGGGGTAAATAATCCTTAAACCTCTGATTAAACTATATAAATCCAAAAAAATTATAATTGGGTTGTGAAACAAGTCTATTATAAGTATATTTATCACTATTAGAAAAATAATCAGACATTTACACTTCTTTTTGCCCAACTGATATACTCTTTTTCAGTTATTTGTTTATTCGTTAGAAGTTTTAACATTTTTTCGTCTTCTTTATTGATTATAATTCCTTCAAATTTAAAAATATCTTTTGCTAACTTTAAAAAACTTTTTTTATTTTTTTTCATAAAAATCTCCTTATACTTAAATAGTATAATTCGCACTCAACCTAGTCAAGAGGTAAAATTATTTTTGCTCATTTCTTCTTCTTTTTTATATTTTTCCAAAGTAGGTAAGCTCCTGAAAGAAGAAACAACATTCCGCCAAGTATAAACAAAATTGAGCCAAAAACATAGCTCCAATTAGTTTTTGATTCTACTTTTTTTACAGCTTTTTTATTTCCTAAGACAGTAATTTTATACGGCTCAGAAAAATCTTCTTCTCCTATATAAAAAGACGGAGTCATAAACACACCTGCGGATTTAGGCAAGAATTTATATGAAACCTGCAATGCTACTTTATAATCATTATTTATTTGCTTAGACGAAAAAGCTTGTTTCTGCCCGACTAAATTAAAATTCTTTTTTAGTTCCGACAGATCGGGCTCGCCAAATGAATTAGCATCTGTTCCTGTATATGTTAGAGTAAGAATTAACGGCTCTCCAATTTTTATCTTTTGCTGATTTACACTAATAGAAAGTTGATTAGCATTTACCTGAAAAATAAAAATAAAAAAAATAGTGGAAATTAAAAAGAAAAAGTGTATGCTACGATTCATAATAAAAACTCCTTTGTATTTTGGAGAATAATACCACAAAATAAGAGCAAAAACAATGTCAAAATTTTTAATGCCTATTTCTCATAACATTGGAGCAACAGATAGAATCCAATTAGCTAATGAAGTTTTTGAAAAAACACCTTTTTCGTTAGGGATAGTTCAATCAAGTTTGCCAAAATCGTTTGTGCAGAAAGAAGAAAATGCAGGTTTAATTTCTACAATGCGAGGGCTTTTTGGATTCGCTCCGTCCTTTTCGTTTTTTGAAGGAGAGGCAAAGGCTGTTTCGGCTCTCTTTGAAAAACCTAGATTGATAATTGGGATTGCAGTTCAAAATCTTCCTTCGGATGGGTGGTGGTTAAAGCTATTGCTAGATAAATCAACTACGCCGAAAATTTTTGGTCGTATCGCTGTTAAGATGATTAAGAATCATTCGCTGGATATTTTCACCCTTGGAGTTTTAGATAATGATTTGCTGTGGGAAAATACAATTATAGTTGTTGAAACAGGTCAGCCAGTTAGTAAGCAATGGCTAAAAGAAAAATTGACTAACGCTGGGTTGCCTTTGAAGTCAGTTATTGAAAGCATAGCGACTCATAGCGGAAAGTGTTTGCACCTAGTTGATATTTCTAAATCATTAAAAGAAAATACACCGATACTTTCGCTAAATGCTGATATGTCGGAAATAAATCTAAGAGTTGTGAAAAAAGTCGGCGGATATAATGCACCTCTTTCATAACTTAAAGTTATGAAAGAAAAGAAGAAAATCTCGCCGACGGGAGTGGTTGGAGTGAGTGCTAACGAACGGTTTTTGTGCTGAGAAGGCATAATTTGCGGAATAGCATCAGCCGTTTTGGGCTCTGCTGTTCCGAAAAATTGTGCATTATGAGTGCAAAAAGCAATCACCAAGAGTTACGAAAGAGATATAATAAAAAAAATGCAAGATAGAAAAAGAGATGCTTTTTTTACCAACGAAAAGGTTGCGGAAGAATGTCTGATTGATGCTAAAAAAATAATTCCTAATTTCACAGATTTTAATTTTCTAGAACCTTCAGCTGGATCAGGAAATTTCACAACTGCTCTTAATAAACTAGGTATAAAAAAAAACAAAATTTTAGCCTATGATATTTTTCCCAAGAGCGAAGAAATAATTAAAGCAGATTTTTTACAAACCAAAATCGATTCGCAAATTAAAACTTTTTCTTCTCAAAAAAAACTAATTACAGTAGGTAATCCGCCGTTCGGCAAGCGTAGTAAATTAGCTATTTCTTTTTTTAACAAGGCTTCAAAGTTCTCAGATATTATTTGTTTTATAGTTCCGAATCAATTCTTGAAATGGTCGGTGCAGTCTAAATTATCTTCTGATTTTAATTTAATATTTCAAAAAAAACTAAAAGAAGATTCTTTTTTGTTGGGAGAAAAAATATATAAAATAAAATGCCAATTTCAGATTTGGAGCAGGGCATTATTTAGTCAAAAAAATCTAAGAATTTTATCTCCACCTAAAATTTCTCACAAAGATTTTGAAATGTTTCAATACAACAATACTCCGCAGGCTAGAAAGTATTTCGACAAAAAAACATATAAATGGGATTTTGCTGTTGCAAGACAAGGTTATTATGATTACACTAAAAAAATATATGAGGAAAAAGAACTAAATCCGAAAATACAATGGATATTTTTTAAGGCGAAGTCTAAGGAAATTTTAGCTAAATTAGAACAAATAGATTTTCAAAAACTCGCGGAAAATAATACTATGATTTTAGGATTTGGAAAACATGATGTGGTTTCATTTTATATGGAATTATATGGAGAATAAAATGGTAGAGAATAAAAGTTTTTTGCAGAATCTACAAGTAAAGCCAGTCAAAAAAACTGAAAAGATAGTTGAAAAAAAAACAACAAAAAAGAAAGCGAAAAAAAACTTAAAAGTTATTTCTATTTCTATTATTTCAGGATTTATTTTAGCGTTTTTAATTTGGATCTTCGTTCCTTTCTCATTAGAAGAGAAAGCGAATCGCGGACAAGTGGAAGCTCAGTATGAATTGGCGGTTCAAAATTACAAACAAGAGAATTATGAAAAATATATAACTTGGATGAAAAAAGCTTCAGATCAAGGTCTAGTTCGAGCGTCTTTTCATCTAGCAGACTTTTATAAAAATATGAAAATATATCAGGATTATAAGAAGGCTGAAAAGTATCTAGTTATTTCAGCAATGGCAAATAATACTGAGGCACAGGCAATGCTAGGAGAGATGTATCTAAGCGGAGAAGGTGTTGGACAGAATTATAAGACTGCAATAAAATACTTGAAAATGTCAGAAAAAAATGGTAATAAAAAGTCTGCTTTTCACTTAGCTACTTTATATATGCTAGGGAATGGAGTTAAACAAGATTATAATTCGGCTATGAATTTTGCTTTGAAATGTTCTGGTGGAGAAGAATCTCCGTTAGTAAAATTAATTAAGTCTAAAATGGATGGTGAAAATGAAAGAAAATAAAATTACTAGAAGAAAAGCTCCTGTTAGAAAAGCAAGAGATCATGAAAAAGAATTCGCACTAAAAATTCAAGCGGATCTTATGGTGCTTAGAAGTATTGTGATGCGATCTTCGTTAGTTATGCTTTCTAAAAACCCTGATTTGATTCGCTCAGTAAAACATTCTTGCCTTGATGAAATTGAAAATGTGGAGCTTGTTGGTGCTAGTAAAAAAGAACAAGATGCTTTCAAAAAATTCGCAGAGCTTTCACTAGAAGACATGTTCGCAAGAGTTCGAATAAAAGAAACCGCACTTGAGGTTTTGAATTAAAATGAATAAATCAATAATAATTAGGTGCAACAAAGGGCTTGCAAAGACTTGTATTCAAGAGTTAAAAGCTAAAAATTTGATTCTCAGAAATGAGCGACCTACGATAGTTTTTCAAAAAAATGATGACTTGATTTTTCTAGCAAAAGGATTCTTAAAAGAACATGAAAAAAGTCTAAGAATCCCAGAAGAAATATACGACTGCTTAGCTTATGGAAAATTTAAAATTTCTAAAAATCAAATATCTAAAATCGTAAAATCATTAAAAAAAAATCAAAAATATAAAATTGTAGCAATAGTAGAAGGGACACATTTTTTCAAAAAAAGTCTTAGAAACTGGTTAGAAAAAGAACTAAAAGCAAAAGGGATTTTATTTTCCGCCGATGGAAAAGAGATTTGGATTTTCTGCATTGATTCTGCATACTATATAGGTTTAGAAAATTTTCATCACCGCCAAGTATCAAATAGAAAAAATCGCACACAAGAAAGACAAGGTTCATTGCCGCCAACAGTTGCATCTGCTATGTGCTTTGTTGCGAATCCAAAAGATGGAGAAGTTATTTGGGATCCGACTTGCGGTTCAGGGACTATTTTAGCAGAAATAGGCGAGACGAAAAAAAATCTAAAGCTCTTTGGAAGCGACATAGACAAAAGAGCGGTCGCAATTGCAAAAGCTAATTTAAGATTCTTAAAAAACACTGAAATAAAACAAGAAGATTCTACAAAAACAAAATTGGAAAATGATTCTATTGATGTAATAATTGCTAATCTGCCTTTTGGGAAACAGTTCGGAAATCTTGAGAATAATGAAAAACTTTATTGCGATCTATTTCAAGAGTTTATTCGTGTTGGAAGTAAAAAATGTAGAATCGTTTTGATAACGTCCGATATTGATGCTGTTAATTTAGGCCTAGAAGAAAATAAAAAATTGAAACTAATTAAGGCTATAAACACAAAAATAAAAGGTGAAAGTGCCAAGATATTAGAAATCTGGATAAAATAGAAAAAAGTAAAAAAAGTGCTTGCTTTTTTTACTAAAAACCTTTATAACTCTCAAAGCTAATTAAAAACTGATTCGTGAAAGAAGACAAAAATGATTGATTCTACAATTCGTATTCGCTTGAAAGCATTTGATTTCTCAGTACTAGAAGAGGCTGTTAAAGAAATCGTAAGTGCATCTAAAAGAACAGGCGCAAAAGTTGCAGGGCCAATAGCTTTGCCAACTAAAAAAGAAATTATAACAGTTAACAAGTCTCCTCATGTTAATAAAAAATCTCGTGAGCAGTTTGAAATAAGAACACATAAAAGATTATTAGATATTTTAGAACCAACTCATAATACAGTTGAGGCTCTAATGGGATTGTCATTGCCATCAGGTGTTGATATTAAAATAAAATTATAAGGAACTAAGATGCGTTGTGGATTAATTGCTAGAAAAATTGGTATGACACGGGTGTTTGATGAAAATTCAAAGGCTATTGCTGTGACACTTTTGAAGGTTGAAAATTGCAAAGTTGTTTCAGTTAAGGATGTTGAAAAACATGGCTATGATGCTGTTTGCTTGTCTGGTGGAATACAAAAACCTTCAAGACTAAATAAACCACAAAAAGTTTTTTATGAAAAAAATAAATTAGAAGCTCCTAAAAAAACTTTTGAATTTCATGTGTCTAAGGATTGTGTTATTCCTGTTGGAAGCGAATTGTCAGTTAATCATTTTATAAAAGGTCAGCCAGTTGATGCTACTGCTATTACGCAGGGAAAAGGTTTTGCTGGTAGTATGAAAAGACATAATTTTGGTGGGCTATGTGCGTCGCATGGTGTTGGGGTTCAGCACAGAACACAAGGTTCTACTGGACAGCAAGGTATGAGTAAAGTTTTTAAAGGCAAAAAAATGTCAGGACAAATGGGCTCTACTCAAATTACTACTCAAAATTTAATTGTTTATGGTGTCGATGAAGAGCAAGGGTTGATAATGATTCAAGGTGCTGTTCCGGGATGTAAAAATGCTTGGGTTAGACTAAAAGATGCAGTAAAAGTAGATGCTCCAAAAGATGTTCCTATGCCTGCTGGATTGAAAACAGTAAAAAAAGAAATAAAAACTGAGGCACAAGAAGAAAAAAAAGTTGAAGCGCAAAAAGAGGCACAGCAATAATGAAGATAGATATTTTAGACTTAGATAAAAAAGCGGTCGGCTCAATAGATTTAGATAAAAAGATCTTTGGAATCGAGTCTCGTAAAGATATTTTACAACGAGTTATTTTATGGCAAAGAGCAAAGGCTCGTGCTGGAACACATAAGACAAAAGGTATTGATGATGTGAGAGGTTCTACAAAAAAACCTTTCGCACAAAAAGGAACAGATAGAGCAAGACAAGGTTCTAATTATGCTCCTCATATGAGAGGTGGGGCTGTTGTTTTCGGTCCAGTTGTTCGTTCTCATGATATAAAATTACAAAAAAAAGTTCGCAAACTTGGGTTGAAAATGGCTTTAAGTTCCAAGCTAAAGGCTAAAAAACTTACAATTTTAGATGTGGATGTGAAAACAATAAAAACAAAAGATATCTCAAAAAGATTTAAAGATAAAAACTTTGATTCAGTTTTATTTATAGATACGAATAAAAAAAATGAAGTTTTTTGTAAAAGTGTTTCAAATATAAAGCATTTTGATGTCTTGCCAGTTGTTGGGGCTAATGTTTATGATATTATGAAGCATGATAATTTGGTTATTACAAAAGAAGCTGTTAGTGAATTAACAAAAAGATTGGTAGATTAAAATGGCTGAGAAAATGAAAAAACAAATTCAAGGTTGGATGTATGATGTTTTAGTACAACCTCTCATTACAGAGAAAACGACTGCTATTTCAGGGCTAGGACAAGTGGGTTTTATCGTGAGTCCTCGTGCTACTAAAAATGTTGTGAAAGTTGCAATAGAGGCGATATACAATGTAAAAGTTGATAATGTGAATATTCTTAATGTAAAAGGAAAAACAAAAAAATTCCGTGGAAAAACGGGGACTAGAAAAAATATAAAAAAAGCTTATGTCAGATTGGCAAAAGGCGAAAAAATTGAAATAACAAAGAGTTAATAAAATGGCATTGAAAAAACTTAAACCTACTACACCGGGGCAACGAGGAGTTGTTCTAATTGATAGATCAAAATTGCATAAGGGTAAACCGCATAAGCCGTTATTGGCTAGGTTGAAAAAATCTGGTGGTAGAAATAGTTCAGGAAGATTAACGGCTAGAAACACAGGTGGTGGAAAAAGACATCATTATAGATTGATAGATTTTAAAAGAGATAAATTTGATATGCCTGCAACGGTTGATCGTATAGAGTATGATCCAAACCGAACGGCTTTTATAGCTTTAATTACTTACAAAGATGCTGAAAAGGCTTACATTCTTGCTCCTCAAAAATTAGAGGTTGGCGGTAAAATTGAGGCTGGTGAAAAAGTTGATATTAAAGTTGGTAATGCAATGTTTTTAAGAAACATTCCAGTTGGAACATTGGTTCATAATGTTGAATTGAAAAAAGGCAAAGGCGGACAGATGGTTCGTTCTGCTGGGGCTTATGCTCAAATAATTGGACGAGATGGTGATTATGTTCAGTTAAAATTAAGTTCAGCTGAAATGAGACTTGTTCACGGGGACTGCATGGCAACAATTGGTGCTGTTTCAAATGCTGATAATAGAAATATAAAGTTAGGTAAAGCAGGTAGAAATCGTTGGAGAGGTGTTAGACCTCACACTCGTGGAACAGTTATGAATCCAGTTGATCACCCACTAGGTGGTGGTGAAGGTAAGAATTTTGGACGACATCCAAAGTCGGCTACTGGTAAATTATCTCGTGGTGTAAAAACTAGAAGAAACAAATTGACGACAAAATTTATAATTCGCTCTCGTCATAAAGCTAAGAAGAAATAAAAGGAACTATAAATGGCTCGTTCAGTATGGAAAGGACCTTTCGTTCATCCTTCACTTTTGAAAAAAGTAAAGAAGGCTGTTGAGGAAAATAGTAGAAAACCAATTAAAACTTGGTCTAGATCGTCTACGATTCTTCCTGTTATGACAGGATTAACAATTGCTGTTTATAATGGAAAAAAATTTATACCAGTATTGATAGTTGCAGATATGGTTGGGCACAAATTAGGTGAATTTGCTCCGACTCGTACTTATAATGGACATGGAAAGAAATAAAATATGAAAAAACAAGTTCGCTGTTTTGTTAAAATGATAAAAACATCTCCTCGTAAGTTGAATCTTGTGGCAGGAACAATTCGCAAAAAATCAGTCGGAAACGCTATCAATTCATTAGTTCTTTCAAAAAAAAGAATTGCTGAGGTCGTGAGAAAAGCTGTTTTATCAGCTGTAGCAAACGCTGAAAACAATTATGGATTAAATCCTGAAAAATTGGAAATTGTTGAGGCTTATGTTGGAAAAGCTATGACACTAAAAAGAATTAGAGCAGGTTCAAGAGGGCAAGCAAAGAAAATTTTAAAACCTTTTGCTAGTTTAACAGTTGTAGTAGCAGAAAAAACAATAGAAAAAAAGAAGAAAAAAGTTAGCAGGGTTGAAAAAAAACTTTCATAATTTAAGGTTGTGAAATTAAAAAAAATAAATCTCGCCGACAGGTGTGATTGAAGAGAGCTGAAAGCGAACGGTTTTTGTTGGGAGTAGGCATAATTTAAGGAAAGCATCAGCCGTTTTTGGCTCTGCTGTTCCGAAAAATTGTGCATAATACCTGCAAAAAGCAATCACCGTTAGTTGAGAAAAAAAGCTCTAACTATAACAATAAAGGAAGATAAGTAATGGGTCAAAAAACAAATCCTATTGGGTTAAGAGTTGGTGTAAGAGGAACAGATTGTCGTTGGGATTCTCAATGGTATGCAACTACTAAGGACTATGGAGATAAGCTTCTGGAAGACTTTAAAATAAGAGGCTATATAGAAAAAAAATTAAAAAGTGCAGGGATTGCAAAGGTTTTAATAGAAAGGCCTTCTAAAAAAATACATATTACTATTTTTTCATCTCGTCCCGGAATAATTATTGGGAAAAAAGGCGAGGACATTGAAAAATTAAAGAAAAAAATAAAAAGCATGACAAAAGATGATGTCATATTAAATATAAAAGAAGTGAGAAAACCAGATTTAGATGGTGTTCTTTCGGCTTGGAATGTTGCTCAACAATTGGAAAAAAGAATTTCATTTCGTCGTGCTATGAAAAGAATGATGGAAAATGCTTTTAGAGCTGGAGCAAAGGGTGTTAGGGTTGCTGTTGCAGGAAGGTTAAATGGAGCAGAAATTGCTAGAACAGAATGGTATTTAGAAGGTGCTGTTCCTTTACACACACTTCGTGCTGACATAAGTTATGGAATGGCTAACGCTCTTACTACTTATGGAATCATAGGGGTTAAAGTTTGGATTTATAGAGGTGAATTTGCTTCACAAACAAAACAAGAGGCTAAGAAGGTTGCATAATGTTATTACCTAAAAAAACAAAATTTAGAAAAGCTCATAAAGGGAGAATTCACGGAAAAGCACAAAAAGGTGCATCACTTTCCTTTGGTTCTTTTGGGCTAAAAGCAATGACACCTGAAAGAGTTACTTCTAGACAAATTGAGGCGGCAAGAAGAGCCTTAACAAGATTTATGAAAAGACAAGGTAAAGTTTGGATACGAATTTTTCCAGATGTTCCTGTTTCTAAAAAACCTGCTGAGGTTAGAATGGGAAAAGGAAAAGGGGCTATAGAATACTGGGCTGTAAGAATCAAGCCGGGAAGAATTATGTTTGAAATAGATGGAGTCAAAGAGGATGTTGCAAAACAAGCACTAACTTTGGCATCTGCTAAATTGCCTGTTAAAACAAAAATCGTGGCACGAATAGGGGATATGTAATGTTGAAAAAAGAAGATATTTCAAAATTGAAATCAATGTCTATTGATGAACTTTTCGTAAAACGAGATGAATTAAGAAAAGAATTAATGGATTTAAGATTTCAAAAATCAAGTGGACAATTAACAACACCGCATTTTATAAAAAAAGTTCGTCGTAATATCGCTATGGTTGAAACAGAAATTACTAAAAAAGGAAATAACAATGCCTAAAAGAATTTTACAAGGAAAAGTCACTAGTGATAAAATGGATAAAACAATAGTTGTTGAAGTAGAAAGACGCTACAAACATCCTTTGTATGGAAAATATGTAAAAAAACACAAAAAATATCATGTGCATGACGAAAAAAATACTTATAAAACAGGCGACGAGGTTTCTATTATAGAGGCAAGACCTATGTCAAAAACAAAAACATTTGAAGTTTATGTAGAAAATAAAAAGAGTTAATATGATACAAATGCAAACACGTTTAGATGTCGCAGATAATTCAGGAGCCAAGTTGGTTCAATGTATTAAAGTTCTAGGTGGTTCAAAAAGAAGAGTCTCTGGACTTGGTGATATTATAGTTGTTTCAATTAAAGAAGCGACTCCTAATGGAAAAGTAAAAAAAGGTGAAATAAAAAAAGCACTGATTGTTAGAGTAAGAAAAGAACACCAAAGAAAAGACGGTTCGGCGATAAGATTTGATACTAACTCAGTTGTTTTGCTAAATGACAAAAAAGAAATGATTGGAACTCGTGTTTTTGGTCCTGTTGCTCGTGAAGTTCGTTCATCAGGTTTTTTGAAAATTGTTTCATTAGCACCAGAGGTATTATAGTAAAACTAAATAATAATTAAACAAATTTTAAGAAAATTTTTGCGGAATTTTCAATCGGTTTCAGTGAAATTGGGTATGACCCATTTTCACTTAAATTGTTGAAAAGTGACAAAAAGAACTTAAAAGTTGTTTATTATAAAAGAAAAGACTAACATTATAAAATAAATAAAGAATGTAAAATTAGTATTTAGTTTTACTATACAAGGAATTATTATGAAAATTAAAAAAGGCGATAAAGTTCAAGTTTTAACAGGAAAGAATAAGGGAAAAGACGGAATTGTTTTGAAGGTTTTTCCTGAAACTAAAAAAATTCTTGTTGAAGGAATTAACGTTGTGAAGAAACATCAAAAAGCTACACAAACACAGGCACCGGGGATAGTTGAGAAAACTTTGCCAATACATGTTTCTAATGTTTCTATGTTAGATCCGAAAGATAATAAACCAACTAGAATCGGTTATAAAGTTTTGAATGATGGAAAAAAAGTTAGATTTGCCAAACGAAGCGGCGAAGTTGTTGCTTAAAGGAAACAGATGAGAATAGCAAGATTATTAGATTTTTACAGAAAAAATATAAAAAGTTCTTTAAAGAAAGAATTTGGATATAAAAATGATATGGAGATTCCTGCATTAACAAAGGTTGTGCTTAATATGGGGGTTGGAGAGGCGTCTTTGGATAAAAAGAAAATTCAAGGTGCGGTTAATGATATGACGGCTATTTCTGGACAAAAACCAGTTATAAAATATGCTAAAAAATCAGAGGCAGGTTTTAAGCTTCGTGAAGGAATGCCTGTTGGAGTTAAGGTTACTCTACGAGGTGCTAGAATGTATGATTTCTTAGATCGCTTAACTACAATAGCAATGCCAAGAATCAGAGACTTTCGTGGTTTAAATAAAAAAAGTTTTGACGGAAACGGTAATTATGCTTTTGGAATTACAGAGCAGTTGATTTTTCCAGAAATAGAATATGACAAAATGGATGTTATTCGTGGAATGGACATAGTTGTATGTTCTACGGCAAAAACAGATAAAGAAGCAAAAGCACTTTTAACTGGGTTTAATTTCCCATTTAATTAACAATAAAGGACTAAGATATGGCTAAAGCCTGCATGTTACCAAGAGACTTAAAACGAAGAAAAATGGTAAAAAAATTTGCTAAAAAACGAGAAGAATTATTAAAGATTGCTCGTGATAAAACTGTAAAACCAGAAGATAGATTTGAGGCTTCTCAAAAAATAGCAAAATTACCAAGAAATGGAATTCGCGTTCGTTTAAGAAATAGATGTCAGCTCACAGGTCGTCCAAACGGTGTTTATAGAAAATTTAAAATTTGTCGTATTCAATTACGAGATTTAGCTAATAAAGGGAAAATTCCCGGTATGAAAAAAGCAAGTTGGTAAGGATATAAAATGATTTCAGATGTATTAAGTGATATGTTAGCACGAATTAGAAATGGATTAAAAGCTGGAAAAAAAACAGTTGTAGCTCCGTTTTCTAATCATAAAAAAGATGTTTTGGAAGTGCTGAAAAATGAAGGATTCATAGAGTCTTATGAAAAGATTTCTGTTCGCAAAGGAGTGGACGACCTCGAGATTCAATTAAAGTATTTTCAAGGTGAATCAGTTATAAAAGAAATGAAAAAAATTTCAAAACTAGGTTGTAGAATTTATGCAAAAGCTGACAAGTTGCCAAGAATTTATAATGGATTGGGTGTGGCTATAATATCAACTTCAAAAGGCATAATGACTGATGCTAATGCTCGTAAAAGTGGGCTTGGTGGCGAAGTTTTATGTTCAGTATTTTAAGAAACTTTCTGCAAAAAGAATTTTTGCAGATAAAAAAAGAAAATCGCACAGACGGGTGTGGTTGAAGTGAGTGCTAACGAACGGTTTTTTTGAGTGATCGTATTTAAAATTATATCTTGGAGATATGATTTTCAAACGAATTGGGATAATTTTAGGAAAGCATCAGCCGTTTTGGGCTCTGCTCTTCCGCTAAATTGTGCATAATCACAGAAAAATCAATCACCAATATTAATGCGAGAAGCATAATAAAGGAAAAAAATGTCACGAATAGGAAAGTTACCTGTAAAATTAAATGATGGAGTCTCTGTTGCGATTAACAACGGAGTTGCATCTTTTAAGGGAAAAAATGGAAATGTGGATGTTAAATTGCATTCAGCTGTAAAAGTAGAACAAAAAGATAAAGAAGTAATAGTTTCTCCTGTTGATGCAGAAAATACTTTTTCAAGAGCAATGTGGGGAACAATTCGTTCTCATTTGAATAATGCTAATGTAGGTGTTTCAGAAGGTTTTTCACAGGAATTAGAATTTATAGGTGTTGGTTATAAAGTAAAAGTTCAAGGGCAAAAACTAAACCTAACATTAGGCTTCTCTCATCCAGTTATATTTGATTTACCTGCTACGATTAAAGCTGAAGCTCAGGGAGCCATTGGGTTGAAATTAACTTCTGCAAGCAAAAAAGATTTAGGGCAAGTTGTCCGCGAAATTCAAAAGCTTAGACCTCCTGAACCTTATAAAGGAAAAGGAATTCACATTAAAGGTGCTTTTGTTCGCCGAAAAGAAGGTAAGAAAAAATAGTAAAGGTATAAATAAAAAAACTATAAAAGGTTATATAAAATGGATAAAAATAAAAAATCATTTTTGAAAAGAAAATTAAGACTAAGATGGAACTTGAAAAAGAAAAATCCTAGAAAACTAAGACTTTCCATACTTAGGTCTAATAAGCATTTTGAGGCACAATTGATAGATGATGTTAAAATGATAACTATTTTATCAGTGTCTTCAAAACAAAAAGACTTTGATAATGGTGGAAATGTAAAAGGAGCAGAACAACTAGGTGTTGCTTTTGGGAAAAAGATAAAAGATAAAAAATTAAAAGATTTTTTCTTTGATAGAAGTGGATATTTATATCATGGAAGAGTAAAAGCATTTGTTGAAGGAATTCGCAAAGCAGGTGTTGAAGGGATCTAATAATAAATCTCCTGTAAAAATAATTTTTTACAGGAAAAAAAGGAATACTCATCAACGGGAGTGGTTGAAGTGAGTGAAGCGAACGATTTTTGTAGGGAGTAGGCATAATTTAAGGAAAGCATCAGCCGTTTTTGGCTCTGCTGTTCCGAAAAATTGTGCATAATGCCTGCAAAAAGCAATCACCAGTATTAATGCAGGAGAACCAATGGCAAGAATGAATAACAGAAATAAGAAAAAAGACGATGGTATAATTGATCGCTTAGTAAGTATCAATCGTGTAACGAAAGTTACAAAAGGTGGAAAAAATATGTCTTTTGCTGCGATTGTGGTCGTTGGAGATAAAAATGGTCATGTTGGATATGGAACAGGAAAAGCTCGTGAAGTTCCACAGGCTGTTGAAAAAGCAAAAATGCAAGCGAAAAGAAATATGATTAGTGTGCCTATGCGAGAAGGACGAACTCTTCATCATGATTTAGTTGCTCGATTTGGAGCAGGAAAAGTTGTTTTAAGATCAGCTCCGACAGGAACTGGAATTATTGCGGGGGGTGCGATGCGTGCTATCTTTGATGTTTTAGGAATTCAAGATGTTGTTTCAAAATCACTAGGAAGTCAAAATTCACTTAATATGATTAAGGCTACTTTTAAGGCTTTTGAATCTATGCAATCACCGAAAGATATTGCACTAAGACGAGGAAAACGAGTTAGTGATATAGTTAGAAATCGTGAAACAAAAAATACTGAAACAAAATAAGAACAGTTGTGAAATTAAATAGGAATATGGTTCTTTCTAATTAAGTTGTAATATGATTTTTAAGAATTTTTATAGAGATTTTTTATGATTTTGAAATTGCTTTGTAAGACCAAGCCTTAGAAAAATTAGAAAAAAGAACATAAAAAAATTAAAAAGCATATCAGCATAATGCTAAAAAAGAGACTATAAGAAAATGAAAAAATATAACAAGGTAATTAGAAAGGGCCATATTTATGAAATTAAATGAATTACCAGCATTAAAATCGTCAAAATCAGCTAAGAGAGTTGGACGAGGAATTGGTTCTGGAAAAGGAAAAACTTGTGGTCGTGGACATAAAGGTCAAAAATCAAGATCAGGAGTTTCTCTACTTGGATTTATTGGTGGTCCTCTTCCATTTTGGAGATCTATTCCGAAAAAAGGTTTTAAGAATGCCTTCTGTCAAAAAGCAGTTGGAATTAATTTACAAGAATTACAAGCATTAGTTGATGCTAAAAAAATTAAAAATTCAGTCTCACTTGTTGAATTGCAAAAAAAAGATTTGGTTTCTAAAAAAGCTAATGTTTTGAGAATTTTAGGACAAGGTGAGTTAAAAACTGTTTTGAAAATTGAAGCACATCACATGACTAAGACTGCAGAAGCAAAATTGAAAAAATTAGGGGCAGAAATAAAAATCATAGCACTCCCAAAACAAGGTCCAAAAACTGGAAAAACAGCAGTTAAAAGATAAGGAAATACTTTGTATAAGATTAAATGTCGCATAAATGGAGAAAGCGGATTTGTTGAAATGTCTTTTAATGAAAAAGGCGATGAAATAAAAATATTAGGTGTGTTAAAAAAATATGATTCCTGTCGTTTTGAAGGAATAAAAGGACTTCCTCAGGAGTTAGTTGAGTTAGTTATCAATGCTTACGATCTTATTGAAAATGAGACAAAAGAAAAAGAACGTTTGTTGAAAAAGTTAGAAGGATATGGAACGAGAAGGAATGGGTTACTGGATGTATTTGTTAAATATTGTATGAAAAATTTTGAAAAAAAACGATTTTTTAATATTTTAGCAAGAGCAGTTCAAGAAAAAAAACTTACCTCCGATCAAATATACTTAATAAAAAGTAATAAAAAAGTTTTGGATGAATTAAAATGTTCGTATAGTGAATACTCAAAAAAATTAGAAGCTGCTATAATGGAGTCAAAAATAAATAAAAACATACTTCAGGACTGCCTCAATCGAATGTTTGAAATGTTTAATTTTGCTATTTCATATAACGATAAGAATTTTAATTTAAAAGATATAAGTATTCAAGAGCAATTGTTAAAGGGAAAAGTTAAATGATAAAGAATTTAGTAAAAGGTGGATTAAAAGATAAATTATTATTCACTCTTTTTGCAATGATTATTTATAGAATTGGATCATTTATACCACTCCCCGGAGTGGATGCTTCTGTATTAGCAAGTATGTTTGACGGACAAGCAGGAATACTTGGAATGTTTGA
>NBLK01000038.1 GCA_002084505.1 Rickettsiaceae bacterium 4572_127
GCATAAATAACTGACCTTTTTCAAAACTTTTTTCACATTTTTTTAATTTTTTTTATGCTTTTTTAAGTTCTAAATGTGTCGCATTTAATGTGTAAATGGGGGATGCTTTGTTTAAGTCTGTGATATAGTCATTGAGATTCATCGCTTCTTGCCTTCCTAATATGTGATAGATTTAGTATAATGAAGGATTTAGGATAATCAAGAAAATTACATAAAAAACAAATAGAAACACATAAAGGAAATGTTTATAAAAGAACATTGCTTCGTCCAAACTAAAATAACATCTTGTGTTGGGCGAGAGACTTACAAAGAGCAGTAAAAACAATATCTTGGAATCCGTCCATTTTTTCTAAAATATAAAAAATAAGACAATCTAAAATCACACTTTGGATTATCATAGACTTGTCTCAATCCCAATATAGATAAGGTACAAAAGTTATGACGGGTTTTGATTTACTTGTTTATATAAGCATATATTGTGTTTAATCCGAAGATACAGAAGATAAATATCTCTCGTTTTTGTCAGATAAATAACAATCTATTTTCCAGATATTACGAATCAAACTATCCATTTCCGAGTCATTAAAACTACCTGATTCAAGTTTTTCTTTTACTTTCATAAATCTTTTTTTCAGTTCCTTTGGAAACTCACCTATGTTTATTTGATGAAAATATCCTTTAACACCTAAAAGTCGTTCTCTTGTCGTTTTTGGTGTTTTGCTATATTTCCCTTCTGCTGAAACAGTGTCTTCTAACACTTCTGTTATTTTTAGAAAAGTTTTTAATGGATCTACATACATTGGCATAAAATATCCTTTTTAATTGAATGCCCTATATATAGGATATTTTTTCTTGATTTCAAGAAAGGTCATAAAAAAACAAGTTATAGTAAATCTTCAAAATCGTATCAAATAATCACCCATCAAAAATTATTCAAAAAAGTCAGTTTGTACTTGGCACCGATTCCGGTTCCTGTCATACTAATAAAACATTAGATTAAATGATACACTTATGGAGGTTTTATGAAAGTAGCAATTTATTGTAGAGTGAGTAAAGCAGATGGCAGTCAATCAGTAGATAGGCAGGTTGATGACTTACGAAAATTAGCGAATGAAAAAGGTTGGGTTGTTATTGAAGAAGTCGTGGAGCATATCTCTGGAACAAGAACAAGAAGGTCAGGAACAACAAAACTTATCAATTTAGCAAAATCAAATCAAATCCAAAAAGTCCTTACCCACGAGATTAGTCGCTTGGGTCGTAATATCGCCGATATCTTTAACACGGTTGAAGAACTTACAAATGCGAAAGTGTCCGTCTATGATCTGCGACAAAATCAAGAAACATTGGACGAGTATTTTAACAAGACAGTTTATGATTCTTTGATATTACCTGTTCTCGCTGGACTCAATGAGGAATGGATTAGACAGCATCGTTATAGAATCAAATCAGGATTAGCACGAGCAATGGCAAATGGAAAAAAACTTGGTCGCCCAAAATCGTATAATCAATTCCAATTATCTTGATTTATTAATCTTTCTTTTTTCGCTCAATTTTATTTTATTTTTTAATTCGCTTTTTAATTTTTTTATGTAATTTTTCACAATTTGAATCCTGATTTGTATTACAAAACAAAATTAAAATCATTAAAAATTTCTATAAAAATTCTTAAAAATCAAATCACAACCTAATTGGAAATGATTATAAAAATCAAAAAACAAGATGCTATTATTGAACTATTCAAACAAGGATTGTCTTATCGTAAAATATCAAAAGAACTGGGAATAGCAATCGCTACAATCCTGAAAGTAAAAAAATTAGGGCTTGTTTGATAACATGTGCACGACGACACACAAGTTATTTTATTCTCTCAATTTATATATCTGTTTTTATTTGAGAAATTTTAACTTTTTATATTTAAATAGAATTATTTCAACAAAATTATAAATTTCTTCTTTTTTAGACATTTGCACTAAGTTTTGATATTTTTTTAAACTATTTTTCATAATCTTCAAATTTTCAAACAAAGCTGAGAAAAAGATATTTTGAAAAATTAAACAAGTGTGTAAGCAACATTCTAAAAGAATTTAATGAATTTGTATTATTTTGTAAAAACTTTTTATAAATTTCAAAAGTAAAATCAGCAACAGAAAGGCTATGTTCACATTCGCTTTTGAAGCAATTTCACGGATAGATGTTCCGTTAAATCCCTTTTGAGAAAAAAGTTTTGATGCTATTTCTAAAATTATTTCTGATGTTTTTCTTGCCATAACTTTACCCCCTCGATTAATTTTTTTGATTTATTTTTCGTCCATTTTTCAAAATCTTCTAGCAATGCATAGCCACATGGAATCCAAATCAAAGTTAAAATAGTTCCAAATAAAAGTCCCCAAACAATTGCTAATGTGAGAGGAGAAATCATCGCATCATACCCGCCAATTCCGTAAGCTGTTGGAATTAACCCAGCAATAGTCGTGAAGGCGGTGATTATGACTGAGCGAAGTCGTAAACTAGAAGCAAACGGCAACAACTTTTTCTTTTTTACTTTTCCTTCTTTTTCCAAGTCTAAAATCGTGCTAGTTAAAACAATTGCCGAATTTATTATAATTCCCGAAAGCCCAACAATTCCGATCATCGCCATAAAAGAAAGTGGCTTTCCATGAATAAAAAGCCCTATTGAAATACCTACTAATCCCAGCGGAATCGTTGTTAAAATTAAAATTGGTCGCAAATAACTGTTAAATAAAAATACCAACAAAGCGAAAATCGCAATCAGTGAAATCTTAAAAGCCGAGCCTAAGCTCTCCATCGATTCGTTAGAACTTTCCGCGGCTCCCATAAAATTTATTGAGACATCTGGATAGTCATTTTGATATTCCTCAAATAGTTTCTGCACTATTTTATTTGCTTGATTTGAAGTCATATTTTCATCATCTACTTGCCCAACTAATGTTTTTGTTCTCTTGTAATCATATCGTTTTATATACGGAGTAGCTGTTGTTTCTCTAAATTCTGCAACATTTTTTAGCGGAATAAGATACCCCATTTTATTTAAAATTTTCACATTTTTCAGGTTTTCAATTGATTGACGAGAGGCACTTTCAAACCGCACAAGTAAATCAATTTTTTCATTTTTAAGAGTAATATCAGAAACAACAGTCCCAGCAATAGCCGTTCTTACCGCTCCACTCACTTGATTTACAGTTAATCCAAAACGATCTACTTTTTCATAATCCAAAGAAATAAAAATCTCATCTTCTGAAAAAACATCATCAACTTTTAGGTCTGAAACCCCTCGTTCTTTTGCTAATTTATTTTTTATTTTAGCAATAATTTGATTTAATTGAGTCATACTATCTGAGCGAAATTTTACCTCAATAGGATTTCCAACAGGTGGTCCATTTGCTTGTGCTTCAAATGTAACCTCTTCAATTCCGTTTATTTTTATTGAATTAAGAGTTTTCAAAATTTCTAAGTGAGATAAATTATTTCGTGCAATTTTATCAACATAGATATATAAAGAACCGCAATTTGCTCCTTCACGATACCTAGAATTTCCTGCATCATCGTCTGTTTTTCCGATTTTAGCGACAACATGCTCAACTCTATTTCCTAGTAATTTTTTTATTTCTTTTGAAATTTGTTGTCCAAGATTATGTGTTTTTTCTAAGCGAGTTCCTGTTTCAGCTATATATCTTCCTACATAAATTTCCGTTTGATCTGGTGGAAAAAGAATAAATTTATTTGCTCCAAATAAAAGAAATAACGAAACGAAAATTAGTCCAAAAAAACCTGCTAAAACTTTTTTTCTTTTTTGAATTAGCCATAAAACTAACCGCTCAAATTTCTTTTCATATTTAACAAACCAGTCTGCTTCTTCGCCTCTTTTTAGCTTAGCATTTTTATTAGCAAAGTATTTCAATCGCATTGGTAGGAAGAAAAAACATTCAAACAAACTTAGCACCAAAGCTATTGAAACCGTGATTGGAATCCACTGAATAAATCTCCCCATAATGCCTTTTGTTACTAACATTGGTAGAAAAGAAGCAATGGTTGTGAGGGCAGTTGCAGTGATTGGAAGCCATAGTTTCTTTACAGAAATCAAAGCAGAATCAAAGCGAGAATTTCCTTCTTCTCGGAGCCTAACAAAATTTTCAGCAACTACGACATTGTCATCAAGTAGCATTCCTAAGGCAATTACCAAAGCAAGAATCGTAATGCTATTCAAGTTTATTCCCATAAAAGCCATCACTCCAAGTGTCGCCATCAAGGCCAGTGGTAGCGAAATAGAAGTTGAAATTGCAGTTCTCCAAGGAAGAAAAAGAAACAGCGTAAGAATAATTATTATAAGTCCAAACAATGCATTGCTTGTTAAAATACTTAGCCGTGAATCTATTTTTGTAGCCTCATTATAAAAGATATTAAAATCAACAGAAGGATATTTGTTATTAAACTTTTGAAGTTTTTCTTTCAGGTCATTAACAAGTTTACTTGTATCTACTCCCGCCTTTTTAGTGATAGAAAGAATTGTCGCTTTTTTTCCATTATAATTAATCAAGATTTCTTTTTCTTTTCTAGAATCTTCAACCGACGCAATGTCTTTTATTTTTAGAATTCCACCAGAAAAAGTTGATCGCACAATAACATTTTCAAGATCTTCAATCGACTCAACTGTTGCCTCAATTCTAGTTAATTTTTGAATTACTTCACCCTTCAAAATTCCAGTAGGAATGTTTAAGTTCCGAGTGGAAATTTTCTGAATAATTTCGTCTATTCCAACATAGTTTTGTTTTAGTTTTTCTGAGTTTAATATAACCTGAAATTCCCGTTCGCTAAACCCTTCTAGACTAACTCCTTTTACATTTTTATTTTCTTCAAATAAGTCACTTAAATCATCAGCTATTTTTTCTATCTCAGAAGATGTTTTTTTCCCTGAAATAGAAAGCATTAAAATTGGCATTTCCTCAGATTTAATCTCTAAGAAAAATGGTTTATTTTCTAAATCTTTTGGAAGATCCGCAACACGATCGACGGCTCTTTGCAAGTCTCCCATAGTCTCTGAAATATCAATTCCAGAAGCATCCATATCTAGTCGCACAATAATCCGACTTTGCCCCGGTTGGCTAACAGATTTTACGTCTTTTATAAATCTCACAGTACGAATTTCATCTTCAATTGGTTTTGTTATTTTCGCCTCAATTGTAGAAGCAGAAGCTCCACGATAAACTGTTGAAATTATTGCAGTAGCAAAATCCACAGAAGGAAAAGTCTCAGATTTCATTTTTTGCAATCCCAACACACCAACTAAAAACATGAAGAACGACAGCACAATTGTTAGCTTTGCATTTTTTACAAAAAACTCTGTTAATTTAATCATTGGATAACCTTTTCTAATTACCTTGTTATATTTTTTATTTTTTTATGTTCTTATAATCATTTCTTTTATATTACATTGATATGCTTTTTAATTTTTTTATGTTCTTTTTCGTAATTTTAATTTCACTTTGTATTACAAACTAAAATTAAAGCTACAAAAAATTCCTATAAAAATTCTTAAAAACCACATCACAACTTAATTAAAAAAGGTTATCCTCTTTTCATTTTTGAAAAAACAGTTAAGTAATCTAAAACACGATGAATCACGAGAAGTTTTCCGTCTATTTCTGAAATGGCTGTCCGCAAATATAAATTTTGATCGGCAATAAGATCCCTCAGCTCTGTTCGTGCTTGCGTATATTTTCTTCGAGACGAGCGAACTGTTTTTTTTAAATTTTTTGTATTTTTTGCCTTCTCTTTTAGAAAATTTGTAAGTAGGTTGAAAATCTTTTTTGTTTGAAAATGATAGGCATTTAGTTTTGCATCAATGTCTTCTTTCTTAGCATCATATTCAAGTTCAGATATTCGTTTTTTTAGTCGTTCACTTGTTCGTTTTTCACTAGTTAATGGAACTGAAAACTTGACCCCAAAAGCATAACTTTCTTCACCTCTTTCTGACATATCCGAGACTGCCGATTGAAAATCAGGATCGTCGGTTAAATGGCGATATTCCGTAAAAAAAGATAAATCAATATCCGAATGTGTTGAATCTGCTGACAATTTCTCGTCTTTTGCCTTTATTAACAAAAGATTTATCTCGTCATATAAGGTCATTTTAAGTGGAGTTTTTTTATGTTTTGAAATTTTTGTAATTAATTTTAAAACTTCTTTTTCTTTTCTGTCTAAATCGTAATCTCCAAGTTTAATTTCCTTATCTGACAAAAAAGGAATCGTCTCTTTGAAAGTTTGATGAAGAGATTCTTTTTGATATTCTAGCCCTAAAATTTCTGCTCGATAATCAGACAAAGAAGCTTTTTGACGAGCTAGATCTCCACCATCAGCAACACCGTTTACATATCTCCGTTTGATTTCATTTGTCTGTTTTTCTGAAATTTTAATTAAGTCTTCTAAGAGAAAAATCTGCTCCTCAATTGCCACTAAATTCCAATAAAGTTTTTCTGTCGTAATTGAAAAAGTATTAAAAGCAATCTCCTTTTCTTTTTCTGAAATTTCTTTTTCTAGTTCTGCATTATTTAATTCCGAAAGAGTTTGTCGTCCTAAAAAATTCTTAAATAAATCCATCTCAAATTTTACCACCGCACTATTTCGTCCATGAGTATCAAAATTAGAAATCTTTTTTTCCTCCCATTCGTTGTAAATTCCGACTTTCATTCCTGTTGAAAATGCTTTAGAAAAGCCAAGTGAAGCAGATTTTATAGGTGAAATAACTGGGGCATATATAAAAAGTGGTTGTTCATTTGAGTTGTAATAACGAGATTCCCCTTCAAAATTTAAGGCATATCTTTCAGCAATCGATTCTGAAGCAAGGGCAGACCTTAAATAAGCGACTTCAATTCTTTTTAGCGAAGGAGGTGTTTTATTTTTAATTAAATCTCTCATAGAAGATTCAGTAAGCACATAAATTTCTTTTTCTTCTGCTAAAATAGAAGATTGATTTTCTAAGTTTTCTGTCTTTTTAGTTTCTTCAATTTTAACATTTTCAATTTTTGCTTCATTATTAGGCATATCTTTTTTAACCGAATTAGAAGAACATCCAACTAACAACAAAACAGAAACAACAATAATACTTGTTTTCATAACAATACTCTTTTTAAACGATCGTTTGATTTAGTATTGTATGCCTATAATAATAAATTACAAGTATTATTTTTAATTTAGGATAATGATAAAAATATAAAATATCCACTTATGCACGGCGGTGCATATGTTATTTTATTTCTTTTCCATTAGGATCACTTCGTGTTCAGGTAGGTTGATGTGTTTTACTCGTTCGGTGAGGTAGCTCATTCCGTATTGATTTGCCGAGCTCTTTTGTAACACAAAAATTGAATAATTTCTGCCTATTTAATTTCCTAAACCAATACCTTCCAATGTATTTTTCGTAATACTTTTTGAAAAACTCGTGAGTAAGGTTATTAGCCAATTCATTTCCAATCAAACCTTTATTAAAGTTTAGAAC
>NBLK01000039.1 GCA_002084505.1 Rickettsiaceae bacterium 4572_127
GATAAGTGGGGATATGATAACTAGTGGAAAAGTAGTCGCTGGGTCAATAGATCCCGATGGAACAATTAATGCGACTGGTGATAGAGCTATTGTTTTTGAATATGGAACAAAACTAGAACAAAACTTCAGCAATTCTGGGATTATAGCTTCCGCATCAGAAGGAATTTGGATAGAAAAAACTCGTGTCCAAGGAGATATTATAAATTCAGGTCAAATTCTTGGTGGAGAAGTTGCATATAGTGGAGAAGAAACAGTTGGGCTTTATCTTGTTGATATGGCATTAAAAGGAAATATCAACAATCAAGTCGGTGGGGAAATTTCTGCTGAATATGGAATAACTCTTTCTTCAGACTATAAAGATGGAACTGCGGGGACTTATTCCGCTACTGATTTAACAGTTCAAAATAACGGAAATATCGTTGGATTAAACTATGATGCAATTGCATTTGATATTACTTCTGAGTACACAGGAACAGGAGGAAGTTATGATAATACTTTGAATTATTCAGGTGCAGGGGAATTGAATGGTGCATTATATGATATTGATATGGGAGCTGGGACAGATATTTTAAATCTAACTGATGTTCGTGGAGAATGGTTCTCAATTAACGGAGCCGAAACGATTAATGCTTCAAACTACATTATTCAATCAACTTATGTAGACGATGCAACTGCGATGCAAGCACATACAGATGCTACAACTACTGACTTTAATTTTAACAACATAGGGGTTTTAGTTGATACAGCAGGAACTTACACTGCAGGTTCTGAAATTTTAGTTATGTCAGGGGCAGGAGCAATGACTGCTGAAGATATTTCAGCTTTTTCAATTCAATTTGAAGGATTTGCAGGAACAAGTGGAGACTTCTTTTTAGACGGAACTGACTTAAAATACCGCTTGAATTCCGTTGGAGAAGTTGGAGCAAAATCAGACCAAGCTAGTACTTTTTCAACTACTCCAATAGCAGGAGCAAGTGCAGGAGCTTTGGCTTCTTCAATGGCACTAAATAGAAATGTAGAAAGAGTTGTTTATCAACATGCAAAAACAAAAACTAAGGAGAATATGGAATTAGCAAGTTTGGCTTCTGATGCTATTATCAATTCCCAAAAAGATTTTGATCCTAGTGGAGCTTGGCTACAAGTTTTTGGTGAAACTGCAGAATATGACGGCAAAATTACAAACGGAGTCGCACGATCAATAGCTTATGAAAGTGCTACAAATGGAGTCGTAGTTGGATATGATAAATCACTTGGAAATGGACTGCTTTTAGGTTCCGCATTTAGTTATGCCACTAGCGAAGTTGACGGTTCTGCTGATCAATTTTCAACTGACATAACTCAATATCAACTTAGTATTTATGGTTCATTTAACTACAAAAGATATTTTGTAGATGCTCAATTCGGCATGGGAAAATCTAGCTACGAACAGACTAGAGAGTATGTTGGAAATGATGTGAAATCTGATTTTGATGGCGATAGTTTAAGTTTTGGAATTGGAGCTGGATATGTCTTTAATGCAACAGAAAGGATGACTTTAAGTCCTTATGCTAAAGTAAATTTAGTTCAATCAAATCAAGATGCTTATGTCGAAAATGGTTCGTTTTTAAGTGTCGCAGAAGTTGAAATGTCTTCAACTCAGACTTCTTTTGGAACTGAAATGAATTATGTACTTTTTGCTAATAATGGAACTAAATGGATGCCGAAATTATTTGTAGAATACGGACAAGAATTGGGAGACGAAGAAGGAGCAATCAACTCACAATTTATCGATACTTTTGCCAATGGAACAACAGGATATGCTCCGGAACTTGGAGAAAGCATAATTCGAGTCGGAACTGGATTGGCTATCTTAGGAAGTGAAAACGGATATAATCTAAGTTTTGATTATAAATTTGAAACACGAGAAAGATATACCTCACATGGCTTAGTCCTTAATGGAAAATTATTTTTCTAGAAAGGCTCAATTCCATTTTGTGTGTGTTTTAATACCCCTCACCCGAGCTTCGCTCGACCTCTCCCGCAAGGGGAGAGGCGGAGACCGAGTTTGAAAAATAGATTTTAAAAGTATCAAGGATTTTCTGAATATCTTCTGGGGTTTTATTTTCAAAAAGCATTTTCTTTTTTGTAATAGGATGAATAAATCCCAAAATTTTTGCATGAAGTGCTTGTCTTCCTAACGACTTAATCGCAATTTTTAATTCATCACTTTTAATTTTTTCTAAGTTTCTAGAATCTTTTCCATAAGTAGCATCCCCAATCAAAGGATAACCTAAATTTTGCATATGAACTCTAATTTGATGTGTTCGCCCAGTATGTAATGTAAATTCAGCATGGGAAATTTTCCCTTTCTCAAAAGTTTTTAGAACCTTGTAAATTGTCTTTGCAGGTCGTCCATTATCACGGACACACATTTTTTGCCTATGCCTAATGTGCCTAGCAATTGGCTTGTCTATTTCGTCCTCAACTTTCAAAGGCATGCCCCAAATTAGTCCCTCATAAACACGAGTTATGGAATGATCATCAAATTGTTTTCGCAAGCCATGATAGGCTAAATCAGTCTTCGCAGAAATCATAATTCCGCTTGTATCCTTGTCTAAGCGATGAACAATCCCCATTCGCTCAACACCATTTATAGCAGAAAGTTTTCCTTTGCAATGATATAAAAGCCCATTTACAAGTGTCTTTTCATGTTGTCCCGCACCTGCATGAACAACTAATCCAGCAGGTTTATTAAAGACAATAATATCATTATCTTCAAACAAAATTTCAAGTGGAATTTTTTGCGGTTTGATTTTATCTAGTGATTTTATTTCTTCAAAAAGCTCAATAGAACTTCCGATTTTTGGCGGAGTGCGAAGTTCCAAATATGGTTTTTTATCAACCAATAATAAGGAATTTTTAATTAGTTTTTGGATGTATGAACGACTTTTTTCAGGTAATTTTTTTGCTAAAAAAGTATCCCATCTTTCACCAATAGACTCATTTATTTTCGTAGAAAGTATCAGGGAAATTTTCTTCATAGCAATCTTCTTTTATATTTATTTTATAGAAATTATCAGGAGCTTCTTCGTCTTTTTTTAACAAGCATCGGAGCATTCCGTCGGCTTCGGCACGATCGTTTAATTCACTTTTTTTTCTTTTGTCATTATATGCAAATCTTATAGAGGTTGGAGGGAAAATGCAATATATTTTTAAGAAGGCTTTTTTGTAATCTCTTACTCTAAAATATGAATTTCCCCAGTGTGAATTTTTGTAACATGGAAAACTGTCTAAAAAAGCTAAATACATATTTTTTTCTTTGTCAGTTGTTGAGAGTTCAATTCTAGTTTTCTGAAATCTTTTTCCAAAAATTTTACTCCAATTTGCTTGCGGTCTAGCAAAAATTATAGCAGGAAAAATTAAAAAAATTAAAAATTTCATTCTTTTTTATCCGTATTAAAATTAACTTCAACTCGATGAATCTGAGCAGGCGGATTTTGAATTTTGAACTCAATTTCAATTGTTCTTTTTGGACCTAATAATCTCATCGGAGGCAATCTAGTTTTGTTATATAAAGTATTTTTTTTGTTGTCATAAAGCAATATATTTAGCAAAGGCAACCGATAAAGTTCATCAGTCTCATTAGTGATATATCCGCGGATTATTAGCTCTGGATTTTCATCAGTCTTATATTCTAATGGCGATAAAGTTAAAGACAAATCAGTGGTTTTTTTTTCATTTCCAGTATTTTTCAAAAGAAAAAACAAGGCTAATGAAACAGCAATTCCTATCCCAAAAAGAAAGTGAAAAAAGAGGCTTTTTTTTCTTTTTTTCTTTAATCTAATTTCAGGGATTGGGGCAGGAGGAAGGTCGTTTTCTTTTGTTGAATTTTTGAAAATATCTTCATGCATTAAATTCATTTCAGCAATCCAAACTGTCTCACATTTATAACATTTAACTTTGCTTCCTAAGACTTTTTCATTGTTAGAGATATCAAATTTTGCCTGACATTTTGGGCAGGTTAGGATAATCATTTTTCCTCCATTTTATGTTTCAAATATGCAGGATCATAGGCAAAAGGACTATTTATTATAACAGTTTTTTTAGGCGATAAAAGTCCATCTTCCATTTTCCAAATTATGTCAGTAGGGGTCGTATTTAGACCTTTCAACCCAAATCGTGATCGGATAGAAACCTCTTTTCTCAATGGTGAAAAATTAGCATCAAAGGTTCCATTATGTAAGTTTTCAGAATTAAATCTTCCGTATTTTACAATAGCTTTTCCGTTTTTCAAAACACCTCTGCAAGACATTTTTTCTAATGGAGCTTGTCCATTTTTTAACCCTAAAATAATAGCTCGCCGAACTGCATTTTTCCCGTCTTTTAAGTTTTTTTTAGCATTTTCAACAGCATAATAAGGAGACATTCCAAATAAAGTAGGGTCGGTAGATTTCAAATCAAAAGAGGCAATCATGTTGTTAAATAATTTATGTGGAGTATTTCCGCTCGTTTCAAACTCAGATTTCATTGTTAAAAAACCGAAGGAAATATCAGCCGAATCCTGTTCTAACCAACTCTCAGGCAAGTGATAATTTTCACTATGAATAAAACCTTTGTAGGTAGAATTTTCATGAGTAAAATGCAATCTTATGTCTCCTTTTTTTTGAAAAAATCTCGCTACAAATTGTTGAGGTTGTAACTTTGTATTTATGTCTAATGAAAATGTTTCTCCTAATCTTGTTCCAATTAAATTTGTCAGTGAAAGTGAAAATTCTAACTTATTTTTCAACAAATTTTCCCATTCAAGGAGTTCTGTATCATCCCAAATATCAGGCGAAAATGAAGTTGTTTTTATTAAAGAATCTAGGAGAATTTTGTCTCCATTTAAATTTATTTTCCATTCAGGTTGATTGCTTAAAGTTATTTTTGAAAGCGATCCAGACAGCTCATTTGATCCGATTTTTATTAAAACCTCTGGCATTTGAAAATAGTTGTTTTCACTTTCAAATCTCCCTGAAATCATTAAAGAATTATTGAAAAGTTTTGAGTTTAAAAAAGGAACTTCATCAGTAATTGTTTTTGTCGAATCACTAGAAAAAGTAAGTCTTCCCGTAGCTTTATTTTTTTCTAAATTGGCTATGATTTGCAAAAAATCATCAGAGCCTTTTTGAGTGATTTTTAATGTTTTTTTGTCTGTTTCTTTTAGTTCTAAATTTGCCTCATAAATGTTTTTGGGAGACAAAATAATTGAGTTCATTATGTTAGGAAAAAAAGTTGATATGAATTTTCCAGTAGTTCCATTTATGGTGATTCTTTTTTCTTTATCAGACAAGATTCCATCAGCAATTATTGGCTCACCATCAATTTGTCCGACTAGGTTTTTGAAAAGAATTTTGTCTTTTTTTATACTTGTTTCAACTTGTGCATTTTTTATTGTTTTACCTTCAAAAATGATCTTTTCTGCTAAAAAACTACCATCAAAATCAATGGGAAAATTGTTTTTTGAAAAATCTAAAATAGTAGTTTTTAGTAATCCCTTTGCCTCTTTTTTTTCTCGATTAAAAGTTAAATTTCCGAAGTAATTTTGGTTGTTTATTTTTATTTTTGAATCGGAAATTTTGATAAAATTGTTATTAGAAAAAATGACTCCATTTAGAAAAAAATTTGGATTTTTATAAGTTATTTTTCCATTAAAAGAAGGAGTGCTTCCTAAGACTCCATTCCCTGAAAAAATGAATTTTGCATCTTTGTTTTTAATAGAAATTTTTTCGATTTCAAGACTTTCGTTGTCGGCAGAAGTTTTCCATTCTACACAAGTGTTTTTAACTTTTTCTATATTGATTTTTCCCTTTGGATGATTGAGAAAAATCTGCTCAATTAATTCAGGAGAAGTAAGCCAAATAGGACACTTATGCACTTGTCCTTTTAATGCCAAACCTTGTTTTTTTGAGTAAGAAATATGTCCTCCAAATGAAAAAGTATCATTTTCTAATAGGAGATTTTGAAGTGAAAAATTAGAAAAATCAGTGTCAAATTCTCCAATTGTTTTTAACGGAAAAAGTTGATTTAGATTCAAAAAGTCTAATAGCTCAAAATCACTAGGAATCGTTCCTTCAAATTCACCAATTATCTTTTTTTGTTTCGGAAAATAGTTTCCATTTGCTTTGAATTTTCTGTTTCCCAAAAAATGAATTATAGCTTGAAATGGTTGCGGTTTTGTCTCATGAATTTGTCCCGTGAGACCAAAAGTTGCATCTTTGTAATTCCCCTTAAATGAAAAAAACTTTAAATTATTTTCTTCGTAAATAGTCAAATCAACATCTTCAAAAAGATGATTTCTTATCTTCAAAACAGCATTTTTTATTGTGATATTTTTTAATTTACTAATGCCAATTTTTTTCAATTGCTCTAAGTTTTTCAGTGAAATTTCAACCCTCTGCAAAGTTAAATCTTTTAGTAAATTCTGCTCCCTTAATAGTGAAAAAAAAGTTGTATGAAAATCTATTTTATCAATAAAAATTGATTGAGTTTGGCTGACTAATTTTATTTTTTTAGCACGAATTACAGGATGTGGAAAAAATTGAATCGAAATATCTCCTTCTATTTTCGCAGGAATTCCAATTTGAGTTTCTAGATTTTTTTCAATTTGGGTAGCAAAAGAGTCTGGCGATAAAATTAATGGAAGGCTCAAAAATAAAAAAACACATAAAAAAAACAATGATCCAATAGACCAAAAAAGTGGTTTTTTCCAATTCTTTTTTTTGTGAAATAATCTCATTTTCTCTCTCCTCAATATAATAGTAGAGATTATAAATAATAAATCAATTAAATTTTTTCTAAAATTTCTTTTTCTTTTTTTTCCATAATTTCAGCATCGGAATCATCAATATGATCATAGCCGATTAGATGTAAAATCCCATGGCAAATCATCAAAGATAGATGTTTCTCAAAGGTCTTTTTTTGTTCTTCGGCTTCTTTTTTTATTGTTTCAAAGGCTAGAATAATATCGCCTAAAATCTCCAAATCACCTGTTTCAAAAGACAAAACATTTGTTGCGGAATCTTTTTTTCGATATTGTTTATTTAGTTTTTTTATTTCTAAATCATTAGTTAAAACAATTGAAATTTCTCCATCAATTTTTAGAATTTTTGTAATTTTTTCAGCTTGCTCCAAGGTAAAGTTTTCGTGTTTTTTTTCCCATAATTTAGAATCGTTTTTAATTAAAATCACTGTATAACCTTTTCTAATTATCTTGTTATATTTTTTTATTTTCTTATAATCTTTTCTTTTACATTAGACTTGTTTCATAACTGCAAACTATATTGCCAATTCACATCCTAAATGCGACAAATTGGTCACAATTCATCATAGCCTCTTCTGGCGTTTTATAGTCTAACACTTTTCTCGGTCTTTTGTTAAGGTTTT
>NBLK01000040.1 GCA_002084505.1 Rickettsiaceae bacterium 4572_127
AAAATAAAACACTTTTTTTTATCCTAATTTTATGATATACTTACAACATGATAAAAAAGATATTCATAATTTTAGCGGGGTTTCCACTACTAGGAAATGCAATGTGCAATCAAGATTCTTTCAGAAATTGCATGGATACGACTTGTTTTACAGAAAAAACAGGAATCTGTTTATGCCACTCAAATCTCAGAAAATCCGCAGAAAAGATGATCAAATTATCAGATGCCAGCAAAGAAATCGAAAAAATCGTTTCTAACGAATTAGGACAGGTCGCCGACGGAGAATCTGCTGAGATAACTTCAAGATTAAAAAGAATCAAGCGACTACTTTCCTCACAGGAAGACGAAGCAATCCCATCTTTTGACGACGGTATTTTAGGTGAAGAAATGATGCCTGCCGAAATTTATGGAACTAATTACGGAAAAACAAAATTAACCTCTGGATGGGAGAGTTGCAAATCTTTTGTCTCTTCTTGCGAGGGTGATAATAAATTATTCTTAAAAAACTATTTACAAAAATCTCAACAATCCTGTGCTAAATTAGAAAAACATTTAGATAGCGAAACTACAAAAATTCGCAACTCGTTGGAAACCGCTCGTAAATTATTTGAGAACACTAAAAATAGAAAAAAAACAGCTGATGCTACTAATTCAACTAATTGTGAAGGCGAAATAACTGCTTGTTTTAGAAAAGAATGTAAAGGGATTTACTTCACAGAATGCTATGAAGAAGCTCTTTGTGGAGAAAGTAATTGCAAAAAAAATCTTAAAAAAGTTTTGGAAACAAAGAAAGAAAACTGCTCAAAAAAATTAAAAAAATGTGGTTCAAATGAAAGTAAAGTCTGGAAAAAGTTTCTTCAAGAACGAATTGATTACATTTCTGAATTCCAAAATAAATAATTTGAGATTTTTATAATTTTATTATTATAAAATTATATAATAATAAAAAAGAAAAAAATGAAAAAACAAGCTACACTTTCTATTAAGAGATGGTTCTACGGAATAGACAATGGAATACTAGTCGGCGTCCTTGCTTTGATGTTTTTAGGATTTCTCACTGTCTTTATTGCAGGTCCTTATACAGCTCGTCGAATCGGTGCAGAAGGATATATCTTTCTAAAAAAATTTGGTGTTTATAGCATCATTGGACTATTTTCTTTGTTCTTTTTTTCTAAATTAGATATTAAAAAAATCCTTATTTTATCCATCATTGGCTTAGTCGTTTTTTGGAGTGGAACAGTAGCAACTTTTTTTATTGGCTCAACAATTAAGGGAGCAAAAAGATGGATAAATGTTGCTGGATTTGGTTTGCAACCGTCAGAATTAATGAAGCCTTTTTTTATTATTATTCAAGCATATTTGTTGCAAAAAATTACAGAAAATTGGAAAAACAATTTTACCCTTGCTAAAAAACTTTTGGTTTTACACTTAGGTATTTTAGCCCTAACAATTCTACCGCTGATTTTTCAACCCGATTTAGGAATGGCTTTTACATTTCTATTTGTCTGGGGAATCATGGTTTTTATTGCGGGTCTTCCTTGGAAATATGTGGCTAGTCTACTCGCTATTTGCTCCGCTTCATTATTTTTATTATACAATTCATTCGGACATTTCAAAAGTAGAATCGATAGATTTTGGAGTCCTGAAAATGCCGACACTTATCAAATTGATAAAGCATTAGAGGCTGTGAAAAATGGAGGCTGGTTGCCTAATATCGGCGATGGTTTTATTAAAGAAAGTCTTCCTGATTCGCATGCTGATTTTGTGTTTGTTGTGTTTGTAGAAGAGTTCGGAGCATTGATTGGCTTTGGAATTATAGCCCTTTTTCTATTTGTTTTTTTGACTGGAATGCGAGCCGTAAAAAAGTCTAAAAATGATTTTGTAATTTTTTCTGGAAGTGGGCTTTTAGGAATTTTTATTTTCCAAGCTTTTTTCAATATCGCATCTAATCTTTCTATTGTTCCGACGAAGGGAATGACTCTGCCGTTCGTTTCTTATGGAGGCTCGTCATTTTTATCCTTTGCAATTATTTTTGGAATTCTATTAGCTATTTTACAAGAAGAAAAAGCATGAAAAAAGTAATTAAAATTTTGAATACTGGTGGGGTTATAATTTTTCCAACTGATACGATTTATGGGATTGGTTGCGATGCGAGAAATAAAATTGCGGTGGAAAAAGTTTTTGGGCTAAAAAAACGAGAAAAAAATAAACCTGTTTCTGTTTTTGCTACCATGAAGATGATTGAAGAATATTGTATTTTAAGTGATGAAAATAAAAAATTAGACGATGAATCTCCAACCTCTTTTGAAAAAATCAAAATTTCCGCCGATATAAAAATCAAAGGAGACGAAGAAAGAATGACAGGAAGCGAATCAACTATTATAGACCTACGAACGAAAAAAATAATCCGCCAAGGAGAGTTTAAACTATGAAGCACTTAGTAATCGCTGGGGCGACAGCAACAGGGAAATCTTCACTAGCACTGCAAATCGCACAGGAAAATAATGCCGTAATTTTCAATTGCGACTCCCGTCAGGTCTACAAAGAAGTCCCTATTTTATCCGCCTGCCCTTTAGAAAATGAAAAAAAATTAACTCCACATTTCTTATATGATTTTCTAGATGGAAATCAAAAAATTGATGTAATGCAGTATCTAATGCTCGTAAAAGACACTATAAAAAAAATAAAAAATAAAAAAATAATTTTCGTCGGAGGAACTGGATTTTACATAAAAGCAATTCTTGAAGGACTCTCACCAATCCCCAAGGTATCTCCTGAAATTATAGAAGAATTAAACTCAAAGCTTCAAAAAGATGGAGTAGAAAAACTCCAAAAAGAATTACAAGAAATTGATCCCATTCTAACAAATCGCTTAGAAAAAAATAATTCTCAACGGATTATTCGAGGGCTTTCTGTTTTTTATTCTAGCGGAAAAACACTCTCTCATTTTCAAAATTTACCAAAAGAAAAAATCATCAAGGCAGACTTTGAAACACAAATCGTTTCCAGACCAAAAGACGAATTAGAAAAAAGAATAAAAAAAAGAATAGATATAATGTTTGATATTGGAGCTGTCGAAGAAATAGAAGAATTACTTGAAAAAAAATATGAGAAATCTGCCCCTGTTCTACAAACTATTGGAGTGGCAGAAATCTCAAAAATGCTAAATAACGAAATTTCAACTGACGAATGCAAAGAACAGATCCTTATAAAAACAAGACAATATGCAAAAAAACAAAGAACTTGGTTTAAGAATCAACTAATGGATTACGATTGTATACACAAGCAGTAAAAAAGATTTCAAACCTTACTTTTGGTATTATTATAGTAAATTTAAATAACAACAGGATTTTGTGATTCTATTTTGTTTGAAATCTTTTATAAATTATTTTCGAACGAATTTTAAGTTCTTTTTGGTTATTTTCAACAATTTAAGAGGAAATGGGTCATACCCAATTCCACTGAAACCGATTGAAAATTCCGCAAAAATTTTCTTAAAATTAGTTCGGTTCTTATTTAGATTTACTATAAAGACGGGGCAAACTTTACTTTTGGTATAATTTGAGCTTTTGCTTTTAACAAAAAAAAGGAGTTAAAAAATGATTTTATTTTCTTGGATGAATAAAAAAATTAAAAACCACTATGATTGGAAAATGGTCGCGGCAACAGAAACTTATAGTTTTTTCTTTGGGCTTTTTATTGCTAGTCTTTTTACAGGATTGGTTTTGCACGTAAATCCGATGGTTTACGGCGTTTTATTTTTATTGAGTTTATCTTATCCTATTTATGTTTGGATTTTTAAAAAATAATTAGAAAAATTAAGATTATCCCTAGACCGACTCTATAGTATACAAAAAGATCAAAATTTGTCTTTTGTATCCATTTTACTAAAAATTTCAAACAAACATAAGTAAAGATAAATGAAAATAATACGCTCCAAAGCATTGTAAAAAAATCAATGTGAACCGATTCTCTTAGCAACAATAATGATGCTCCCAAAATGGTTGGGACTGAAAGTAAGACAGAATAATAAACTGACGCTTCTCTGTTGAATCCAAAAAATCTTAATGCCGTTATGGTAATTCCAGCTCTCGAAACACCAGGGAAAACGGCTAAAATCTGAGCAACTCCGACAGCGATTGCTTCTTTCCAAGTCATAGAAGAAATAGTTTTTTTGTCTTCGCTTTTATCAGCATAAAATAAAATCCCTCCAAAAATTATAGAATTAATACCGATCCAAAAAATAGATCTGGCATGTGCCTCAACTAAATCTGTTAATAAAAAGCCCACTATTCCAGTCGGAATTAGTGAAATTATCAACAGCCAGATTATTTTAGGATTTGCAAAATCTGTTTTTTCTTTTCCGCCTATTAAATTTTTTCCCATAGATAAAAGTGGCTTGAAATAAAAAACCAAAACTGCCAAAATCGTTCCTAAATGCATAGCAATATCTGAAAAAATCGTCTGCCCAGTAATGCGAAAAAACTCACCTGCCAAAACTAAATGTGCGGACGAACTTATCGGCAAAAATTCAGTAATTCCCTGAATTATAGCTAAAAAAAGAATGCTGAAAAAATCCAAAATGAGTCCCTTGCAATTTTATTTTTTTTATAGTATAATATAAAAATAAATTAAAACAAGGAATAAAAATGTCTAAAAACGAATTCAAAAAGGGTGATTTTGTAGTTTATCCAGCACATGGAGTTGGTGAAGTAAAAAAAATAGTGAGTGAAAAATTTGGCGATGAAAAGTTAAGCCTAATCGTTGTTGATTTTTCAAAAAATCGTATGACATTACGGATTCCTCTTGACAAGATTGAAATTTCGGGATTAAGGAAGTTAACAACAAAAAAAGAAATGAATGAAATTGTAGAGATTCTAAAAGAAGCTCCGCAATCTAAGCGAATTATTTGGTCTCGTAGAGCTCAGATGTATGATGACAAAATTAATTCTGGTGAGCCTGAAAAGGTAGCTGAGGTTGTGCGAGATTTATATAGAAACGAAAAAAAAGACGAGCAATCTTTCAGTGAAAGACAAATTTATCAAAAAGCACTAGGAAGATTAGCTAATGAATATGCGACTATTATGGGGCAAGATCCTGAAAAGACGATTCTAAAACTAGAAACCAGCATGGAAGAAAGCCCTGACAGACAAATAAAATCCGAAGAAAATGAAATTGATGAATAAAAAACAATTTGGACAATTTTTCACAAAAAACACAGATTATATTTTACAAGATTTTTCAAAATATATCGCTGAAAAGAATATAACAGATCCTTTTGCTGGCGACGGAGACTTACTTAAATGGGCGAAAAAAAATAAAGCAAAATCAACAATTGGATTTGATATTGATGAAAATTATGTTGATAAAACCAATGTTTTTTTTAGAGATTCGTTATCTAAACCTTTTAATTACGAATTTGTCTTAACTAACCCTCCATATTTATATCAAAATAAATTAGAAGATAATTCTATTCTAAAAAATTCAAAACACACTGATTTATTTCAAATTTCACTAGAAAAAATAATGCTTAGCAAAGAAGGAATTGTAATAGTTCCTATAAATTTTTTATCGGCAGAAAATTCAAAGTATATTAGAGAGTTGTTTTTTAATAAATTTGAAATCGTAAAAATAAATTATTTTACAGAACAAGTTTTTGCAGACACGACCTATAATGTAATTGCTTTTTACTATAAATTAAAAACTACTAATACATCGAAAATGCAAATTGATTTTAGCATTTATCCTGAAAACATAAAAATAAAACTAGATATTTTTCAGAAATTTAATTGGCAAATTGGAGGTGAGTTTTTGAATGAAATAAAACTTGCTGAAAACAAATTAAAAATAAAAAGACTTGAAGAAACTGATTTAAATAAAGGTGAAAATGTAATTAAAACTGCCTATAATCACTTAAACGATTTGCGGGAATTTAATGTTGATAAAACGACTTTAAGTAAGTTAAAAAATAATATAATTTTACTGAAAGCGATAGACACGGGGACAGATAAAGGAAAAATTTGTTTAGAAGATATTCGAGACTATAATTTAGATGCCTTAGTTAGCATAAAAACTTCTCGCAATCAGATTTATTTACTCTTTCCTGACAATGTAAGTATTGAGGAACAGAAAAAATTAATTGAGCTTTTTAATGCAACGCTAAATCAAAAACGAAAAAGATATTTTTCATTATTCATGACTAATTTTAGAGACAAAAATAGAAAACGAATCTCTTTTAATTTCGCATATAAACTATTAAATTATCTTTACTTCACAGAAATAAAAGGAGAAAAAATTGTTAAAACAGAACTTACATTATTTTAATAAATCCATAAAAATAAAAGAAAATTTTCTAGATAATTATTACATGTTTCCTGATTGGGATACTAAAATTAGTGAATATATAGAAAGATCAAAAGAGCTCCAAGAACTACTAACAACAATAAAAGTTTTAGGTGAAAATAATGACAAAAATCTAGAAAGTTATTTTTATAAACTACAAGAAAAAATGGATAAACTAAGCACTAAAACCGAGTTTGGAGGCTTTATAAATGCCTGTGATTGCAATCAGGAATCTATTTTTAAAAAAGAAAACTTAGAAATTTTAAAACTTATTGTTAATTTGTATTTAGAAAAAAGAAGCATTTGCAATACGACACCAAAAGAATGGATTCAATGCTTAATTGATAAAGGTTCTTCCAGAAAAAAAGGTGGCTCTGGTGAAAGAAAAATTCTTGATTTAGGTAAGAAAGAAGGATTTTTAATTGTTAAAAACTGGGAAGAGTTCAAAACAAATAAGAAAGTAATTTGTAAGTTTTCAAAAGGAAGGTTTGATATAAAAGGAATCAAAAAAGAGTTAAACATAGATTTAGAATTTAATAACCAAAATAAAATGCTTGATGTGATTATAAAAAATAATAATAAATATATTTTTATTGAAGCAAAGCATATGTCTTTAAGTGGAGGCGGACAAAACAAACAAATCTTAGAGTTAATTAGTATTTTGCGAAAAAAAAACAAAAATAAAGATGTAATGTATGGTTGTTTTTTTGATGGAATGCATTCAAATGAACTACTAAATATATCTGAAAAAGAAATAAAAAATCCAGCTTTAATTACAGGACAAGATAAAGTTGTCGCTCAAAAAACTGATTTAATAGAATCTCTGAAAGAAAATAAAAATAGTTTTTGGTTTAATACAGCAGGAATTAAATATTTTTTAAAAGATTTCAATTAGTTTTTTGTGCCTATAGCTCAGTTGGATAGAGCATTGGTTTCCGGAACCAAAGGTCAGAGGTTCAATTCCTCTTAGGCACGCCATTTAGGGTCATCGTTGATTTTGATAAACATATCAAAGGGTTTTCTTATTGTAAAACAAAGACTTGTACCTTTTAGTGTAGGGTTCCAAAAAATGT
>NBLK01000008.1 GCA_002084505.1 Rickettsiaceae bacterium 4572_127
AGTGATGAGGATTTACTGAATCTAGCAGATGTTGATACTAAAAAAATTTCCTCACGAATGAAAGCTCTAAAATCTTTAAGAGACATTAGAAATAAAAATGAACAGAATGGAAATTATTCTTGGACTCTTGCTCTTTGGCCGTCAGAAGATATGGCTAAGCAAGCAGGAGCTCCATTAGAAAAATTATATGATCAAATTCGCAAGGCTTGTTTTTTAAATAAAGAAAATCCTGTTCAAGAATGGGAAAATTTATATCAGTATAATAAAAAAGTTTGTGAGTGGTTAAAAAATCTAGATATAGAAGAGTTTCATATGACTTCTAAAAATGTAGATTTGAAGATTAAAGTTGGTGAAAATCGTAAATTTATTTCTACTAGTGGACATAACATCCCTTCCTTTGAAGTTTACACTTCTCCTGATTGCAGATTTACAGAAGGAACTTTTTACGCTGATCAACCATCATTTAGACTGGGAAATGTCGTAAAAGGCGTTCGTTTGGAATTCAAAAATGGTGAGTGCATTAAGTGGTCTGCCGAGCAAGGTGAAAAGTTTTTAGAGAGCCAATTAAAGACGGACAAAGGAGCAAGTTTTGTTGGAGAATTTTCACTAACGGATAAAAAAACTTCTAATATAAATATGTTTATGGCGGATACTTTGTATGATGAAAATTTCGGTGGCGATTTTGGAAATAGCCATATTGCTATCGGTTGTGCTTTCCCAGATACTTACACTGGTGATCAAAAAGATATTGCCACTGATGAACAAAAATTAGAAAAAGGGTTTAATACTTCTGTCGTTCACTGGGACTTAGTAAATTCAGAGCAAAAAACTGTCGTCGCCACTTGCAAAAATGGAGAAAAAATTACTATCTACAAAGATGGTGGATTTTTAATAAAATAAAAAAGATTCGATACGGTGAGATTCCTGCCTTCGCAGGAATGACTCGGTCTTATCACCCTCCCCTTGTGGGAGGGTCAAAATAGCTCGCTATTTTGGGGAGGGGTAAAAAAATGATTTTAGATTTTATAAAAAAAGAAGAAGTTCGTCAGAATGAAACTATAAATTTAATAGCTTCTGAGAATTTTGTTTCTGATGCAGTTCGTTTAGCTCAGGGTTCTGTTCTAACAAATAAATATGCAGAGGGGTATCCTTCCGCACGATATTTTAAGTGTAAATTCGCCAATGTGCAACCACATTCAGGAGCGAATGCAAATCTCGCTGTTTTGTTGGCAACTCTTAAAGTAGGCGATACTATTATGGGAATGGACTTAAAATCTGGGGGACATTTATCTCATGGGTCTAAGCCGAATCTTTCTGGAAAATGGTTTAATTCTGTGCCTTATTCTGTGAGTAAAAAAAACTATAAATTAGATTATGATGAGATTATGGAGCTGGCAAAAAAAACAAAACCGCAGTTGATTATCGCAGGTGGATCGGCATATCCTTTTCAAATTGATTTTAAGAAATTTCGTGAAATCGCCGATAAAGTCGGAGCGATTCTAGTCGCTGATATTGCGCATATTGCCGGTCTAATCGTGGGTGAATGTCATGATTCTCCATTTCCTTTTGCAGATATTGTAACGACGACAACTCATAAAACTTTGCGAGGAGCAAGGGGCGGAATGATTTTGACTAATGATGAAAATTTAGCGAAAAAAATTAATTCCGCTGTTTTTCCCGGAACTCAAGGCGGACCTTTAATGCATGCAATTGCAGGAAAAGGAGTTGCTTTTGAGGAGGCTTTGCAACCTGATTTTAAAACTTATGCTAAGCAAATTGTAGAAAATGCAAAAACTCTGGCAGAAACTTTGATGTCTCGTGGATTAACTTTAATTGGCGGTGGGACGGAGACGCATTTGATGCTAGTTGATTTACGACCGCTTGGATTGACTGGGGCGGAAGTTGCTACAAAACTTGAAGAAAATGGAATTGTTTGCAATAAAAATGGACTTCCTTTTGACACTGCTTCGCCAAGAAATCCATCTGGAATTAGACTTGGAACTCCTGCTATGACTACAAAAGGTTGGAAAGAAAAAGACTTTGAGAAACTAGGAAACAAAACCGCTGATTTGATCCTATCTATTAAACCGTAGTCATTTTTTCAAATTTATCTTGGCGATGTTTTTTGCATTCTTCAGGAGATAATTTTAAAAGCTCTTGCAAATTTTTCTCAATAATTTTTTTCACAAAATCCATAGTTTCTATCAAATTAGAATGAGCTCCACAAGTCGGCTCAGAAATAATTTCATCTATAATTCCATTTTTCAAAAGTGATTCGGCAGTCAACTTCAAAGCCTCGGCAGCCTCGACAGCTTTTCCTTTTTCTCTAAATAAAATAGACGAACAAGATTCAGGAGCTATCACAGAATAATATGCATTTTTCAACATTAAAACTTTATTCGCAGTGGCAATTCCTATTGCTCCACCTGATCCACCCTCTCCAATAACAGTCGCAATAAATGGAGTTTTCAAAGCAAGCCCTACATCAATTCCCTGTGCAATCGCCTCTGCCTGCCCACGAGCCTCCGCTTCAATACCGGGAAAAGCCCCCGGAGTATCAACAAAAGACAAAACTGGTAAATTAAATTTTTCTGCAAGTTTCATCAACCGCACGGCTTTTCTATAGCCTTCTGGATTCGGCATTCCAAAATTTCGCTTCACACGAGTTTCAGCATCGTTGCCTTTTTCCTGCCCAATAATGACTACACTTTTATCATTAAAACGAGCAAGCCCGCCGATAATTGTGTTATCATTTCCAAAGCATCTATCACCTTTTAGCTCCTGATAATCCGTAAAAAGGTGTTTCAAATAATCCACAAAATGAGGGCGATTAGGATGACGAGCTACTTGCACTGTCTCCCAAGCTGATAAGTTTTTATACTTGCTTTCTAAATCTTTTTGATTTAAATCTTTTTCAAATGATAACTTTTGCATTTTTTTTCTCTTGTTTTTTGTTTTATTTTGTTCTATATTATTCTTATAGAGCAGGACAATGTCGCACCTTTTTGCGGAGTTTCCGAGGTCGGTTTATCCCTCCATTCGTTGAACTTACTGCTCTTTTTTTATATCCGAGATTAAAATTTCTCCTGTATAGTAAGTCCCATAATTTGCTTTTTCTTTATCATCTAAGTCTATGATTAGTTTAATTTTTGATTGTAATTTCATTCATTTTCTACCCTTCTAAATTAAGAATTATTTTTACTAAATTTTTGCGAGCATAAAACGCTCTTGAAGTTGAGCCATGCCCAGCTCCTTTTGTTCTCGGTTGAATATACTTACCAAATTTTCCACTCAAAGAATCAAAACCTTCTTTTCTAATTATTTTTTTTATTAAATTAAAATCTTTTTTGATTTCGTTCAAAAGTTTTTTATTAGACAAATCAAATGAAACAACATCGTAAACTAATCCTTTGTTTTGATATTTTTCATCAACAATTCGTGCAACCAAAATTAATTTTTTCAACTTAGAATAAAGATGACTATCTTCAAATTTTTTTAACTTAACCTCAAAACGATCAATCATTGTGATCGCTAGTGTTTCTTTTGGAACAAGATTTCCATTTTTTAAGTATTTTAGTGAAGTTGTTTTCAATTCCCAAGAACCAAAGTTAGGAGACTGAGAAGAATTAATTGGCAATCCTAAAAAATGCTCAATTACATGTCCAAACCAACCTTTATTTTGTTTTCCTGTTTTTTTGTTACAAACTGTTACATCATACTTTTCAGCTAGATTATAAATATCCTTACCTTTAAGTTTTTGCAATTTTTTTAAAGCTTCTTTTCTGTCCATTTCTATACTCCGAATAAATCTGATTTTTGTTTGTTTTTTAATCCATTAAATCGCTTTATAGAAAGATCTAAGTATTCTTTTTCTTTATCAATTCCAATAAATTTTCGCCCATACATTATTGAAGCAATTCCAGTAGTTGAACTTCCAGTAAAAGGATCTACAATTAAATCACCTTCATTTGTAGATGCTAAAACAATTCGTCTTAATAAATCTAAGGGTTTTTGAGTTGGATGTTTTCCAAATAATTTTTCCGATGGACGAGGTGTGTTTATAGACCAAACAGATCTCATTTGTAAATTAGGTTTTTTCATTTTATCTTCTACCCAACTTCCATTTTTCATTTCATCATAGTTGAAAACATGTTTTGCTTTTTTTTCTTTTCTAGCCCAAATAATCGTCTCATGCGAGGCTGTGAAAAACCTACAACTTAAATTAGGGGAAGCGTTCGGCTTAAACCAAGCGATGTCATTTAGAAATTTAAATTTATTTATTTCCAGTGCAAAACCACATTGATAAATAGAATGATAGGTTCCACTAACCCAAATTGTTCCTTCTGGTTTTAAGACTCTTCTGCACTCTTTCATCCATGATACATGAAAATTTAAATTTTCTTCCATCGTCCCACTTAGATCCCAATCGCCTTTTTTTACAGAAACCATTTTTCCATTTTGACAAGAAAAACTTCCACTAGATAAAAAATATGGCGGATCAGCAAAAATCATATCTACTGAATTTTCAGGAAGTTGTTTCAATAACTCCAAACAATCTTTTTGGTATAATGTAAAATTCTCATTAGAAAAATATGGTTGCTCTTTAATTTGCATTTTTTTTCCTTAAAACAGACAGCACATTTCCGAGTTTTTTCTTCAAATCTTCTCGTGGGACGATGGCATCAATCATACCATGCTCTTCTAAATACTCAGCAGTTTGAAAACCTTTTGGAAGTTTTTGACGAATGTTTTGTTCTATAACACGAGGTCCAGCAAAACAAATCAATGCTTTCGGTTCTGCAAAATGAATATCTCCAAGCATAGCAAAAGATGCGGTGATTCCACCTGCTGTAGGATTCGTTAGATAAACAATATAAGGTAAATTCGCCTCACGAAGTTTTTGAACTCCAAGAGTCGTTCGAGCTAATTGCATAAGAGACAAAGTGCTTTCTTGCATTCTAGCTCCGCCGGTCGCTGGAATTGCTAAAAACGAAACATTCTCTTCAACAGCTTTTTTCGCTCCAAGTAGAAATGCATTTCCTACAAAACGCCCCATAGAACCACCTATAAAAGCAAAGTTCATAGCAAAAACAACTGTTTTATTTCCGTTGATTTTTCCAATAGCGATTTGAGCTGCATCTTGTTGAGATGTTTTTTTTCTAGCTACTTCTAATTGTTTTTTGTACTGTTTTTTCGCTGTAAAATTAAGAGGATCATCTAGAATCGCAGGAACTTTAATTTCAGTAAATTCTTTATTATCAAATAGATTTTCAAACCACTGATTTGGACTTAAAGCAGTCGGATTTTTACAACTTGCACATATTCCTAAATTACGATCAATATGTTTATTGTAATCCACATGCCCACATTTTTTACAGACTTTCCAAAGATTTTTCGGCAAATCTTTATAGTTTTTATGAATTTTAGACATTACTATTTACTCTATTAAATAGATTTTTCCCAGCCTTAAATCTCGCTGTTATAGACGATGCGACTGGGATTTTTTCACTTGTTTTTGGATTTCTAGCTGTAAAGCCGACTCTGATTTTGCTCGAAAAAACACCAAAACCTCGAATTTCGATTCTGTCGCCTTTTCTTAAACTGTCGAGCATATTTTCAAATACAGAAGAAACTATTGATGTTATTTCTTCTGTTGAAAGCCCCTGATTTTTTTTCTTTAATGCAATTATTAGGTCGGCTCTAGTCATTATTTATCCTCTTTTTTATAGCAAAGTTCTTACTTACTTATGGTGATTGATTTTTGCACTGTCTGCCAATAAAATCATTTACCCCGCAAATCGATAAATCAACCACTCCTGTTGGTGAGATTCTCTTTTTTCATAGGAATAAAGAATCTGGTAAAATTAAATACTAACTTTTACATTTTTTATTTATTTTCTTGTGTTGGTTTTACTTCAGATTCTTTATCAGTTTCTTCTGTTTTCTCACCATCAGCATCAGCATCACCCTCAGCTTCCTCACCCTCCTCTGTTGGTTTTACTTCTTCTTCTATTTTTCTAGGAGCAACAATTGTAACTAGTGAGAAGTTTGTTCCTTCATCAGCTAACTCAGTTCCTTCTGGCAACTTAAGATCTTCAACATGAATCCCATCTCCAAATTCCAAACCTGCTAATGATATTTCTATTGAAGAAGGTATAAATTCTGGCTTACAAGAAAGAATTAATTTTCTTCTAAGGATATTAAGAATCCCACCTTCCTTTAATCCTTTTGATTTCAATCTGTCCGTAAATTCTAGAGCAACTTTAACTTTAACTGGTTTTTTGCCAACTCTTAAAAAGTCTGCATGAATTGGAGCCCCTGAAACTGAATCAAAATCAACTTTTTTACATAGAACTTTTTGCTCTTCTTTATCTAATGTAAGATTAAACAACCTAGCATAAAATCCATTTTCATGCATTTCTTTTACTAAGGTTTTCTTTTCTAGCTTTATAGATGTTGGACTTTCTTTCTCGCCATAAATTATAGCCGGCAAAAATCCTTCTTTACGAATAAGACGAGATGCCCCCTTGCCCTCTTTTCCTCGTAAAGATACTTTTAAATTTTTCATAATATTTTCTCTTTTATTTAAATTATTTATTTGGTCATAGACCGCTCTATCAACCTCCAAGGGCGTTGATGCTCTTTTTTACCACAATAAAATAAAAAAATCAAGTATTTTCCGTGCTTTCAATAACTGAGCCTTTAAAAAGATTTAGAGTGTCGTTGACTAAGTCATCTTTTTTTGCTTCTTTTATATTTTCTTCTATAATTGTTGTGTTTTTAGAATCATTAAGCAATTCTATTATCCAATTTTTCTCTGTTTTTTCTTTCAAAAATTTACTCAATTTAACCTGAAAATCTTTTGCTTCTTTTTCTAAAAATAATAAAATTTTCCCGTCTTCAAAACTTTCAACCTTAGCCTCTGTTTCTAGAATTGTTCTCAATAAAACTTCTTTATTTTTAGATAATTCTTGGCATAAAACTTCGACAGAATTTATTTTTATCTTAGTTTTATTTTCTTCTCTTTTATCATCAACTATTTTTTTTGTTTTTTCTGGAACGGGGTTTTTTTCCTGCTCTATTTGATGTTTTTCAGTTTTTATTTCTGATATTTTCTTAGGCTGTGGTAAAACATCCTGAGACAAATAGGCTATCCTCAAACAAGTCATATCTAAAATTGAATGTGAAGAATTAGAATTCTTTAAATCCTCAATTCCCTTCAAAACCAATTGCCAAATTCTTAGCAACAAAGGATACGAAAATTCACTAGCACGAGATTTTAATTCTTGCTGTAAAGTTTTATTTGTAGTCAAAAACTCTATGTTTTTTTCTGAAGTTTTCACTTGTGTTAAAGAGTAAATAAAATTCAAAAGACCGCTTAAAAGTGAATTCGCTGAATTTCCACTTTCTATAAAATTTTTTGTTAACCTTAGTATTTTTTCTGCATTATTTTGAACTATGAAATCAAATAGATTTATAATAATTTGCGAATCTGTTTTTCCTAACATTTGAGCTACAAGCTCATTAGAAATCTTAGAATTTTCCGACAAAGAAATAGCCTGATCAAGCAGAGACAACCCGTCTCTCGCTGAACCGTCTGCCGAAATAGAAATTTGTTTTAATGCTTCTTCTTCAATTTCAATTTTCTCTTCATTACAAATAAATTTATAGTGTTTATTGAGATCTTCAACTGAAATTCTAGCTAATAAAAACTTTTGGCATCGCGATAAAATTGTAGGCAAAACTTTTTTTAATTCTGTTGTAGCTAAAATAAAAACTACATGTTCCGGAGGCTCTTCGAGGGTTTTCAACATCGCATTAAAAGCACTTTTAGAAAGCATGTGAACTTCGTCGATTATAAAAATTTTATAGCGAGCGGACATCGGGCGATAAGCTGATTCTTCTAGAATATCTCGCATGTTATCAACGCCAGTATGAGATGCTGCATCTAGTTCAATCACATCCATGTGACGACTTTCTGCAATTGCTAAACAGTTTTCACAAGTGCCACAAGGAGTTGCGGTTGGCTTAGTATTTTCACCATCTTCGCCGATGCAATTCAAAGCCTTTGCAAAAATCCTAGCCGATGAAGTTTTTCCCGTTCCACGAATTCCATGAAAGATGTATCCGTGTGCTAACTTTTCTTTTTTTATAGCATTTGTTAAAGTTCGCACAAGAACATCCTGCCCGACTAAATCGGAAAAATTTTGCTTCGCAACTCTTGGTGATTGCTTTTTGCACTCATAATGCACAATTTTTCAAAAAGCAGAGCCAAAAACGGCTGATGCTTTTCTTAAATTATGCCTTCTAAGCACAAAAACCGTTCGCTTCGCTCACTCCAACCGCTCCCGTCGGCGAGCTTCTCTTTTTTTCTTTCATAACTTTAAGTTCTGAAATAGCTCTAATGATTGAATCTTTTTTTCCAAATCTAGAAACCATTGATTTGCTCTCTCAAAAGATGCTTCTTGTTTTATGTAGGCATGTATTTCATCAACTTCGGAATATGCTGTTTTTGTAAAGACTACTTTATACAATTCCATGTTTTTTTCTTATACTTTGAAAAACTTCTTTTGCTGATAAATAATCTTTATTTTCTATATCTTTAAGCCCGTTTTTAATGCCTTCTATTGCATCTATATTAAAGTTTTCAATTAGAGCATTGTATGAATCCTGTGAAATTAAAACAACTGATTTTTTGTTTTTTCTTTTTATTAAAACAGGTGAGTATTCACTAATTACCTTGTTGATAGCTTTTGGAATCGTTTTATAAAAATCTTTTTCTAGCTCTGAATAATTTTCTATTTGCATTTTTTTTTCCTTAATACGCAGGGGTTCCCCATTGGTTTGATAATCTTTCTTCTGGATCTAATGGAGATTGAAGGACTTGCGGAGTGAGCATAACAACCAAAACATCTCTTGCAGATTTTGTGTCTTTTCCACCACCTAGTCCCATAAAATTAGGGTCTCCAATACCGTACCTTGTATCGCTATTTTTTGTTTTTTCAAATCCTGTCATAATTAAAGTCTGCCCAGATTTTAAAACCAATTCTTGTCTAAAACTTCTTTCGTCAATTCGTGGCATTCTAACTTTAATAGCATCGTCTCCACCACCAAAACTCTGCTCGTCCCAACTTAGTAGCTCCCTTAAAGACATATTAAACATAACTAGAATTCTTCCGTTTTCTAGAATATTAGGAAGTAACTGCATGCTAAATCCAACCGTCTCTTCAACAGGCTTAAAGTCAGTTGTATTGAGATTTTCTCCCTGTGCCGAAGTTGAAAAACTATCAACATATTTAAATTTTTGAGTGCTATTAACGGGGGCGATTCTATTGTTTCTAGTTGTAACAGTGGCAGTGCTAACAACTGAAACTTTTCCTTGTTTTGCCAATGCATTAAATGCTGAACTGCTTCCTTTGGCTTCTGCTAAACTTCCAGTTGCACTACTATCAACAGCTACACTTAAAGTTTGAACCCCTTCATTTGTAGCAAAAGGATTTATAGTTTCAGATATTAGCTGTAACCCTGACGCATCTTGAAAAAAAGCATTCCAATTTATACCAACAGAATTTTCGTCTTCTAGCGAAACTTGTAAAACTTTTACCGTTATAGCTACTAATTTTGAAAGTCTTCGATTTTGTTCTCTAACATAAGCTCCAACTCGATTCAAAGTAGAAGGACCGGCAGTCACGGTAATTGTCCCTGTCGAACGAGAAACACTAACTTCTCCATTCTGCACAATTCCTTTTAATGCATTTTCAATTTCTTCCCATTCTTTTAAGTTCACGCTTGTTTGAATCGAAAGATTCTCCCCCTCTTCATTTCCAATAACAGAATTATAAACCGTATCTGTTGGTAGAGAATACACCGTAAATGTTTTTGTTTCTTTTTGATAGAAAGTTATTTTTTTCTTTTCGTGAAACCAGTAGAGACCTAAGTCTGTTGAAATAGTATTTAGTAATTCGCTCAAAGGACCTGTATGCGATAGTTTAATTTTTTCTATATTATTTTGATCTATTAAATCATCTATAACAACTTTAATCCCAGTTAAAGAATAAATCTCACCTGCTATTGAAATAAGCGAATTCGGTTCATCAGCAACAAAAGTTATTCCCTGCGGAGTCTCCAATTTTAGTGGCAAAGGCTCTTTATGTTCATTCTTTACAGAATCGCTTCCTAGCCAAATTCCTGAACTAACGGAGACAGTGTCGTTCGTTGTTTTTTTTAATGGATTTTTAGCTTTTTCATTTGCTCGCACCGCCTCTCTATAATCTTGGCGAACTTGATTATTAACAGATTGAGAGACCTGCTCATTACAACCAACTGTAATAATTGCTAATACTAAAAAAGTTAAAAAACTTTTAATCTGCATTTTCATCTTCCAATGTTTTTAACACAAGAACTCTATTTCCATAATAAAATTTAGCATAGGGTGGTGGAGTTGCTCGACCAAAAGTCCTAATTAAAGCTGAAGAAACATCTGTGAATCTTCCATTGAATTTTGCCCCCGCTTTTAGCGGATAAGATCGGTATGTGTTCCAAACTATTTCCCAACCTTCGTTCATAGCCCACTTTTTCAAAACTGATTTTAGTGTGTCACCTTCTTTTGCAATCCATTCCCTGGAAACATCTGGAATGTGTTCTTCGCTAGATGCTTCAAGTGTTAAGGTTCCTGCTTTGGAATTTCGAGAAAATAAACTTCCTACTCCATAAGCATAAGAATTAGGGGCTGTAGGTGGAATAGATGCGGAAATTGTCTGCCCTCCGTCGTCCTCCATTAAATCTTTGTGCGACAGGTCCATTTTAGAATTTTCAGGTGCCTCTTTTCCTTCTAACGCAACTGGAATGCTGCCGGGAGGGGAATATGATGCTCCACCACTCCAACCTCTTTCTGCCATGGGTTGCCTAGGTTCTCTTCCTTTTTCTACAGGCATTTGATATGATGCAACAGAATTAGAGCTAGGCCAAGCAGGTTCATGGCGAGGCTCGTTTACACCATCCGCTAGCAGTTGAAAGCTAAATAAAAATAAAGAAATAAAAAATAATTTCATGTTTCTCTCCTCTTTAATTTTATAGTAAAGCAAAAACAAGTGAAAGCAAGAACTTTTTTGACAGTTATTTGAAGAGAATTTTAGAGAACATAGAGCTGAGTTTATTTTGCAATTGAATAGAGCTATTGCATAACTCTTGGTGATTGCTTTCTTGCTGTGTCTGCCAATAAAATCATACATCAAAATGTATAATTTTAAGGTTCAATTCCGTTTTATGTGTGTTTTCTTAAATACCCCTCACCTTGTTCCTCTCCCGCAAGGGGAGAGGAGACGAAATTTTCAACATTTTTTTATCAACAAATTATGCTCGGGTGAGGGGTATAAAACACATGCAAAATGGAATTGAGCCAATTTTAAATACGATACCAACAAAAACCGTTCGTAAGAACTCACTCTAATCACTCCGCTTTGCGAAATCTCTTTTTTTCTATTGCATAACATTAGGTTATGCAACAGGTCTAATGATGAGTTTTTTCCTTAGGCTATAAACCTAGTTTTATAGCCGTTGTTTAGTTTTCGGGACTTAGCGGTGACTTTCCTCACTATAGTAAAACTAATTTATGTTGTCTTGTCTTTTTCTTTTTTTTCTGGTTAATGTTTTTTAAAATTTATCCGCATACTCGCTATCTTTTTCGGCTCTTTTCAACAGCTTAAGTGCAAATGAGTCATCCCAATTCCACTAAAATCGATTGAAAATTTCTCGAGAAATTTAGGCGATTATGCGGACAGTTTTAATTGGTTTGACCATAAATTCACCGTGACAAAAAGCAATCACCAAGATTAAAAAACAATTTTATTGTCTAAAAAGTTTTTTTATGTTATGTTTATTGAATGAGAAATTATTCTAGAAAATTTGGATTAGTCGAAAAATGGTTTGCGAGAAGAATCGTAAAACATTCCGCAAAGAAAAGACTAAAATTATATAGAAAGTTATCGGCCCTTTTGAGAAATAATTTTACTCTAATGGACGCCTTAGATCGCCTTTGGATGATTGCTTCAAAAGACGGAAGAAGTACTGGTGAACCATTTGCAATTGCTATTTCTATTTGGCAAGGAAGACTAGAAAATGGAGAAAGCTTTTCTCATGCGTTGCGAGGCTGGGTGCCTTTTCGAGAAAGATTGATGTTATCCGTTGGAGATGTTTCTAGGCTAGAAACGGCATTAGTTCATGTCATAAAAGTTGCAGAAGGTTCGGACAGGATTATCGCACCTTTAATTTCCGCTTTTGCATATCCGTTATTTTTATTGGTTCTAACATTTTTAATTTTAATTATGGTTGCTGTTTATTTAGTTCCGCCTTTAATTGATGCTGCAGGAAAAGATATCATTTGGTCAGGGGTTGCCAGCTCATTAGTTTCCATTTCAGATGGAATCGCCACATATTGGTGGGCATTTCCATTAAGTTTTATTGTTTTTGTATTTCTTATCACTGTCTCCTTGCCCTATTTAACTGGAAAATTACGAGTTGTATTAGATAAATTTCCACCTTGGTCTTTATACAGATTATTTACAGGAGTGAGTTGGATTTTATCTTTATCTGCCTTGACTAAGTCGGGGACTCCAATAACAAAAGGAATGGCATCGCTTAGAGATGATTCTACTCCATATTTAAGAGAGAGAATTGACTATGCTTTGGACTATATGAGCGAAGGAGAAAACTTAGGAACGGCCCTAAAGCATACTGGTTTTAATTTTCCAGATAAAGAAATTATTGGTGATTTAGAAATCTATGCAGAGCTAGATAATTTTGAAGAAACTTTGGAGCAAATTGGTAATGAATATCTAGAAGATGCTATCGTTCGAATTCAAACTACTGCTGGAATTTTAAATTCTTTTGCAATTCTTTTGATTGCAGTTGTTATAGCTTGGGTTGTTTTTGGAACCTTTGAAATGCAAGAACAGCTAACTGCTCAAATGTAGAATCATATTGATTTTGCTAAAAATTATTATTATATTACTATTATTAACCTAAAAAAATAAGGAGAAAAAATGACACATTATATACTGGCAGGGGCAGGGATTATAGTTTTTTGGGCTATAAGTTCTTACAATAGTTTAATAACTTTAAAGAATCGCTTTCAAGAAGCATGGTCTGACATTGAAACTCAAATGAAGCGACGATACAACTTAATTCCTAATTTAATGGAGACAATTAAAGGTTATGCAAAGCATGAAAAAGAAACTTTTTCCGCTGTAACAAAGGCTAGAACTTCCGCTATGGCAAGCAATGGGAGTCCAGCAGAACAGGCTAAAACAGAAAATATGTTGCAATCTACTTTGAAATCAATTTTTGCTTTATCTGAGGCCTATCCTGAATTAAAAGCGAATCAAAACTTTTTAGAACTACAAGCTGAGCTTACAGATGCAGAGGATAAAATACAGGCTTCTCGTAGATTTTACAATAATACAATTCAGGCTTTTAATGTTAAGGTTGAGCAATTTCCGAGTAATTTAATTGCTAAAATGTTTGGATTCGTTAGACAAGATTTTTTTAAATTATTAGAAGCTGAAGCTAAAAAACCTGTTAAAGTTAAATTTTAATGAAATTATTAAAAAACCTTTCAAATTTGCAAAAACGAATCATCGGGGCAGGCATGCTTCTAGTTTTTGGAATTGTTTTTTTTGTAGATTTATTTTTAGGCGGAGATAACTATTTAGCCACAGGCGTCTATTACATTTTTTCTGCAGGAATTATCTGGGAGTTTTTTAATTTAATTGAAGACAAAAAAGCAAAATTATTATCAAGATATTTTGCATTACTTTTAGTTTTTTCAGTATTAATATACATAAATCAAAATGGTTTTAATTGGTATGATTTTATTTTTCCGCTGTTTTGTGGGATCTCTTCTATTTTAATTTACGGAAAAAAAACAGAACGAAAAAAAGATTTTTTTTGCCTTCTCTCTTTAATAATTTATTTAAGTGCATTGATTTTTATAAATAAAGCAATGAATCTTTTGCTACCAAAAACCCCCGATCCATTAGGAGCAATTCTGTTGTTAGTAATTTTTTTTATAACGATCACAACAGACATTGGAGCTTATTTTGTAGGGAAAAAATTCGGCAAAAAAAAATTAGCTCCAAAAATCAGTCCTAATAAAACTTGGGCTGGATTTCTTGGTGGAATACTATTTCCAACAACGATTGTTATTATTTATTTATTAAAAACAGTTCCAATTCGTGTCTTTGCTAATAATTTTTATGTAGCTGTAAAGGTTATATCATTTTATATTTTAACAACAATTATTCTAAGTATTATCGCTCAACTTGGAGACCTTTTTGAATCATACTTAAAGCGACTAAATGGAGCAAAAGATAGCGGGAAAATAATTATCGGACACGGTGGCTTACTAGATCGATTCGATAGCTTTTTATTCTTGATTTTCTGGATAGGGATTGTTATTTATATATTTGGAGTAAATTAATGACAAATTATATAAAACTAAAAAATTCATTGTGTCGCTTAAAAGAAATGTATAGAAATTACAAAGAATCTAATGCGGACGGATGGCAAAAAGAAGCACTGAGAGAATCATGCATTCATAGATTTGAAACTTGCTTTGACTCTCTGTGGAAACATTTGAAAAAACATCTTCAAGATAAAATTGGGCTGTCTGATTTGCCGAATGGCCCAAAGCCTATTTTTCGTTTAGCAGGTGAAAATAAGCTAATTGAAAATGTAGAATCTTTTTTTAATTATAACAATAAAAGAATTGCAACTAGTCATGATTGCTCCGAGGAAAAAGCTAACGAAACTTTAGAAATTATTGAAGATTTTATAACAGATACTTCAACTATTTATAAAAAAATTAGTGGGGACAATGCAGGTATCTAAAAAGGAATTGGAAGAAATAAAAGCTATTTTAGAAAAACATTTGCATAATAAAAAAGTTCTTGCTTTTGGTTCTAGAATAAAAGAAACTGCTGATAAATTTTCAGACTTAGATTGTGTAGTTTTTTGTGCTAATGTTTTTGATTTTGAGCAAATAACAGAAGCTTTTGAAAATAGTGATTTACCTTTTAGAATTCAATTGCTAATGTGGGAAAAGTTACCAAAAGATTTTCAAGAAGAAATTAAGAAACAATTTGTAGTTTTACAAAAAGGGAGAAAATGAATAGACCTATAAATACTTTATTTTTAATAGAATCGTTAGATGGAAAAATTTCAACAGGAACAAGTAATGAGAGAGACTTTGATACTGATTCTCAAATAATAGGAATTAAAAAAGGGGAAAAACAATATCAGGATTATGAGCAAACAACCGATTTGCATTCATTTAATTCTGGAAAAGTTATGGCTAAGGTTGGAATGAATGAAGAACAGGTTATAAAGAAAACAATAGTCAGTTTTATCGTTATAGACAATAGCCATTTAACAAAAGTCGGTGTTGAAAACTTTTGCAAAAGAAGTAAGATTTTTTATCTAATTACTTCAAATAAAAAACATCCTGCATTTAGTGTTAAAGAAGATAATTTGGAAATTATTTTTTATGAAAATAAAATTGATTTCAACGATCTGTTTGTTAAATTTAAGAAAAAATATGGAATTGAAAAAATAACAATTCAAACAGGCGGAGAGTTAAATTCTATTTTATTAAGAGAAAACTTAATTGATAAAATTTCTATTTTTATTGCCCCTGTTTTATTTGGAGGAAAAGATACACCTACATTAGTCGATGGAAAAAGTCTCCTTTCAAAAAAAGACTTAGAACATGTAAAGTTATTAGAGTTAAAAAAAGTTAATAAACTTAAAGACTCTTTTCTTCACTTAGAATACGATGTAGTTAAAAAAGGATAAAAAAATGATAATAACAATAATTAGTTTTGTATTAGTTTTAGGATTATGTGTTTTAGTCCACGAATGGGGGCATTTTATTGCTGCTAGAAAAAGTGGTGTAAAAGTCATTGCATTTTCAATCGGAATGGGAAAAGAAGTATATGGCTGGACTGACAAACTCGGCACTAGATGGCGAATCGGTATTTTACCTGTTGGTGGATATTTACAAATTTTAAGTGAAGAAGGTAGTGAAAAACTTTCTAAAAAAGAAAAGTCTCAAACTGTTGAAAGCAAACCAGTTTGGAAAAAAATGTGGATTGCTGGAAACGGAATTATAATGAATTTTATTTTAGCATTTGCATTGATTTTTTCTGTTTTTGCTTTCAAAGGAATTCCACAAACTCCTCCAATCATAGATTCTGTTATGGCGGACTCACCTGCAGAAATTGCGGGAATAAAAAAAGGTGATGAAATAGTTGAAATTGCAGGACAAAAAATTCTATCTTTTCAAGAAATTCGCACGGCACTTATGAGTGCTAAAAAATCCGAAATCCCAGTCCTAATTGATAGAAATGATAAAAAAATTAAATTAATTATTACTCCAAAAAATGTAGAAGGAGTTCCTACTCTCGGAGTTCAAGCGCATGCTAATCTAAATAAGGCGAAGAAAGTTGGGGTAGGGACTGCTTTTGTGAAAACTTTTACAGAAATGCACGTTAGTGTCGCAACAATGTTTCAAGGTCTAGGACAAATCGTTTCGGGAAAAAGATCTTCAAAAGAACTCGGCGGAATGATTAGCATAGCCCAGATGTCAGGACGAGCTTTCAACACGGGATTTTTTTCATTTTTATTTTTCATAGCTTTTATTTCTATAAATCTTGGAGTAATTAATTTATTTCCAATTCCGGGACTAGACGGAGGGCATTTAGTATTTTATTTATATGAAATGATAGCTCGTCGCCCTGCTCCAAAAATCGCACAAATCGTGCTAACTTATGCTGGTTTCGGATTTTTAATTTTTTTAATGATTTTTTCTACATATAATGATATAATAAGAATGTTCTAGTAAAATTAGATAATAAACCTCTTTCATAACTTAAAAGTTATGAAAGAAAAGAGAGAATCTCGCCGACGAGAGTGGTTGAAGAGAGCGAAGCGAACGGTTTTTGTGTTGAGAAGGAATAATTTAAGAAAAGCATCAGCCGTTTTTGGCTCTGCTTTTTGAAAAATTGTGCATAATCAGCGCAAAAAGCAATCACCAAGAGTTACAGAAAGAGCTTTAAAAAAGGAGTAAACTATGGTTAATATGGCAAACTTGGTAAAACAAGCGAAAGAAATGCAAGAAAAAGTTGCTAAGGCACAAGAGCAATTAGCAAACGAAACTGTTGTCGGAACTGCTGGCGGTGGCTTAGTTGAAGTTATAATGAACGGACGAAAATTCGTTGAAGACATTAAAATTAAAACAGAAGCAATGGCTAATAAAGAAGAACTGACAGACTTATTAGTTGCAGCATGTCGTGATGCAGCGGAAAAAGCAGATGCTCTTACAGAAAAAAGATTAGAAGACTCTACTGGCGGATTTAACCTTCCAAAAGGTGTTTCGTTCCCAGTATAATATGAAAAGCACTAGAAACAAAACATTAATCTGCAGTGAAGAAGAAATTTCAAGATTAGGGGAATTATTAATAACTCCCTCTAATTTTGTAAATAAAGCTATTTTAGACAAAATTATAAATGGTGATTTTTTTGAATCTATCAAGTTGATAAAAGATAATTCTATAAATCTTTTAGTCATGGATCCACCTTATAATCTAACAAAAGATTATAATGGTGAAAAATTTAAAAAAACCTCTGATGATGAATATAGTTTGTGGTTTCAAAAAGTTATAAAAGAGTTAAAGCCTAAGTTGACTAAAAATGCCACTGTTTATGTTTGCTCCGATTGGAAAACTTCCTGTTTAATTGAACCTATTTTATCTAAAAATTTCTTAATACAAAATAGAATTACTTGGGAAAGAGAAAAAGGTCGTGGATGTCAAAATAACTGGAAAAACAACACCGAGGACATTTGGTTTTGCACAAATACTAATGATTATTATTTTAATGTAAATGCGGTGAAATTAAAAAAACAAGTTATCGCTCCATATAAAGATAAAGATGGAAAAGCCAAAGATTGGACTGAAACTAATGGGCAGGCTTTTAGACTAACTTATCCTTCTAATATACTAACAGATATAACTATTCCTTTTTGGTCTATGCCTGAGAATACAAAACACCCAACACAAAAACCTGAAAAATTAATTGCTAAATTGGTTTTAGCTAGCTCAAAAGAAGATGATATTATTTTAGATCCATTTTTAGGTAGTGGAACAACGGCAGTCGTCTGTAAAAAACTAAATAGAAAATTTATTGGAATAGAAGTAAACAAGGAATATGCTTGTCTTGGTCTTAAAAGATTAGAAATTGCTGAAACTGACAATGCAATTCAAGGGTATGAAGGCGGTGTTTTTTGGGAAAGAAACAGTAAAAATAATACAAAAAAACGAGTAAAAAAAACACAACAAGGGAAGCTCTTATGAAAAAAAGTATTTTTTATGAAAACAATTATAGAAAATTAGAAAGCAAAATAAAAGATTTTCTAAACAATTACGATTTTGTTCTAAATGAAGCTATGGCTGACACACGAGCCGTTGGTGGGTTAATTGAGAAAGTGTTAAAAGACAATTTTGAGCTTATCTTAAAAGACTTTTGCAAAAGATATGACACATCTTTTTCAAGAAGAGCGATGGCTGATTTTGCTTTCTTAGATAAGAATGACTTTTTTGTTATAGTTGATTCAAAAACACATAGAGAAGACACTAAATTTAATATGCCCAATTTAACATCCGTTGATAGGTTGTCGCGATTTTATGAAGAAGACACAAATGTTTTTTCGATTTTAATGGTAAAATATACAATAAAAAACAACAAATTGAAGATAAAAAAAATTCATTTTATTCCTATTGAATTTTTAGATTGGGGTTGCTTAACAATCGGCGCCTTAGGATTCGGTCAAATCCAAATAAAAAATTCTAATAAGATAAAAATAAATTATAGCTATTCTAGAAAAGTTTGGATGCTTGAATTCTTTGAGGTTCTTCTTAATTTTTATCCAAAAGAAATTATTAAAATAAATAGTAGAATTCAACTTTTTGAAGAACGAAAAGAAACTTGGAAAAACAAAAAAGATATTTGGAAATAATAGTGGATTTTTTTATTTCTATTTTGTAAAATAATTAAACTAATCATGTAAAAAGGAGAAAATTATAGCTACTTATCAAAAAAATCGTCTCAAAAGAGACACAGGACCAAATCGCAACAACTCAATTCGGGCAAAGGAAGTTCAGCTCATAGATGCTAGTGGAACAAATCACGGAACTATTTCAAAATTTGATGCCCTAAAAATGGCAGAGGATGTCGGTTTGGATTTAGTAGAAATGTCTCCAAATAAAGAAATTCCTTTATGCAAAATTATGGATTATGGAAAGTGGAAATACACCAAAAGTAAAAAAGAAAAAGAAAATAAAAAAAATACCAAAGTTGTGAAAACTAAAGAAATTAAAATGCGACCTGTTACAGATACGCAAGGCTACGAAATTAAAATCAAGGCGGCTCAAAAGTTTCTTGGTCAAGGGCATAAAGTTAAAGTCACTGTTCGTTTTCGCGGTCGTGAGTTGGCCTTTAAGCAACGAGGTTATGATTTGTTGAAGAAATTCCAAGATGATTTAGCTCAAAATTTTAAGATTGAAAAATATGCTAATATGGAAGGTCGCCAGCTTTCTTTAGTTATAGCTCCGGCTTAAATTATAAAATCTAAGTTATCGATTGTTCCTTTTGAAGCACGGATATTTACTGTTATTATTACTAATAAATCCTCTGGATTTGTAGCATTCAACCAATGGCTTGTGTTTACAGAAAGCTTTGTTACGAGACTATCATCGTCTAATAATACAAAAAACTTCCCCCCTTTTTCAGCACTCTCAGGAATTTCATGTTGATTTTGTGGTCGTCGTAATCCGTCTAAAAGCGTTTTCATTCTGTTATCAATATCAGCTCGTGGAGTTCCTAAAAGCTCAGGATGAAGCAACTGAACATCTAGCTCCGCCAGCAAATGTAAGGAAGGAGAAATCACAGGAATAAAATCAATGCCCTGCATGTGCCTTGCTATGTCCTTTTTTTTCTGCCCTTTTCCAGTCATAAAATCTTTAATTTTTGAGTAAGGAGGAATCTCTAAAAGCTTTTCTAGTTGCGAAGACAACTGCTTGCGAATAGCATGGATATGCTGAGCTCGTTTTTTAGGATGAATCTTAACCTCACCACGATAAATTAATTTGAATTTCATTTTTTCTCCTTTTTTAGAAGTATATCACATTTAGGAAAAAGAATAAAGGGTTTTCTAAAAAACATAGACCTAGTGTTATAGGTCTATTGAAAAAACTACACCAACTCTTTCATTGCTTGTTGTGTTTGCTTAATTAAATCAAGATTAACAGAAATGTATATATATAAACTTTTCCTCTTTTCTTTTTTTATTAAATTTGCTTTTACTAGCTCATTCAAATGAAACCTCATGGATTCTTTTGGAATCCCCAATTCCTTTGAAAGAAAAATACTTGTTGTTGTTTTCAATTTCGAATCGTTTATTTTTTTTAGAATCTTAATTCTTCTATAATAACCAAGTGCCTTAAAAACCTTAATGTAATTTTGTTTCATTTTTCCCCTTTTGTTTTTTTCTAAACCTATAACACTAGGTCTATACCCTTAATGACTAAAATGCAAGTTAAAAATAATGTAAACCGTTTTTTTAAGGCAAACACAAGGGATTGCCCCTACAATAATATATTTTGTGCGGAACATTTCCGTTATTTTCAGTTTTGAAAAAAAGCAATCACCGTTCGTTATCTATAATTTCCCTTCTAAATGAAGTGCAACGAGTTGTTTCGCCTCCATCGCAAATTCATGTGGAAGCAGTGATAAAATATCTTTGCAGAATCCATTTACAATCAAAGCAGTTGCGGAGTCTTCATCCATCCCACGAGATTTTAGATAAAAAAGTTGCTCAGGATTTATCCGACTCGTCGATGCCTCATGTGTTATTGAAGAAGAATAATTTTGGCAGATATTCGTCGGCAAAGTATGTCCGCCTGCCTTATCTCCAATTATCAAATTATCACACTCAATCATAGCCGTAGAATTTTCCGCAGATTTTTTTATATCTACTAAACCCCGATAAGTTTGTGTCGAATTCCCAGCCGAAATGCCCTTTGAGACAATTCTAGAATTTGTATTTTTCCCAATGTGAATCATTTTCGTTCCCGTATCTGCCTCTTGTTTGTGATTAGTCATTGCCACGGAAAAAAAATCTCCTTTCGCACGATCGCCCTTCAAAAGACAAGATGGATATTTCCAAGTGTATCGCGAACCAACCTCTAATTGCGTCCATCGAACATAAGCATCTTCTTCAACTTTTGCTCGTTTTGTAACGAAATTAAAAATCCCCCCAACTCCATTTTTATCCCCGCCATACCAATTTTGAACAGTAGAATAAAACACTTTCGATTTTGGCTTTGCGATTATTTCAACTATGCCCGCATGAAATTGATTTTCGCTATATGCAGGAGCGGAACAACCCTCTAAATAAGACACCTCCGCTCCATCTTCTACAATAATTAGAGTTCTCTCAAACTGTCCAACTGCCTTTGTATTCAGCCGAAAATAAGTGGAAAGCTCAATCGGACACTTCACTCCTTTTGGAATGTAAACAAAAGTCCCATCGGAAAAAACAGCAGTATTTAATGTTGCATAAAAATTATCAGCCATCGGAACGACAGATAAAAAATGCTCCAAAACTAAATCTAAATGATTTTGAATCGCATCCGAAAAAGAACAAAAAATAATTCCGTGTTTTTCTAATTCTGCTCTGTATGTTGTAGCGACAGATTGAGAATCAATGACAGCATCAACAGCGATTCCCGAAAGCATTTTTTGCTCTTCAAGTGGAACACCTAGTCGTTTATAAATTTCTAAGATTTTCGGATCAACTTCGTCTAAATTTTTCGTTGTGTTTTTCTTAGGAGTTGAAAAGTAAGAATAATTTTGATAATTAATTTTTGGATAATTAAAAGCTGACCAATGAGGTTCAGACATTTTTTTCCACATAGAAAAAGCTTTTAAGCGAATATCTAAAATTTCTTTTGGTTCTTTTTTTATAGCAGAAATTTTTCTAATTACAGATTCGTCTAAGCCTTTAGGAAACGCTTCTGTCTCTAAAATAGGGGCTTCTTTTTGAAAATTAGCCGAAGAAAGTTTTTGTTTTATTTTGCTATCCATAAACAGACTTTATGATTTTTTTATCAAAAAAACAAGTGATTTATGTCGGACAATCACCAACCACAAGCATCACTGCATAGAAAAAATACCCAGCATTTATCAAGACATACGCAATAATTGACATTGTTTTAACTTTGTTGGAAAATTTGCTAATAAAAATTTGTCTAAAAATAAAAAAGAGAGAAATCACTAGAGCTAAAATAAATATTTTATAATTTATTGTAGAAGCTAAAGAACAACTTGGCAAATACCAAAATTTAGACCAATTTCCAATAAAATTAATCTGATATACAGCTAGCAAAAAAGAAGATAAATTAAAAAATAAAAAATAAAATCTTTTTTTATCAAAAAAATTTCTTGAAAAATAAATTGCAAAAAAAATTACAATAATCGGAATTAATAAAATAGGTAAAATACTAATCATTTTACTTATAATCTCAATGGCATTATCACATATAGAAAATGATCATTGCCTTTTTCTTTCATAATTGCAGGAGCCGTGCTATTTGCAAGCGAGAATTCTAGCTCTTCTGTTTCAACTTGATTAGTCATATCTAATAATTTTTTGTAATTAAACAAAATTTCAATCGTCTCTCCGTCATAACTTGCTACCATTTCTTCTGTTCCTGTTCCTGCCTCAGGAGAATTAGCAGTTAAAGTCAAAGAATCTTTTTCAATTATCATTTTAACAGCTTGAAATTTATCAATAGAGACCGACGACATTCTAGCAACACAATTTTTAAACTTAGCAGTATTTACAATCAATTTTTTATCGTTTCCTTTTGGAATAACAGCTAAATAATTTGGATATTTTCCATCTATCAACTTAGAGGTCATTGTCGCATTTTCAAATAAAAATCTTGTTTTTGTTTCTGAAACTTCAACTGTTATGTCTTTATCTGATGAATCTAAAAATTTTCTTAGTTCCGCAATAACTTGTTTAGGAACAATAACGCTTGGCATTCCCTTTGAACCTTCTGGCGCAGGCACATCGTAAATTGCTAATCGCCCTCCATCTGTTGCAGAAGATCTCAGTAAATTTTGTCCGTCTTTTTCAACAACATGTAAATAAATACCGTTCAAATAATATCTTGTTTCTTCATTTGAAACAGCAAATTTAGTTTTATCGATTAAAGAGATTAAATCGTCAGGTGAAATTTTAAACTTAAATGGCAAAGAAGTTCCTGACATCATTGGAAAATCGTCTGCAGGCAACATAGGAAGTGAAAACTTCGCTTTGCCAGCCGAAATAACCATTTTACCGTCTTTTGTAGCAAAAGAAACTTCGTCCTCTGTTAAAGTTCTAGCAATATCATAAAGAATATGAGCTGGAACAGTTGTTTTTCCCTCTTCTATAATCTGTGCAGGAACAGTTTCAATAGTTTCAATGTCTGTATTCGTAGTTGTAAAAACTAGATTATTTCCCGCTTCAATTTTTATATTTGTTAAAATTGGAATCGTGCTTTTTCTTTCTGCTATTGGAACAACATGTGAAAGCGATTTTAGTAGATCTTTGTGAGTAATTGTAAATTGCATTTTCTATCCTTATTTTAGGTCTTCTTCTATTTGCTTTAATTCATCGGAAATCTCTTCTTTTTCTTCAAAATCTGGTTCTTTTGTTTCTCTGAAAGATTTGATTAAATTCTTTTCTAGTGCTAATGTGTCTATTGTGTTTTTAGCAATTTCTCTCAATGATAAGACAGGCACTCTATCCTCAACTTCTATTGTTGGAGTTTTTCCTGCATATAATTGTCTAGATCTTTGTCCTGCTAGAACAATTAGTTCATATTTATCTTTAACATTTTTTAAGCAATCGGTTATTGTAAGACGAGCCATAAGAATCCTTTTTTTAGTTTAATCTTACTATAAATTATTATAAAAAATAATTCAAGGAAAAAAAATAATTCTTGCTTTCTATAGTCAAACTAATTAATTTTGTCTTATGTTTTCTTTATTTCTCTTATGAAATTCTTTTAAAAAAATTATCCGCACACTCGCCATCTTTTTCGGTGCTTTTCAACAATTTAAGTGAAAATGGGTCATGCCCAATTCCACTGAAACCGATTGAAAATCTCTCTAAAAATCTTGGCGATTCTGCGGACAACCTTAATTAGCTTGACTATAATTACGAATCAAGACATAATAAATTGTGTTAGATACAAAAAGGAGGTTGCTTTGACTGAAGTTAGCGATAAGAGGTATGAGTCTTTTGAAGAAATAAAGAGAATCGACAAAGACGGAAATGAGTTTTGGTTAGCGAGGGAATTGCAAAAGGTTATGGGGTATTCAGCCTTTCATAATTTTGAAACAGCAATTTCGAAGGCTAAAATAACTTGCCACGAAAATAAGGATAAGGTTGAAAAACACTTTGTGGAAAAGGTTTTTAACGACAGCGTTAAAAACCCTAAAATAGGGGGAAGACCAAAAAAAGATTACAAATTATCTAGGTATGCTTGCTATCTTACTGCCCTTAATGGAAATCCAAAGATTTTACAAGTAGCAAAGGCTCAAAAGTATTTTGCTGTTCAAACTAGAAAAATGGAACTTACAGAAGAATATAAGTTAGAAGTGGAGCGACTAAATGCTCGTGCAAAACTTTCACAAACAGAAAAGGAGCTTTCGTCTGAGATTTACAACAAAACAAATCGTGATAAATTCGCTTTTGGCTACATTAGAAGCAAAGGCGATCAAGTTTTATTTGGTGGAAATTCAACAGCTGATATGAAGAAAAAACTTGGTGTTTCCAAAGGAAGACCTATTGCTGATTTCTTACCAACAGTTACAATTAAAGCTAAGGATTTAGCAGGAGAAATGACGAATCACAAATTAAAAACAACAGAACTAAAAGGTAAATTTCAAATCTCGAATGAACATCAATCCAACAATAAAAAAATCAGAAAAGCCCTCACAGATAGCGGGATTGTTCCTGAGGAATTGCCTTGCTCTGAGGATATAAAAAAAGTTGCAAATAGGAATAAAAACAAGTCCATTAAAAAGTAATTTTTATGATTTTGCCCTCTTGCCCCACTAGGCTTTTGTTTACTGTGTATTTGAAATTATGTTTTTCTTGTGCTGTTTTTATTTCCTCGTCGGTATTTTTTCCTTTTAGCAAAATCAAAGTCATGTTTTTGGATGGCTTTAACCATTTTAGGATTCTTTCCAATGGAGCAAATGCTCGTGCTGTGATTATAGAATATTCAGGAAAAGCAATCTCCTCAACTCTTTTTACTAAAACTTTTGCATCTAAATTAAGTTTGCGAATTGCCTCTTTTAGAAAAATTGCCTTTCTCTGATCGCTTTCTATTAAAGCTATTTTATAGCCCAAAATACTCAATGGTATTGCAGGAAAACCACCTCCTGATCCCAAATCAAAAAACATTTCTTTTTTTGAAAAATAATTTTGCAACTGAATACTGTCTAAAATATGACGATTCCAAAAATCAGAAATCGTTGAATTGCTAATGAGGTTTATTTTTTTTTGCCATTTCAAAACGAGTGCTTGAAATTCTAATAACTTTGTTTTAGACTCAGGAGAAATATATAAAGGATTTTGCATGAAAAAACTATACAATTTATTTTTTAAGAGAGCAAGAAAAAAAACTAAAGTCTGGTATGTTTTTTTAGTTTTACCAGTCCTAATTGCTGTTTTCTTTTTTCCACAAGCTGAAAAAAGTTTCTCAAAAAAAGCATTAGTTGATGGTGGAAATTTCACTGGATACGTAATTGCTGAACGGCATGCACAATTTTCACAAGACTATAAAACAGCATCTTTTTATGCAGAAAAAATTATGCAAAATTCTAAAAAAACAGACGAGAAATCTCTGAAAAAACTTTTCTCTTATTTTATTCTAAGTGGTGATTTTGACAAAACCCGATTGTTTTTATCTGAAAATCCAGCTGAATTTAAGAAGAATAGATTAGGGCAATTTTTAATTTTAACTGATGCTGTGAAAAAAAATGATTACAAAACTGCTAATAAAATTGTTAAAAATATTGAAAAAGGTAACAGCGACAAACTCGCCTTGCCACTCATAAAAACTTGGATTTTAGCAGGACAAAATAAAAAAGAAGAAGCTAAGAAAAGTTTGAAATTTATAGATACAGCAGACACTCGTATTTTATATTTAATGCATTCTTTTTATCTAAATAATTATTTTGGAGAAGATAAAAAAGCTCTGAAAATCTTAGAAAAATTTGATGAAGCTCAAAAATTAAATGTGAGATTTATAGATTACGCATCTCTATTTTTAGAAAAAAACAAAGACAAAAAAACAGCAATAAATTTTATAAAGAAACGTTTAGAAACTGAAAAATCTTACGCTAACAAGCTATACTTAAAAAGATTTATTTCGGAGAAAAGTAATCATAAAAAATTTAATTCTCATGACGGACTGACTGAGGCGTTTATTGATTAAAAGACTTTGGAAATGCCTTAAATATATTTAGTTCGATTGATAAGAATAGTTTTTTTTATCCCTCTTCATTGTTGAAACAAGCACGAATTTATAAAAAAAATAATAACGATAAATTGGCTATAGAAACATATCGGGAGCTAGTTGAAAAGCATCCTAGTTATTTGCTCGCTGTTTTGTTGCTCGGTGAAACTTATGTGCAGAATCGGGATTATTCTAATGCTAGAAAGCTCTATGAAAAATTGCTGGAAAATACGAAAGATCATTCTGCTTTAAGTTGGGAAGTTTTTTACTATTTGGGATTAATTTATGATTGGGAAGATAAAAAAGAATTAGCCGAAAAAAATCTAAAAATCGCTCATGAAAAAAGTCCGAAGAATCCAATCGTTCTAAATTATTTAGGTTATTTTTGGATTGAAAACAATAAAAATATAGAATCAGCAATGGATATGATTAAAACCGCACTAACTTCCGCTCCTCAAAATGTTGAATTTTGGGATAGTTATGGTTGGGCTTTGTATAAAATTGGAAAGTTAGAACAAGCGAGAGAAGTTTTAGAAATTGCCATCACGAGAAAAGCGTCTAATCCTGAAATTCGTGACCACTTAGGAGATGTTTATAAAGCACTTGGTGAAAACAAAAAAGCGATATACAACTGGAAAAAAGCGATTTATTATCAAGACATCGGACTTGGTGTAAAAGATATTGAAAAAATAAAAAATAAGATTTTTGATAAATAATCATTGTATCGTAAACAGGTTATCTCCGTTTAATATAAAAGATTTTCCTTCGTATTCTATTCTAGTATAGCCTGAACAACAGTTATTACTAAACCAGCAAGCTTTTGTATCTCCTCGACTAGGATCTCCAAATACAGAGCTATGGCAATAAACTAAATCTCCTTTTTTAAAGTTTTTTGTAACTCTGCCGTTTGCTCCAGCAAAAGTTATTCCAATAAGAGCATCAACAGCTGAGGTAATCTTATTGTTAAAAGAAGTTACTAAGTTTGTTTTTTCGGCTGTTTCACAACTTTTTCCAAATGTTTCAGTAGAGCATTGAGATGGTGTTCCTGCACACTCACTCCACTTTCCTTCACATCGCATGTTAACACAACTTTTGAAATTTGTTTTATCTGCTTCACATTGCGTTATTTTAGCTTCTCTCTGTCTCTTTTCTTCCTCAGTATCGTTCTGTTTTTTATTCTCAGCATCTTCTTCTTTTTTTCTGTTTGAGATTTCTTTTAATGTTTTTTTTCCAAATTTTATTGCTTCTTTTTTGAATTGGCTCCAAATTTTATTTTTATCATTTAGACATGGATCTAATTTAACTAAGCAGTAGTTTTTCTTATATTCAATGTCGTTGGAAGTGGCGCAATCAACAAACCCATTTCCACAATGCGGTTGCATGCAATCTTTTAAGTCGGTGGCACATTGAGAAACCAAAGATTTAGAATGTTTTTTACTTTCTCTTTTTCCAGAACCTACAATTTCTTTCCAAATAACATCGTTTTTATTTACATTTTTACATTTGTCTAAAATATCACTCACTATAATTCTTTTAGATTCTAAAAGAGCTTTCGTTTGGCAATTCTCAAAATTCTCCCCACATCCAGCGGTAGTAATCAAAACATTTTTAACTTGCTTAGAACATTCTTCTGCTGAAAATTGATTAGCTTCTTTATGCTCCGCTTTTTGCAATTTATTATATGCAGATTGAAAAACAAACTCCATTTTTCTTAACTTTCCTGTTAAACTGTTTTGAAATGCTAAACAAGATTTTTGAGTTGATGCTTGGTATGAAGCGACAATATGTTTTTTGAATGAAGCAGATAACTTTAAGTAAGGATCACATGCCCCTAAGGAATCTTTGAATAGAGCCAGTCCTTCTTTTCTTTTGTTTTCTTCTCCCAGCAATTGGTCTAATCCGTAATTTACATTATCTAAATCCCAAGGATTTTCGGTGTCATTTTCGTCTTCTGTTAGACCTAGTTTCTCCAAAGTAGCTTCATTAAAAATTTGATATTGAATTCCCATTTTCGCAGCCTCAACATTAGAAGTTAATTGCAATAGCTGTTTCATTTTTTCGTGAACTTTTTTTTCTAGCGGTTTTAATTTAGCTATATTTGCAGAACAAAGACACCTATATGCAGGATTTATAGAATCAGTATCATTACAAAAATCATCCATACAAACTCCCCATCGCTTTTTAGTCTCTTCCATTCCTAGCAATTGCTCTTCTTTATCTACTTCTTGGTATTCTTGCTGAACATTATTTCGTCCTGTGATATTTGTCATGGATGGTGCCATAGATGGAATCACTCCACTTCTAGAAACACCTGCTCTTGCTGAACTGCTTTTTGTTGGAGCGGTTTGTCTTCTTGATGCAGTTGCTGTCCCACCACTAGAACGAGAAGATCTAGCTCGTCCAGACCGTGCAGATCTTCGCCCCGATCTTGCATTTGTTGTTGTTTGTGAAGAAGAAGCCGAAGTTGTAGTTCCTCGCCCAGACCTTGCTGATGTTTTAGTTTCGTTTGTAGAATCATCTTGTCCTCGAGTTGAGCGAGTATTTGTTGATCTTGTGCTTCCAGAGCGAGCTGATCTTTTTCTAGAACTTGTTGTTCTTTCACGAGATGTTGTTTGTTGCTCTGCTCTATTGCTTCCTGATCTTGCACTAGAAGTTCTTCTAGCATTTGAAACACTAGAAAACACATAGAATACACAGAAAATAATAAATATTTTTTTCATATCAATTAGTATATCACAAAATAGAACTAAAAAAAAGTTATTTTTTCATTAGGTTTTTTTATAAATTTGTGATATAATTTTTTTATTTGATTAATAAATCTTTGATATGAAGAAAAAATAAGAAATTTACCCCGCCCCAAAATAGTAAGAGCTATTTTGACCCTCCCACAAGGGGTGGGTGATACGGTGGAAAATACGGAAAAGAAAGAAAGAAAGAAAACAAGAAAAGATTCGATTCGGTGAGTTTCCTGCCTTCGCAGGAATGACAGCTTTGTTGATTCGATTCGGTAGGATTCAATCTTTTCCAATGACTCGGACTCCGCCTCTCCCCTTGCGGGAGAGGTCGAGCGAAGCTCGGGTGAGGGGTATATAGTAAAACTAAATACTAATTTAATGTTTTTTTACTTATTATGTTATGTTAGTTTTTAATTTTATAATAAACAACTTTTAAGTTATTTTTGTTGCTTTTCAACAATTTAAGTGAAAATGGGTCATACCCAGTTCCACTGAAACCGATTGAAAATCATTCAAAAATCTTCTTAAAATTTGTTTAATTACTATTTAGTTTTACTATAAAAAAGATCGTCATTCCTGCGAAGGCAGGAATCTCACAATACAGAATCTTTTTTGCTCTCTATAAAAACTGAAAATTATGGAGAAAAACTGCACTTGATCCTAGTAAAAAAACATTGGGAAGCAAAAAATTACGAATCCCAAAACTCGGTCTATCACCCACCCCTTGTGGAAGGGTCAAAATATCTTTAGATATTTTGGGGCGGGGTAAAAAATACAACTAATTGCTATTACTGCAAAGGCAGAAGTAACACAATATAAAATCAATAAAAAAGGATCACAAATGAAAAAAATATGTTTAATTTTAGCTAGTATTTTAGCAACAAGCTCTGTTTCTGCTGATTTTTTAGTACATCCACAAAAAATTGTTTTCTCTGGAAAAGATAAAACTAAGTCTATACAAATCACAAACATGGGCAGTGAAGCGAAAAGCTATAAAATGAAATTTGTAGAGCTTTATCCTATGAAAAGCGGAGCTTATAGAAATATCGAGAAAAGAAACGGAAACCTTGTTTTTGTTGATAAAGGCCTAAATAAAAAGAAAAAGCCAATAGAAAAAATTAGTCCTTTAACCACAACTCAGGCTAGCAAAGTAAAATTCGCATCTCCGTTTATTGACTATTCTCCCAGACGAATTACATTAAACCCAAATGAAACTCAAATTATTCGACTAATGCTTAATAAAAAGGCTAGAAAAAATAAAGACATTGAAGCGAGATCGCATTTTTATATTCAAGAAAAAAATGTAATCCAAAAAGCTCAACCAAAGTCTAGATCTAAAAAAATGAGTTTTAACATACAAGGGCTTCCGGGTGTAACTATTCCTGTTGTCGCTCGATTTGGTAAAACTAGTGTTGAAGGTAGGTTTAAGAATATCAATGTTTCAAATTCTAATAGTGGTGCTCAGTTGAGTCTAACTCTTGAAAGAAAAGGAGATCAATCTCTTCGTGGAAATATAGTTGTTTACAAAGACGAAGGTTTTTTCTATTCGGATACAGAAATTGGTAGAGTTGCAAATTTCGCTGTTTATTCGAATCTAACAGAAAGATATATTAAAATCCCACTTCATGATAAATCTAAAAATCTGAAGCTTGGTGATGTAAAAGGTGAAGATCTTATTATAAAGTTTGAAGGTGATGCTGATGACTGCCCAGATATTAACTTCGAAACAAAATTAAAAATGTAGTTTTGATCTGACTAACCGCTTGAAAAACAGTTGAAAACATTCAAAAAATAATTTTTTTTCAAAAAGCAAGAGGAAAAATTAAAAAAAATCCATTTCTAGAAATGAGAAAGCCTCTTTTTTGTGATATACTTTTTTTATGGGAAGAGAAAAGACTAATTTTATTGCTAAGGGTGACTGCATAAAAGAAATGAAAAAAATGGATGCTAATTCCATTGATATTATTTTTGCAGATCCGCCGTATAATATGCAACTAGGAGGAGATCTGCGTCGCCCTGACGATTCAAAGGTTAAAGCTGTTGATGATGAATGGGATCAGTTTGAGTCCTTTAAGACTTATGATGAATTTTCTATTAAATGGCTGACGGAAGCTAAGAGAGTTATGAAACCCGATGCATCTTTTTGGGTGATTGGTTCTTATCATAACATCTTTCGTTTAGGAAAAATTCTTCAAGACATGGGCTTTTGGATTATGAATGATATCCTATGGATAAAAAATAACCCGATGCCGAACTTTAAGGGAACTAGATTTACAAACGCTCACGAAACACTGCTCTGGTGTACAAAGTCTAAAAATGCCAAACCTACATTTAATTATCATGCTATGAAAACTTTTAATGGAGATAAACAGATGCGATCCGACTGGTATTTACCAATTTGCAGTGGTGGAGAGCGACGACGAAATGCTAATGGGGAGTCGATTCATTCTACTCAAAAACCTGAGGCTTTGTTGCATAGAGTTCTTTTGTCTTCGTCTAATAAAGGTGATTTAGTTTTAGATCCGTTTTCGGGTAGCGGAACAACGGCGGTAGTTGCTAAAAAGCTAGGGAGAAATTTCATAGGAATAGAAAAAGAACAAGAATACATAGACCTAACTAATAAACGACTTGCGGAAGTTGAGACGGCTGACGATAAGATATTATCAATCTCGCAAAAAAAGAAAATCAACAAAATCCCTTTTGGATCGCTAGTAGCACAAGGAAAAATCTCAGCAGGAACAACTTTGTTTTCTAATAATGGAAAAGTGAAAGCTACAGTGCGAGTTGATGGATCATTGATAACTGACAAAGGAATTGAAGGGTCTATACATAAAGTCGGAGCGACGGTGCAAAACAAAGCATCGTGCAACGGCTGGACTTTCTGGTCATTAGAAACTAATGGCGAAAAGAAATCAATTGATACCTTCCGCCAAAAAGTTGCTTAGATTATTTTACAGCATCTTCTATTTTATTTTTTCTATATTCTTTTATTTTTTTACCTATTAATGGAATTTTAGCACTACCCATTTCTAACATTATTTTCTTCATTTGAGCCATTTGCTGTTGAAGCTCTTTATTTTTTTGTGTTAATAATTCGTCTTTATTTTTCAATTTTTTGTTTTCTTCAATTAATCTTATGCTATCTTTTTTTTGTGTTTTATTTTTTTGATCTTTTTCATGTTTTTGTATAAATGGATAAAAATCACAGTATAATTTTAAATTACCGGCATCTAAAAAGTGATTAATAGCCTTATCAACGACATAAATGTCGTAACTAGTTTCAAAAATATCAATCTTTGGTGTCTTTACCTCCGAATCGCCCCTTGCACTATTAATAAAATTATAATAATTCTTTTTTAATTTTTCTTTAATATCAGAAATATTTTTTTCTTTTAGGATTTCTTCTAAACAGTAAAACTTGCTAATAGTAGCTCTATCATTATCGTTTTCTATAAAAAGGGATTTCTTAATAAACTGTTCAACATCTTTATCGCTTGCTTTTTTTATTAATTCATTTTCTATATTTGTATATTTTTTTTGATTTTCAGAAACAAACCTTTCTATATCAATAATAACTTCATTTAAGTTTCTTTTTTCTTTATCGTTTGAAAAAGTAAGAATTTTTTTAGGCTATGTTCCATTAAACGAGTGATTTTCCTTGACGCGATAATTAAATGATGTTATAATTCAAGTATATAAAGCAAAGGATACTTGAAATGAACATAACAAAAT
>NBLK01000041.1 GCA_002084505.1 Rickettsiaceae bacterium 4572_127
AAGCTCGGGTGAGGGGTATTAAAAAAACTATTGCGAAGCAATTCAGAATTATCACCCTCCCCTTGTGGGAGGGGCAAAATACCTAAAGGTATTTTGGGGAGGGGGAAAAATTCCATTTCCATAAAATTCCAACCACAAAAATCAAAAAAGATACCCCTCACCCTGTCCCTCTCCCGCAAGGGGAGAGGCGACGAAACACTTGATACTTTTTTCTTTTTCTCACTGATTTTTATGTTTTGGTTTTTTGTAGAAAATTTCTGCAGGCTATAAACCTAGTTTTATAGCCGTTGCTTAGTTTTAGGGGCTGGGGGCTGGGGAAAAATTACATTTCCATAAAATTCCACACTCGCCGATCGCATCGTAGGGGCATCCCTTGCGGGTGCCCATTTACATCTCCCCAGATTCGGCATTTTCCTCTTCAAATAATTTTTTCCTTGCAAAGTATTTTAGTTTTGTTATAGTGTTTTCTAATTATAGAGAATTTCTATAAATAACCTTTCTATTATATTAATTATAATAGAGAATCCAAACGGAAAGCCAAAAGGAATAAAATGAAAACTTACGAAACAACTATTGTTTTTCGTAGAGATTTAACACCTCAACAGGTTGAAGATCTTGCTAAAAACTATGAAAAGCATCTCACTAAAAACGGCGGTCGCCTTCATAAAATTGAAAACTGGGGACTTCAAGCTCTCGCATATCCTATCAAAAAAAACACAAAAGCATATTATATGATGCTGATTACTGATACAAAAATTGAAGAGCTAAACGAGACACATCGTCTTCTTGGTTTAGATGAATCTATATTAAGATTTCTAAGTATAAAAGTTGATACGGTTATTAAAAAAAGTCCTATGATGGATAGTAGTAAACCAAAAAGGGAGGAAAGACATGCCTAAATCATTAGTATTTCGTAAAAAAAGCGATCCAATAGAAGGAAAATTGATAGATTACAAAAATCTAGAACTTCTAAAGGCATACCTAACTCCTCGTGGGAAAATTTTACCATCACGAATCACAGGGGTTACACCAAAAAACCAAAGAAGATTAGCTACTGCTATAAAAAGAGCAAGATATTTAGGGTTATTACCTTATGTAAGAAACAACAAATAAAAGGTATAAAATGCAAATTATTTTAATGGAAAATATAGGAAAACTAGGAAAAGCTGGCGACTTGGTAGAGGTAAAACCGGGATATGCAAGAAATTTTCTATTTCCTATGAAAAAAGCACTTCGCGCAAACAAAGCTAATAAAACAATTTTTGAAGAACAAAAAGTTGATATAGAAAAGAAAAATATAGAGCTTGAAAAAAGTTCCGAAAGTCTTTTGAAAAAACTTAAAGGATTAGATTTTATTATTGCAAGAAAAGCAGGTGAAACAGGGCGACTTTATGGATCTGTTTCTGCTAGAAATGTAGCTGAAGAAATAAATAAAAAATTTAATTCCAATTTAACCTCTCATTCAATTCAGTTGGTTGCTCCACTAAAAGAAATTGGAATTTTTCCAGTTTCAACAGCGTTATATGGTGACTTAAAAACTGATTTTAGAATCATTATTGCTCAAACAGAGGCTGAGGCTAAGGATCTTATTAAAGAAGAAAAAGAAGAAAAGATTAAAGAAAAAAGCCGTGAAGAAGAAGAGACTAAGAAATTAGCAGAGGCTAAAAAAGCAAAATTGAAAAAAGCAGAAGAGAATGATTCTGAAGATGCAGAAAGTAAAGTCGATTCTGAAATTGATGCTGAAACTGAAAAAAAGGAAGAAGTAAAAAATGAAACTGAAATCAAAAAAAGTTAAAAAATTACACCATTCTCTAACTTTCGTTTTAGAAAATTCTTCTTATGATAAGTTGGCAAATGCTGAATATTTAGAGCTTCAAAAAAAAGTTAAAATAAAAGGTTTTCGCAAAGGAAAGGCTCCTATTTCTCAAATAGAAGCGATGTATTCTGAACAAACCTATTATAGAATTATAAATAAACTTGCTGAAAAATCAATGAAGTTTTATTATGAAACGGAAAAAGTTAGACCTGCTTCTCAACCAAAAATTGATCTTAAAAAAGAAAAAAAAGAAATAATTTTAACTGCTGAATTGGATGCTTTGCCTGAGATTAAAGAGGTTAATTTTTCTAAGATAAAATTAGAAAAACAAATTTATTCAGTTGATGAAAAAGACATTTCTAAAAGTTTAGAAAATTTAGCTGAATCTCGTCGCGAAACTCATAAAATAAAAGAGACTCGTCCTCTAAAAAAAGGTGATATTGCGGTTATTGATTTTGAAGGGATTTTAGACGGAAAACCTTTTGAGGGTGGAAAAGCTGAAAGACATTTTTTAGAATTGGGATCAAAAACTTTCATCCCGGGATTTGAAGAAAAATTAATTGGAAAAGAGGTTGGAAAAACAGAACTAGATCTGGAATTTCCAAAAGAATATGGAAGTGAAAAGCTAGCAGGAAAAAAAGTTGTTTTCAAAGTAAATGTTCGTGAAATTCGTGAAAAAGTTTTGCCTAAGATTGATGATAAATTTGCAAAAGAGTTGAAGTTAAAAGATTTAGAAGACTTAAAATCTACGATAAAAAAAGAGCTTGAAAAACAAAATGAAACCAAATCAAAACAAGACCTTAAAGATAAATTGCTAGATGCTTTGGCTGACAAAACAAAGATGGATTTGCCTATTTCATTGATTGAAGAAGAAATTAAAGTTCTTTCAAAAGATAGCAATGAAAAAGAAAAAGTCATAAGAAAAAAGGCTGAGCAACGAGTTAAACTAGGGCTTTTATTGGGAGATTTAGGGAAAAAATTTGAAATAAAAATTTCTCAACAGGAATTAAAACAAAATTTATTTCAACAGGCTATGATGTCTCGCCATCCAAATCCACAGCAACTATTAAAAGATTTTGATAAGAATCCTAATCAGTTTTCTGGACTCTATGCAATGATGTTTGAAGATAAAGTTATTACAAAACTTTTGGAAAAAATTACTATTAAAGAAAAAATTGTGAAGAAGAAATAATTTTGAATAACGAGGTTGTTTTATTGGTGGGTTCATAAGTTTTACCCCGCCCCAAAACAGCTAAAGCTGTTATTGACCCGCCCACAAGGGGCGGGTGATAAGCAAGAAAGCAAGAAAGCAAGAAAGCAAGAAAGCAAGAAAGCAAGAAAGCAAGAAAGCAAGAAAGAAAGAAAGAAAGAAAGCAAAGTCGGTGAGATTCCTACCTTCGCAGGACAACCCTATTGATTCGATTCGGTGAGAAGAATGCCTCCGCAGGAATGACAGCCTTATTGATTCGATTCGGTGAGAAGAATGCCTCCGCAGGAATGACAGCCTTATTGATTCGATTCGGTGAGACACTGTTTTTGAGAACAGACTCGGTCTATCACCCACCCCTTGTGGGAGGGTCAAAATAGCTCTTGCTATTTTGGGGCGGGGTAAAAAAAACAGAGAAACGATATTTTTTTGTGAAATAAGAAATGTAAAAAAATAGAAAGACAATTTAATGCAGAAGATTTATTGTGGGAGTCATGGGGTTATAAAAAAAGATAATAAAATCTTACTCGGGATTAGAAACAAAAAAACATCTGGCTCTTTTGGGAGATACTTTACAATAGGTGGGACTTTGGAGTTTCTAGAGACTACAGAAAATTGTCTTCATAGAGAAGTAAAAGAAGAGACAAACATAGAAATTGAAAATGTTAAATTTTTTAAGCACTATGATTATTTAAATACTGATAAAAAAATTGCTCCGCATAGAATAGTTTTTATAGTCAAACCAATTAAGGTTGTCCGCAGAATCGCCAAGATTTTTCGAGGAATTTTCAATCGGTTTCAGTGGAATTGGGTATGACCCATTTTCACTTAAATTGTTGAAAATAGCCGAAAAAGACGGTGAGTGTGCGGATAAATTAAAAAAAAGAATTAATAAGAAAAAAAAGAAAGCCAAAACAAGATTATTTGGTTTGACTTTATTTATAGAGCTGATTATAAAAGAGGGAAATTAAAAGGTGGCAGCGATTGCATTGATCCACAGTTTTTTTCTAAAAGTGAAATTTTAGATTTAATAAGTAATAATAGATTGGCTTATTTCCCAATGCAGGTTTTAAGAGATTTAGGAGAAATATAATGTTAAAAAACACACAAACAGAAAAAAATATACTAACGGCTTTTGCCGGTGAATCGCAAGCAAGAAATCGCTATACTTATTTTGCATCAGTAGCAAATAAAGAAGGTTATAGAGAAATTTCGGAGGCGTTTTTAGAAATTGCTAATCAGGAAAAAGAACATGCAAAACGGCTTTTTAAATTGCTAGAAGGTGGTGAAGTTGAGATCACAGCAAAATATCCTGCTGGAAAAATTGGAGCTACTATTGAAAACTTGAAAGCATCAATTGGTGGAGAAAATTACGAAAACACTATTATGTATCCTGAGTTTTCAAAAATAGCAAAAGAAGAAGGATTTCCTAAAATTGCGGAAGTTTTGTCTGCTATTGCAGTGGCAGAAATTTATCATGAAAAAAGATTTAAAGATTTTTTACAAAATATAGAAAATAAAAAGGTTTTTGAAAAAGATTCAGAAGTAATTTGGTGCTGTATAAATTGCGGATATAACTATAAAGGAAAAAAAGCTCCTGAAAAATGTCCTGCTTGCGACCATGCACAAAAACATTTTAAATCGCTAGGTTAAATAAATCTCAAAAAGTGATTTAGATACTTGACTTAGGAGCTGAATATGTTTATAGTAAGGCACGAAATTAAATAAAAATTTAATAAAACCTCTGCGAAACATTGATTTTTAGGGGGGTATAATATAAATAAGGAAGAAAAATGCCAACAATTGCACAACTAATTCGTAATCCAAGAAAGCGACCTATTGTAAAAAGTAAGGTTCCTGCTCTTGAAAACAACCCACAAAAAAGAGGAGTTTGTCTTCGTGTTTATACAACAACTCCAAAAAAACCGAATTCAGCGATGAGAAAAGTTGCTCGTGTTAAATTGACTAATGGATTTGAAGTTATTGCTTATATACCGGGTGAAGGACATAATTTACAAGAGCATTCAGTTGTTCTGCTTCGTGGTGGACGAGTAAAAGATCTTCCGGGGGTTCGTTATCATGTTCTTCGTGGAATACTTGATACACAAGGAGTTAAAGATAGAAAACAACGCCGTTCTCTTTACGGTGCAAAAAAACCTAAGTAATTACATAATTAAAAAAGGAAACTATTATGGCGAGACGCAGACGAATACCAACTAGAAAAATTTTACCAGATCCAAAATATGGAAGTGAACTTTTAGCTAAGTTTATAAATGTTGGAATGTTTTTTACTATATTTAGTTTATCAATTGTTGTTGGATGTAATGATGAATCGGCAAGTGAGTATTTTGCAAAAGGAGAAGCGGTAAAAAACGAAATTATTCAACTTTCAGAAAAGAAAAAATGGGAAGATGATGATGAAAAAAAATATGAAGAACTGAAGAAAAAAGCACTTGATTTCTATGTAAAGGCTTCTGACTTAGAGCCTAAAAATGTAAAATATAATGCAACGACAGCTTTTTATTATAAGCAAATTAAAAATTATAAAAAAGCAATAGAATATTATAATAAAGCTATTGATAATTCAGAAAAACCAGATTGTGGGCATTACATAGTAAGGGCAGAAACAAAAGCTTTATTAGACGGATATACTTTAGATTCTGAAAAGGATTTTGATAAAGCAATTGAATTTGCTCCAAGTAAATTAGCGGATGGATTTAACTTAAAAAAAGTTTATAAAAGACGGAAAGAAAATGCTAAAAAAAGAGGCAAAAAAGGTCGTTCAATGAGTGATTATCTTAAAAATGGTTTTTAAGAAGATCTTGCTTATTGAATAAATAAATCTTACAATTAAAATAAAGAAAGACACTAAAAATGGCAGTAACATTAAAAAATTATAGAAATATCGGAATTATGGCACATATTGATGCTGGAAAAACGACTACTACTGAACGGATTTTGTATTACACTGGAAAATCACACAAAATTGGTGAAGTTCATGATGGTGGTGCAACTATGGATTGGATGGAACAAGAGCAAGAGCGTGGAATTACAATTACTTCTGCAGCTACAACTTGTTATTGGGAAGCAAATGAAATCAAACATAGAATCAATATCATAGACACTCCGGGGCATGTTGATTTTACTGTTGAAGTTGAAAGATCTCTACGAGTTCTTGATGGAGCTGTTGCTGTATTTGATGCTGTCGCAGGAGTAGAACCTCAATCTGAAACTGTGTGGAGACAAGCTGATAAATATCGTGTTCCTAGAATGTGTTTTGTAAACAAAATGGATAGAACTGGTGCTGATTATTTCCGCTGTATTGATATGATTGTTGATCGCTTAGGTGCGACTCCATTGCCACTTTGTTTGCCAATTGGAGTAGAAGAAGATTTTCAAGGAATCGTGGATTTAGTTCGCAACAAAGCAATCGTTTGGACTGGTGAAGATTTAGGTGCTAATTTTGATATTATTGATATTCCAGAACACTTAAAAGAAAAATCAGCTGAATATCGTGAAAAATTACTTGAGCTTGCTGTTGAACAAGACGATGCAGTTATGGAAGCATATTTAGACGGAACAGAACCTTCTATTGAAGACTTAAAAAAATGCATCCGTAAAGGAACTATTAACATGGACTTTGTTCCAATTTTATGTGGGACAGCTTTCAAAAATAAGGGGGTTCAACCACTTCTTGATGCTGTTGTTGATTATTTGCCTTCTCCATTAGATGTTCCTCCAATGCATGGACTTTCTCCAAAAACAGGAAAAGAAGAACTTAGAAAAGCTGATGAAAACGAACCGTTTTCTGCTCTTGCTTTCAAAATTATGAATGACCCTTATGTTGGAAATCTAACTTTCGCACGAATTTATTCTGGAAAACTAGAAAGTGGATCGTATGTAATTAATGCTACAAATGAAAAACGAGAACGAATCGGACGGATGTTGTTGATGCATTCTAATAATCGTGAAGAAATTAAAACTGCTACTGCTGGTGATATTGTTGCTCTTGTTGGTATGAAAGATACAGTGACAGGTGATACTTTATGTGCCGTGGACAAGCCAATTATTTTAGAAAAAATTGAATTTCCAGATCCAGTTATTGAAATTGCAGTTGAGCCTAAGACAAAAGCCGATGTTGAAAAAATGAGTTTAGCATTATCTCGTTTAGCAAAAGAAGATCCTTCTTTGAAAATTGAAACAGATCAAGAATCAGGACAAACAATTCTAAAAGGAATGGGAGAATTACATCTTGATATTATTGTTGATAGATTAAAAAGAGAATTTTCTGTTGAAGCCAATATAGGTGCGCCACAGGTTGCATATAGAGAAACAATTGCGAAACGATCAGAAATTGTTTATACTCATAAAAAACAATCTGGTGGTTCAGGACAATTTGCTAAGGTTAAAATTGAATTCACTCCATTAGAAGCGGGCAAAGGCTATGAGTTTGAAAGCAAAGTTGTTGGTGGAAATGTTCCAAAAGAATATATACCAGGGGTTGAAAAAGGATTAAGAACTGCTCAACAAACAGGTATTCTTTGTGGATTCCCTTGCACAGACTTCAAAGCTGTTTTGATTGATGGTGGATATCATGAAGTTGATTCGTCTGTTTTAGCTTTTGAAATTGCCGCTCGTCATGCTTTTCGTGAAGGTATGAAAGAAGCAGGAGCAAAAATTCTAGAACCTATGATGAAAGTGGAAGTTGTTACTCCTGAGGAATATATGGGAGACATTATTGGTGATTTAAATTCTCGTCGTGGAATGGTTGATAGCATGGATAGTCGTGGAAATGCACGAGTTATAAATGCAAAAGTTCCTTTGGCTAATATGTTTGGATATGTGAAAACATTGCGATCATCAAGTCAAGGACGAGCACAATTTTCAATGGTATTTTCTCACTATTCTGATGTTCCAGCAAATGTTGCATTAGAACTAAAGGAAAAGAATAATGGTTAGGGATGGCTGGAGTAAATCCTAAAAAAAATTAAGAAATTAATTTTCCCAAAACCGCTAGCGAACCTTTCGGGGTTCAAAATTAGGACACATGATGTGTCAGCCAACTTAACTAAATAAAGAAAAAGGATAAAATTATGGCAAAAGAAAAATTTGACCGTTCCAAACCACATGTAAATATTGGAACAATCGGACATGTTGATCATGGAAAAACAAC
>NBLK01000042.1 GCA_002084505.1 Rickettsiaceae bacterium 4572_127
TGAGAGTAAAACTATAATTTTACTCTCAGACTCAATAATCTGTAATTTAATCAGTATTTTCAATCAGATAGAAGCTGTTTTTATTATGCTTCTAAATCAATTCTTAAGATGCTATTGTGCTTAAAGTAACTGCTGAACTAGAAACAGCTGTAATGAAAGCCACCACTGTATTAGCACAATTTGTCCCTGCATTTATCAAAACCATATCGCCAACATTCAAAATGTTAGAAACTGATGTGAAAAATGTTGAACCTGTAACTGTCGCCAAAGCACTAGTATCTTTATAATGCCATAGAGTAAATCCATTAGCATAAGCTAGAACGCTTAAATTTTCTTGTATCATAATTTTTCCTTTTATTTTTGGATCTTTTCCAAACTATATGTATTTTACCCCTCACCCTGTCCCTCTCCCGCAAGGGGAGAGGCGACGAAATTCTCAATAATTTTTTCTTTTCTCATTACTTTTTAATACTTCGTTTTCTTTGCGAAAAAAATAGCTTTGCTATTTTTGGGAGGGGTCAAAATAATTCTTATTATTTTGAGTAGAGGTAAAAAGACAAAACTTAAAAACAAACTCGGTCTTCGCCTCTCCCCTTGCGGGAGAGGTCGAGCGAAGCTCGGGTGAGGGGTATAGTAAAACACATACAAAATGGACTTAATCCTTTATTTTCTTTTAGATAAAAAAATCCCCTTAGCAATTGCTAAGAGGATTTGCGGGAAGATTTTCGTGAAAATCTTTGAAAATGAGAAACTACGCCTCACTACATTCAACTTTCACAACTCCGTTTTCTTCAATTAGAGCTGAACCTTGGCTCATTCTGTTTGAAATAAAGTGAGCTGCTCTTTCTCCATGCCGTGAAATGTCTGTTAGAACTTCACTTCCAACTGCATGTCCAACTGCACTTTTATGATATAAAAAGCAATCACGAACATTAGTATCAACAGGCAATCCATTGTGAAGAACCCAAATAACTCCCATCCATTTTCTAGTTTCAGAACCAGATAACCATGGGTAGTTTTCGCCAACATAATCAGCACTAGAAAATTCTTGAATCCCTAAAAGATCACTCCATTGCTTAACTCCAACTATTCCAAATCGCTGTCCGTCGTCAGGAACATCGCTTGAATTTAGAGTCTCAACAGCTGACATAATTTTATCTTTTGTTAGTCCTGCACTTCCGTGAGCTACTGTTGTTCCTGCGCTGTCTAATTCGTTAACAATTAGTTCGTCAGTCTTGCGACCAAGAGCATAAGCTCCTGCAGATGCAATCACGAATCTTTCGTCGATATTAGTTTTTAATTCATCTAGTGCATCAACCCAGTCGCCTGCATAGAAATCTTCTAATAGGCATTCAACAGGTGTGTGATCTAAATTCATAACAGGCACCATTCCGTGGCGAGCTTTTGTAGAAGCTACTCCTTTTCCGATTTTTTGGAAAGTAGTTGAAGTTCCTGTAATGTCGGTTTTTGTTCGAACTGTAGCACGAAGCTTAGTTCCTTTTTGCTGATACGCTAAATGCACATCCGCCTCAAATTGCTTGATAAAAGCTTGATCTATACTTGTAGACATTTTTACTCCTTTTGTTTAGTTTAAATTGTAGTGCTCCATAAAAAGAATCTTTTACGATTTTATAATTTTATAATTATAAAATTATATGCATATAGCAAATCTAAATAATAACAGGACTTTATGCTTCTCTTTTGTTTAAATTTTCTATAAATTATTTTCGAACAAATTTTAAGTTCTTTTTGGTTATTTTCAACAATTTAAGTGAAAATGGGGCATCCCCAATTCTACTGAAACCGATTGAAAATTCCGCAAAAATCTTCTTAAAATTAGTTCGGTTCTTATTTAGATTTACTATATCAAATTAAACTCTACCTTAAAACTTCCGAACAGCCTCAGTCTATCACCCTCCCCTTGTGGGAGGGTAAAAATAGCTTTGCTATTTTTGGGAGGGGTCAAAATATCTTCAGATATTTTGGGGAGAGGTGACGAAAAAATGTTAATAAATCTAATTTAATTAAAAAATCTATTGTAATTCTTTTTATGGAACACTACTTGATTCGTTTGTTTTGCAATAAAAAAACTCTCATAAAGAGAGCCAATATCTTAAAAGACGAGAAAAATGGAGCAGAAAATCTGTTGTCCAAATAAAAAAAGGACACAATAGCCCCTTTCATAAAATACACTTATACAGAATTTTCTAGCAATAGTCAACAAGATTCTGCATTTTTTTGAAAAAAAATCAAAATAAACTCGTAACCTCTTGTTTTTTATTAAAAATAAAAACCGAAAACTATTCTTTTATTTATTTGATTTATAAAATAAATCCTTGAAATGAAAAATCAAAGCTATAATATCTATATAAAAGAAGGAGAAAATCATGAAATACTTACTAATTGCATTACTATTAGGGACTGCTGGATGTGGTTCTTGTCGTTGCACACCTGAGATTGAAGAAAATGAAAAACTGATTGTTCCGCCAGAATTAAGAACTATTAGGAGTTCTACGATTCAGGCAAAAGCAGAAGAGAAATAGATTTTACCCCGCCCCAAAATAGCAAGAGCTATTTTGACCCTCCCACAAGCTATCACCCACCCCTTGTGGGAGGGTCAAAATATCTTTAGATATTTTGGGGCGGGGTAAAAGAAAAGATTCGATTCGGTGAGATTCCTGCTTTCGCAGGAATGACAGTTTTTTTAGAGATACCCCTCACCCGTGCTACGCACGACCTCTCCCGCAAGGGGCGAGGTGGGACTGAGTTTGAGAAACAGTTTTACCACACCCACAAAGGCTTTTCTCATAGCTAAAAATTACAAAATAAATAAAGAGAATCTCACCGACGGGTGCGGTTGAAGTGAGTGCTAACGAACGGTTTTTTTTGAGTGATCGTATTTAAAATTATATCTTGGAGATATGATTTTCAAACGAATTGGTATAATTTTAGGAAAGCATCAGCCGTTTTGGGCTCTGCTTTTCCGCAAAATTGTGCATGGTCACAGAAAAATCAATCACCATTAGTTATAAAAAAGGTTACTTATGCAAATTTTTCTCTTAATGATTTTATCAGCTTTTATGGGTGGTTATTACTATTTAGGTAGCCCTGCTCTAAATGTTGCACATGATTTTCTACCCGAATCTGTTAGAACTAAGGGACTAATAATGTGTGTCGTCAACGAACACAAAAGAGCCTTAGACGACAATGCTACAAACATGCGAGGAAATGCATATCAATTTGAACAAACATCTCCTTGTGCTAAATCAAAAAATGTTGTCACTAAAAAGTTCTGTATGATAGGAGAGGTCATTTCTTCTGGTTGTTATGAAAAATCTAGCGAATCTGAAACGGCTAATTATTTATCAGATCATTATTTTTCTACGAGTGTTGATTTACCAAAAAACATAAATCAGAATAAGATTCTAGATTTTATAAAAAATATGTCAGGTGGTCTTCCAAATTTAGGAATTTTATTCAAAACTGAAGATGGAGAGTTTGTTATTCTAAATCCTCAGACAACAACTGATGCGGTTTCTATAAAACAGGTTTTAATTGGAGCCAACAGTTTAAGAAAAGGACAAATTGTTTATTTCTCACATCATAGCCCTGCGGAAGTTGAAGCTATTGTTCAAAATGCTGGATTTGAAGCCTTAGAGTGTAAAAAAGAAACTGATATAAAAGTATTTAATGCCGAGGAGCAAATTTGGGAATGCCGAGCCTTTGAAAGTCTGAAAAAATGCTTTGGAGATATGCTAGAAAATGAAAATGGAGACTGTATTCCAAATCCAGATAAAAAAATAAATTGCTCGTCCGATATGCGAGCTAAATTTAATTACGATGCTTCTGCTTGGGAATGCCAAAGACGACTTTCTATTGCTTGTGGAGAAGGAGAGACTTTATCTTGGCTTGGAAAACCTCTTTATAAATATATTTGTGTAAGCGATGCAGAATGGACTGATGGAGAATGCGAAGAATTAATACAAAACTCAGATGGGTCTTCCAGCACAGTGCGAATAGGTGGAACAGCTTCTGGGTATCCTTGTAATCCTTGTGAAATACATCAAGCAGGAAAATGCACGGACGAATGTTTTCCTGATCCTAATTCAGTTCCTGAGAATTCATGTGCTGGTGGTGATTGCGGTTATGATATTGAAAGAGAAGGAAGTCCATGGAGAACAGGTGATTTAGAATGTGGAGATGATGGAAATTGTGAGAAACATAAAGCAATTTATTGGCATAATGATACTAATCGTTGGAAATGTGTAGATTGTTTTCCGTTAGAAATTAAAAATTATACAAAAGCAGGGGATACAAATCGTAAATATAGAAAATGTCTAAATGGTAATATCTGGGTAATAAATAGTGACGGGGAAAAAGAATTAGACATTTCAACTGCCTGTGATCAAGACGGAAATTACGATGCTCTTCCTGCAAATGACTATGATGGATGCTACTTAACAGAAAGCGATGGGCTTTATTGTTCTTTTGATGGAGTCGGAGGTTTTGATGACAGCGGAGATGGTTTCGGTGAAAAAGGATTTTTTTGTGATATTGATCATATCAATGATCAAGAAATTTGTGAAATGAATAGTTCAGCTTGGGCTTGGTATGACTATATTAGTGGTAATTGCTATGATCCTTATGACTCAGTTGGAGAACTACAACCTCTTCCTGACGGCACTGCCCCTACTGAATATGGCGTTCTCTCGTTTGGATGCCCTGATGGATATTATAGAGCTAGGATAGAAAACGAACAAATTTCTGAATGTAAGAAAAAGTTTTGTAATGTTGATGATGATAATTTACCCACTCTATTAGACGATGAATTTCCTTATGAAGCTCGTTTTCCTGACGATGAATGTAGTGCTGGCTATGTAGAAATTTTAAATGATAAAGAAGGTGAAGAGTGTTTTTATTGTTGGATTCCACCTTTTGATCACGACGATTACGATTTAACAGAAGAAAGTGTTTTTGACGGAGTTTCTTATTTTAAGATACAAACAACAAGTAAATCTTTACAATTAACAGAATCTGAAACTTTTGAGTATCTATTGGCAACTGAAATCGGAGCAGACTGTGACGATGATAATAACCATTACTGCAAAGACACAGTTCCTGCCCATGATTCTCCACCGGGATGGAAACGAACTTGGGATATAGACAGTAGAACTTGGAGCGATGCAGAGCCTTTTTGGTGTGCAGATAATCATTACCCTACTGATGAAAACGGAGATGTTGATGTAAATTATTTACCGACGAATACTACTAATATGAGATGCCCTGCTTATTATCAAACTAAATTAGATGGAATAAATAACGGAAACACAGAAATTTTGTCAGCATGTTTGTATTGCCTCCCTGAGCCTTTTGATATTAACGAAGTTATGGCTGTTTATGGAGCATTACCTACTACTCCTTCCCCATATATCACAGCACCTCAACAACCGGGGTTTTGGAAAATTAAAAATTGTAATGGTATAGATGCAGAAAGCATAAAAACCGATCAAACAGAATTATCTCCATCTGATTATGAGGGAAGCGATTATGCCTATAATAATGGGCAATGTGCTTTGAGTTCAAATACGACTGGATGTGCAGATGGATTAGAGAGAGAGTGGGATGGTTCAAGTTGGGAAGATTGCTCACCTATTTATTGTGATGATGATG
>NBLK01000043.1 GCA_002084505.1 Rickettsiaceae bacterium 4572_127
AATTTGCTGATTGAATTATTTCAGTAATATGCTTTATTTGAGAGTAAAAATACTTCACTCCTTTTATAAAATCGGTTCCAAGTTCATCTCCACGGGGACGCCATTTAGGGTCATCGTTGATTTTTAAATTTAGGCAAAGAATCCGTTAGCTTTATCAACAATTTCTACATTTTTAATTTCTGTATGTTTTGAATGAAAATACTTGTTTTTTTTTTATAAAACAGTATAATAATAAGATGAAATTTGATATAATTACAAAAAAGTTTAGGGATAAGAAGTTATTAAAACTAGCTTTGAGACATTCTAGTTTATCAGGAAAAAGTAATGAAAGACTAGAATTTTTAGGCGATAGAGTTTTAGGTCTCGTTATTTCCACACTATTATTTGAAAAATTCCCAAAGGAACCCGAAGGAGATTTAGCAAAACGATTCGCAGGACTTGTTTGCACTGAAACTCTAAGTAAAATAGCTAATGATATTTCGCTAATTCCTGAGATAAATGTTGATGCCGACTTAAAACGAAAGATAAAAACTCAAACTCATTTACATGCTAATTGTGTAGAAGCAATTCTCGGTGCGTTGTATTTAGATTCTGGTTTTGATGTGGTTTCTTCTACAATAAAAGACCTTTGGAAAATTTATTTAGATGACATGATTGAACCTCCGCAAGATGCAAAATCTAGACTTCAAGAACTAGTGCAAAAAAAGAAAAAAGAAACTCCTACATATATTTTAATAGATAAAAAGGGCAAAGAACATTCTCCAATTTTTAAGATAAAAGTTGAGACATTAGATAAAACTGCAATTGGCGAAGGAGCTACAAAAAAAGAAGCCGAGCAAAATTCTGCTGAGAAATTATTAGAAATTTTATAACCTACCAATTCTCGCATTTAGATGTTATAATTTTATAATTTTCTGTTTTATCCAGCGATGAGTTGTCATCTTTTCTTTCTTTATTAAAACTATTTTCTAATTCTTCAAGACGAGGATCATTTTTAATTTTTAACATAATCGCATTCATTTTTTTCTCAATATCTTTGTCTCCAATTTTAAAAGGAACAGGCTCAACTTCCTCCATTATAGCCTCAAAAGCTTTCGTAAATTTTTCTTCATATCTTCTAAGCACATCTTGATGAACAAAAACATGATTGTTTTCATGGGCTAGAATTTCTTTATATTCACAAGAATCCTCATGATATTTATCTAAAATATAAACAATCAACTCATTATAGCCATAGCTAACGGTTAGAGAATTCAAAAAAATACAATCATTTTTAGCTTGAACTCGCATTCGATAAGACATTTGAAATTTAGATGCTGTTAATCCGTTAGTATGATCTGTTCCTCTATTAGAAAGAAATGACCTATCCGCCTTTTTATAAGCCACCTCACCGTAATCTACTTTGAATTCAACGGCAGGAGTTTTTTGTTTCTCACAATTTGTAGCATAAATCGGCAAACTACTTATAAGAAGCAAGAGAATTCTTAGGTAATAAAACATAATAGGTTCCATCGTTTTTCATTTTTCCAGCCCATTCAAGTGCATTCTTTCCAGTTCCCCAATAAACATCCCCACGAACCGCTCCAAGTATCTTACTGCCCGTATCTTGTGCCATTAGTAATTTTTTGAACTCATATCCTTTCGCAGTTGTGTTAAGAAAGATTGGAACTCCTAGTGGAATATACGATCTATCAACGGCTAGTGATCTTTGCGGTGTTAAAACTACTCCAAGCGAGCCAATTGGTCCCACTCCATTTTGTTTATAGAAAATATATCTAGGATTTGATTGTAGAAGTTGTGTTAAAGTTGTTTTATTTTGTTTTTTTAGAAATTTCAAAACTCCCTGAGCGGTAAATCCTTCACTAGGTCGCATTCCTCTTTGCTTCATAGCCTTAGAAACACTTTGAAATTCATGTCCGTTATTTCCTGCATATCCTATTTGTATATTAGTTCCATCGTTTAGTTTTAATATACCAGAACCCTGAATTTGCAAATCAAATAAATCAACAGGATGTGTCCAATATAATATCTGCGATTTTCCTTTTAGCCCATAATTTTCAATCTGCGCCCTTGTTAGGTATGGTCTTCCATTTACTAAATCATTTGGACGAGAATAAATCGGAGCTGTAAATTGTCTAGTTTTGTATTTAGATCCAAAAATCGACGGCTGATAATACCCTGTAAAAGTTCCTATTTCACCTGTTCTAGCATCAGCTACTTTATAAGGAGTGAAATTATCTTCAAAAAAATCTTTCGCAGTCGTTTTAGAAACTCTACTTAAATCAGCAGGCAATCTTAGACAAATTTCTTTCATCTCATCACAGTCTAAATAAATAGCACTGTTTTGTTTTTCGCATCCATTGTATGAAATCAATTTTTGACATGATCTAGAAAAAGCAATTAAAGCATGACGAGAATCATCTTTATTCCAGCCTGAGAGCTCTGAGAACGACATTGGAGTTAGTTCAACTTTTTGGTCTATTCTTTCTCCCCAGTCACAAGAGGTTAAAAAAAACGATAGTGAAATTATTGATAGCAAAATTAGTCGTGAAAAAACACGATTTATGATATGGCTCATGGCCTCTCCTTCTCTTCCCTTATGGATTTAGCGAATCGCTTTACCCATAATTAGAAAATAGCGAATATGTGAAAGCAGTGCAAGAAAAAAATGAATTTTATGCAAAAAAACTTTCAATCCATTGCCGTATAATGAAAGTTTTTTAGAAACAAAGCTTGAAAATAAACTCAGTCTCTGCCTCTCTCCTTGCGGGAGAGGACGAGCAAAGCTCGGGTGAGGAGTATAAAAAGATCGTCATTCCGAATCTCACCAAATCGAATCTTTGCTCCTGCAAAAAACATTGGGAAGTAATTACGAATCCCAAAACTAGGTCTATCACCCTCCCCTTGTGGGAGGGTCAAAATAGTTCTTACTATTTTGGGGAGGGGTAAAATCACCGCCAAGCCCCTAAAACTAAACAACGGCTATAAAACTAGGTTTATAGCCTGCAGAAAAATTCCTATAATTTTCATGTCATATTTACCAAAAAAAAATACAAAAAACACAGCGTTATTTGCAGAAAAATTAGAGTTGAATTTTTTTCTTTTTTGTTGATTAGTTTGTATTAACGTTGTTAATACATTATTTTCTGTACCCCTTGTGTTTGCTAGTAAATTTACACTCATTTTTCAAAACTAAAATTTAAGGAAAAGAAACAAGGATTTATAATTTCGTCGCCTCTCCCCTTGCGGGAGAGGGACAGGGTGAGGGGTGTTTTTTTTGATTTTGAGGTTGGAGTTTTATGGAAGTGTAATTTTTACCCCTCCCCAAAATATCTAAAGATATTTTGACCCTCCCACAAGGGGAGGGTGATAAGTAAGAAAAGTAAGAAAAGAAAGAAAGAAAGAAAGAAAGAAAGAAAGTAAATAAGAAAGATTCGGTGAGATTCCTGTTTTCGCAGGAATGACAGCTTTTTTAGAGATACCCCTCACCCTGTCCCTCTCCCGCAAGGGGAGAGGCGACGAAACACTTGATATAGTCAAACTAATTAATCTTGGCTTATCTTTTTCTTTTTTTTCTGGTTAATTTTTTTGAAATTTATCCGCATACTCGCTATCTTTTTCGGCTCTTTTCAACAATTTAAGTGCAAATGGGTCATACCCAATTCCACTAAAATCGATTGAAAATTTCGCGAAAAATTTAGGCGATTATGCGGACAACCTTAATTAGTTTGACTATACTTTCTTCTTTTTCTCACTGGTTTTTATGTTTTGGTTTTTTTGCGAAACATTGGAGTAAATAAGTTTATGGGTAAAGTCTGTTCCTTAAAACTCGGTCTTCACCTCGCCCCTTGCGGGAGAGGTCGAGCGAAGCTCGGGTGAGGGGTATCAAAAAAAACTATTGCGAAGCAATTCAGAATTATCACCCGCCCCTTGTGGGGGGGGGTAAAAAAACAAAAAACTTGAAATTATTTTCAAACTAACTATATATCTCTTAGTAATAAAAACAAAGGAGCTAAAAATGAGTAAAGTAATAGGAATCGATTTAGGAACAACTAATTCATGTTTCGCATTTATGGACGGCAAAGATGCCAAAGTAATTGAAAACGCAGAAGGACGAAGAACTACGCCATCTGTCGTTGCATTCACTTCATCAGGCATGGTCATTGGTGGTCCAGCAAAAAATCAAATGGTAACTAATCCAGAAAAAACAGTGTATACAGCTAAAAGATTGATAGGTCGTCGCTATGATTCTAAGGAAACACAAGAAGAAAAAAAGAATGTGCCTTACGAAATAGTAGAAGGAAAAGGCGGAGATGCTTACATTAAAGTTGAAGGCAAAGAATATGCCCCTGCCCAAATTTCTGCATTTATTCTACAAAAAATCAAAGCAGATGCCGAAGCATATTTAGGCGAAAAAGTTACAGATGCAGTTATAACTGTGCCTGCTTACTTTAATGATGCTCAGCGACAAGCTACTAAAGATGCTGGTAAAATCGCAGGATTAAATGTTCTACGAATTGTTAACGAACCAACGGCGGCCGCATTAGCTTATGGACTAGATAAAAATAAATCAGGCTTGATTGCCGTTTATGATCTTGGTGGTGGAACTTTTGATGTTTCAGTTCTAGAACTAGGCGATGGAGTTTTTGAAGTTAAATCTACTAATGGAGATACTTTTCTAGGTGGTGAAGATTTTGATAAACGAATTATTGATTTTCTAGCTGATGAGTTCAAAAAAACTGATATTAATTTGCCGTTTATTACTGCTGATGCGACAGGTCCAAAACATCTTAATGTTAAAATGACTCGTGCGAAATTAGAAAGTTTAGTCGGTGATTTAATCGAAAAAACTATGGAGCCATGTAAAAAAGCAATTAAAGATGCTGGATGTTCGCTAAGTGAAATCTCAGAAGTGATTTTAGTTGGTGGAATGACAAGAATGCCGAAAGTTCAAGAAGCTGTGAAAAAATTCTTTGGAAAAGAACCTCATAAAGGTGTAAATCCTGATGAAGTTGTTGCTTCTGGAGCTGCCATTCAAGGTGGAGTTCTAAAAGGCGATGTTAAAGATGTTCTGCTTTTAGATGTGACTCCTTTATCGCTAGGAATTGAAACTCTTGGTGGTGTATTTACTAAATTGATTGAGCGAAATTCAACTATTCCGACGAAAAAATCACAAGTTTTTTCAACTGCGGAAAATAATCAAAGTGCTGTTTCAATCCGAGTTCTACAAGGTGAACGACCAATGGCGAGCGATAATAAACAGCTAGGAAATTTTAATTTAGAAGGTATTCCTCCTGCTCCTCGTGGAGTTCCACAAATTGAAGTTGGTTTTGATATTGATGCCAATGGAATCGTTCATGTTTCTGCGAAAGATAAAGCTACTGGAAAAGAGCAAAAAATTTCTATTAAATCTGATGGCGGATTGTCTGATGATGAAATAAAAAATATGGTTCAAGAAGCCGAGCAAAATGCTGATGCCGATAAAGAGAAAAAAGAAAAAGTTGATGCGAAAAATGGTTTAGATGGATTAGTTGCTTCAACTGAAAAATCTCTAAAAGAACATGGAGATAAAGTTTCTGCGGAAGAGCGAACAGCTATTGAAACTGCTTTGAATGACGCTAAGGAAACTTTGAAAAAAGAAGATGCTCCTGCGGAAGAAATGAAAAAGAAAACAGAAGCTCTTTCTCAAACTGCTATGAAATTAGGCGAGGCTATGTATAAAGCTGAGGCTGAAAAACAAAAAGCAGAAGGCGGAAAAGCAGATGGTAAAACTGATGCCAAAGATGAAAAAGTCGTTGATGGCGAGTTTGAAGAAAAACCAAAAGATAAGAAGTAAAATTTATCTACAAAAAAAGAGCCTAACGGCTCTTTTTTATTTCTTTATTAAAAATTCTCGTAAGAAAATAATTAATTCATCCATGTTAGTCGTTGATCTTTGCTTATAAGGTTCTCCTGTATTATTATGTTGATTTCTTATTGAAATAGAATTTTTAATAGCAGTATCTGTTTTATCTTTCATTAAAGAAAAATCAAAAATTTTATGAGTTTTATCATGGTAGTCAGGTAAGTACTTCCTTAACTCTGTTTCTAAATTTTTTTTATTGTATGCTCTATTTGTTTGAATAAAATGCAACAAAGCCCAAAATTCAACAGAGCGATTTGAAAAGATACAATTTATTTTTTTGTTTGAAAAACCTTTTTCAAAAGAATTACATTTTTGAAAAATATTATTCATATCCTTTTTTGCCCTATCATCATCATCAATTGCAATAAAAATAAAATCTTCTGGGTCTTTTTTGGAAAACCATTTTTCAGCAGTTTCATACACTGTTCTTGAGGCTGATTTAGAGTTTGATTTGATTATTGTGAAAACAGAAGAAGAAGATTCAAGTTCTATAAAATTACAAATATTGGGGCTTTTTTTTAATTCATTTTTTTTACAAAAATAATTCCCCCAATCTTTTAAATATCTAGGTTCAGTAATATCTCCTTCTGTAAAGATATAAACTATTGATTTCTTTTTCTTAGTTTTCCTGTTAAGCCTTGAACTTCTACCTCTCATATTAATCCTTTAAAATTTCAGCTAGAGTTTCAATATCTCCTAAGAATGGAATAGCTCCAAATTTTCCTCGTAAATATCCTTTTTCAAAATCATAATTATTTCTTACATCTTTAAACTCAGATAAAGGATATATCTCAGAAGCTCCCTCTTCATCTTTTTCAACAAACCAAATTTCGTCTCTTCGTAAAATATCAGGTTTCATTAAATTAGTATTATGAGTCGTAAAAATTAATTGAGCACCTGCCTGATTTATGCCCTTATTATGGAACATTTTTATAATATTTTGAACTAAAAAAGGGTGTAGATCAGATTCTAATTCATCAATTATAAAAAGCCCCCCTTCTAAAAATGCTGGCAGAAAACTTATTAAATAACTAAAATACCTTATAGTACCACCACTTTCATGTTTAAATGGAATTCTTCCACCATTAACAGATGTATGTTCAAAATCGATTGAATAATCATATTTATTTTCTTCTAAGTATTTCTTTTTTTCTTCTTCGACTGAAATTTCACTTAAATAAGCATTTATTTTAACTGTCTTATCTGACGGTGGGCTCGCTGGTTTTTTAGCCGGTTTAATAGCTACAATTCCAACATCGGCTTTTTTTATAAAATTTTCTACTTTTTCTTTTAACTTTTTATTATTGCACAATGTCTTTCCAGGGTGTTCTTTAAAATATGCATCCGATGAAGCAATGTTTTTTATTGTTTTATATATTTCTTCGAAAAACGGAATCCCTCTTTTATTTAATAGTTCTAATATCAAAATGTCTTTACGATTTTTAACTAAATCTTTAATTTCTTTTTTTGCTATATTTGAAATAAGTTTTGTTTTCGATATTAGGTTAGTTACTTTTGAATAGATATTTTTTTTCTTTTTATCTAATATCTCAAAAAGTTTTTCAGAAATAATTTTCTTTTTATTAAAGTGTATTTCAAAAGTATATCTTTTTTCATTTATGATAAAATCTAATTCGATAAAAGAATTTTCTTCTTTACTTTTTTCATTTAATAAAAAAGGTTGATATGCTTTTAAGACCCTACTTTCTCTACTTTCTCTATTTAAAAAATTTCTTAATTTATAAAAAACATCTAAGAAATTTGATTTTCCTGAAGCGTTCGCTCCATAAAAGGCAGAAACAGGTAAAATTTTTTCATCTCCAATTGTTTTTGAGGAGATCAAATCAAAATTTGGAGCGTCGGTAGAATACTTTTTTTCAGCAGTAAAATAAACTTCTTGTGGCTCACAAAAAGAAAGATTATTAGAAAATTTAATTCGTCTAAGATTTATTTTTGTCATATCGAATCCTTTTTTATTTAAAGAATAGTAAATTTTAAGAAAAAAAACAACTAAAAAGTGTCTTTTTTGCATTTTTTTTGCAAATTCGTTATTTTTTTTGTTTTTTAAGGTTGCTTTTTGAAACCTTTTGTTATATAATTCTTTTAGAACAGTAAATAAAAGGATAAAAAATGAGTAGAGCGGTCAAACTTTCTGAGATGCTTTTAACTAATGCTGGAAAGTATGCGAATATATTTTCTAGGTCTATTCCAATGAATTTAGAGAATAAAATGAACATTTTATCGAGATTTAAAATAAAAAAAGAGCCTCACGGCTCTTTTTTTACTCTTGCGAAGTCGTTTTTAATAATTTATAGTTAAGGTATGATAAAAAAAATTGCGATATTATTTTTACTAAGTGCATGTGGATTTACTCCAATGCATAAAAAAACTGTGCAAGAAACCACACAAGCAAACAGCATTTTAGTAAAACCCATCAGCGGAAAACGAGGCATAAATCTTCGTCAGCAACTTAGAGAATCTCTTTCTCCAACAGGCGATCCGAAGAATCCAATTTACAATGTCCGCATAAATTTACATCCTCCACGAGTAGGTTTACGAGGCTTGCGACAAGATGCTACGGCTACTTGGGGGACTGTGATTGCGAAGGCGGATTATGTGATTACCAAAGATGGCAAGGAAGTTTTAAAATCTCAGGAGACCGCTTTTGCATCGTATAAAGTTCTATCTAGTGTTTATTCGTCTATGGTTGGAAAAGAAGATTCTTTCGATCGAGCAACAAAAACTCTAGGGACTCAAATTTTATCTCATATAAATACTTTTTTGGAGAAAAATAAGTGAAAATTTACGAAAATCAATTAGAAAGTTACTACAAAAAAAGTTTTGAAGGCATCAAGGCTATATTAATTTATGGAAAAGATGAAGGGGGAATCTCTGAACATTTCCTAAATATAACTAGTAGCTTCAAAAAAAAACACCCCGATCTAGAAGTTTTAGATTTCAATGACAACACAATCAACGAACATCCAGAAAAAATCTACACGGCATCCGTAAGCGATTCGTTTTTTGCCGAAACAAAACTTATGCGATTTGAAAAACCTCCTGTGAATTTTAATAAAATCCTAGAAGATTTACTCGCACAAAAAGATCTTTCTGCTTTGATTTTGATTCGTGCTGGTGATTTGAAAAAAAGCTCTAAACTTGTAAAAATTTGTGAAAAAAATAACTCCTCAATCTCAATGATTTGTTATCCTGTTGAGGCAGGGAATCTCCAAAAAATAATTTCTGATTTTACTAGAAAAAATAATATAAAATGCTCTTCTGATGCAATGCAGTTTTTAGTTTCTAATTTGGGAACAGATAAATCTTTTATAAAAAATGAATTAGAAAAAATAGCTCTCTATTTAGACGAAAAAAACGAAATAACTTATGACATTGCAAAGACTGTTTTGACTAATGGAAATAAGGTTGAGGTTTTTGATGTCGGGCAAGCTTTAACAAATAAACAAGCAGAAAAAATCCCATATTTATTTAATTATTTATATCAAGAAAAACTCAACCCAATAGCTATTATTCGTGTAACTCTAAATCATTTGCGAACAATTTATTTTATGAAAAAATGGCAAAATACTGGATTAAATCCGTCTATGTCTGCTAAAAAAGTTTTACCTTATTTATTTCCTAAAATTGAAGGCAATTACACTTTCGCAGTAAAAAATTGGTCGGAAAAAAAATTAATTAGAGCGATGGATGCACTTCTAAAAGCAGAAATTAAATGTAAATCGGATTCTGAAAATGCAAATATAATTACACAAATGACTTTTTTAAGGTTAGCGAAATGAACATCAAAATTTACACTCCATCGGAAATAAATAATATAGAAAAAGCATGCCGAATCGCATCAGCTACATTAGACTACATCGCTCCTTTTGTAAAAACAGGAATCTCAACTTTAACTATAAATAACCTATGCAACGAATTCATAAAAAACAAAGGCGGAACATCAGCTCCATTAGAAGTTGAAGGCTATAAACATGCAATCTGCACGACTCTAAATGATGAAATCTGCCATGGAGTCCCAAGCGATAAAGTAATTTTAACTGATGGCGATATTATAAATATAGATGTTACAGTTAATCTAGATGGTTTTTATGGCGACACCTCTAGAATGTATACAGTCGGAAAAATTTCCGCAGTCGCAGAACAGCTTATAAAAATCACAAAATTATCTCTAAAATCTGCAATTAAAATCGTAAAGCCGAATCAACCTTTCTCAGCGATCGGAAAAGAAATAGAACGAATCGTTGCCCCTTATAATTATGGCATCATTAGAGACTTCTGTGGGCATGGAATCGGCACAATGTTTCATGGAACTCCACAAATTTTACACTATTATCATTCAGCTTATGATAAAACTTTAATGAAAGAAGGAATGATTTTTACCATTGAACCTATGATAAACGAAACTTCATCTTTCGATTATTACATTGATAAATCAAATGGTTGGACGGCCTTTACAAGAGATGGAGCTTTGTCGGCTCAGTTTGAACATACCATGGTCGTAACAAAAAACGGAGTAAAGATTCTTACTTAAATACTTCTTGTTTTTTCCTTTAATACATTGAATCTTTTAGAAAAGAAAGACTTTTTAATACTTTGATACGAATCAAACTATTTAATAGTTTTAATTCTAAAATCCTTTGTTTGTAGTGTTTTTTCTATATTATTTTATAACACAATTTCTTCGTCAAATAAAAATCCGTCAAGCAACTAAAAAGAAAAAAATCGTTTTTATTTATTTATTTTTAATTTTATACCTTTAGTCTTAATTTTAAGAAAGGAAGTGAGAAATTGGGAAATGCAAAACAAATTTTAATTCAAAATTCCGAACAAACTTTTTTAACTATAAAAGATAAGTTAAAAAGTAAAATCGGCGAGGCTTCATTTGAAAGCTGGCTTCATGGATTAGGCTTTGATGACTTTAATTCTGGATTACTAACTCTATCTTTGCCAAATCAGTTTTCTTCTGACTATGTAGAAAGAAATTACAAAGATCAAATCCATGAAATTTTTAATGAATACTTTGATGATATTAAAACTATAAAAATACAAGTTAAACAAAAAAAACATTCCTCCACACCATCTGTTAATAATAACTCAATAGTAAAAAAAATTGAAGAAATAAAAAATAATACTCCTGCTTGGTTTTCACAAGATAAAATAAACCCTCTCTATACTTTTGAAAACTTTTGCAACGGAGAATCAAATCGCCTGTCTTATGCGGTAGCTAAAAAAATCACCTCTTCTGATGAAAAATTATACAATCCATTTTTTTTGCATTCTGAAGTTGGACTAGGGAAAACACATTTACTACATGCTATTGCTAATGAAATCAAAGATAAAAAACCACAAGCATCTATTTTAATACAGCCAATTCAAAAATTTTCTGAGTCTTATGTGCGATCAATAAAAGCAAATCAAGCTCATTTATTTAAGGCACAATTTTCTAAATTTGATATTCTTTTAATTGATGATTTTCAATTTATAGATGGGAAAAAAAGTTTTCAAAAAGAGTTTTTACATGTTTTAAATGAGTTTATTTCCTCTGGAAAACAAATTGTAATAACCTCAAATAGAAAAATAAATAACTTAATTTTATCTCCTGAATTGAAATCAAGATTAATCTCAGGACTAACTGCAGATTTGAAAAGACCACAAAAAGAATTACGAAATAAAATTATTATTTCAAAATCAACCTTGCTTGGCGAAGGATTGAATCCTAAAATCACAGACTTTTTAACAGAAACTTTGAATTGCAATATTCGAGAAATAGAAGGAGCCGTCAAACAAATTTTTGCTCATTCAAAATTATTAAATTGTTCTCTTGATATTTCTTCTGTCAAAAAAATAATAGCCGATTTAATTCATGCTCCCCAAAATATAATTAATTTTGAAACAATTTTGCAAAAAACATCTATTTTCTATAATGTTTCAATTCCAGAAATAAATGGAAAAAGACGAACAAAACGAATTGTAAATGCCCGCCGAATTGTTATGTTTTTAACTGCTAAATTGACTGATTATTCCTATTCCGATATTGGTCGCAAGCTCGGAGGAAAGGATCATTCTACAATTTCACACGCTCTAAAAGCAGTTTCAAAACAAGAAAAAACAACCCCGCAATTATTCAACGACATAGAAGCAATCGAAACAATCTTAAAGACAATTTAATATGAAAAAAATTATAATCGCAAATTGGAAAATGAACTTAACTAGACAAGAAAGTCTTCTGCTTTCTCAGTCTCTTGTCGATAAGATTACAACAGGTGATTTAAAAAAATCGCAAGTGATTTTAGCTCCATCCTTTCTACATTTACCCGAGGTGCAAAGTGTTCTTGCAGGCAGTAAAATTGCGACTTGTGGGCAGAATTGTTCAGCTCATGAAACAGGAAATTACACTGGACAAACTTCGGTAAAACAGTTAAAAGAATTCGGAGTTTCATCTGTTATTTTAGGACATGCTGAGGTTAGAAAAAACTTTGATACTAATAAAATTATCAAATTAAAATCTGAGGTTGTGCAAAAAAATGGACTTCTTCCTATAATTTGCATTGGAGAAAATGAAGATGACAAAATCAGCGGAAAAACAGAAGAAGTTTTGAAAAAACAAATTGAAGAATCTTGTCCTAAAAATGCCTTCATTTTAGCTTACGAACCTTTATGGGCAATAGGTAAAAAAACTGCAACTTTATCAGAAGTTGTTGCAGTTTGTGAGTTCATAAAAACAATTACCGATGCTCCAATTTTATACGGTGGATCTGTAAAACCATATAATGCAAAAGATTTTCTAAACTTAGAAATCTTAGCCGGAGTTTTGGTTGGCGGAGCCTCTCTAAAAGCAAAATCCTTTCTTGAAATCCTCCGCAGT
>NBLK01000044.1 GCA_002084505.1 Rickettsiaceae bacterium 4572_127
TTTTTCAAGTATTATTTTTCAGAAAGTTTTCTAATTTTTCATAAGTTTCTTGGAATTTAATCAAGTAATTTTTTATGCGATTGAAGATTTCTTTTGCAGTTTTTTCGTCATAAACATGTGAAACTAAATTACGATCTTTTAACATATTTAGCCAAAAACTTTCATCTTGAATCCACTTTCTTTGATATGCAAATTGCATTACTTCACGAGGGCTAATTGCTTCAACTTCCAGTGTTTTTAGCAATCTTTTCATAGTTTTCCAAGTTAGTTCAATAGTAAATTCAAATCTTTGAATCGTAGCATCTCGCACAATATCAGTTTCTTTTTCATTAAGAATTTCAGCTAATTTTGTTATAGCGCTCTTCAAATTTTCTAAGTAAATTTTTGAATTTTCAGTTTGATTTCTGCTCATAAACAACCTTTCCTTCTCTTAAGATATTTTGCTTAAAAACACCATTTTTCAAATTATCCAAGTGAATTAAATCTATTTTAGTCAAAGTGTCTGCCTCTTCATTTAAGTAAAAATAAATTTTAGTAAACTCGCTTTCGGTTAGCTTTGGAGCCAAAATAGCCAAGTCTAAATCTGAACTTTTAGTATTTTCATTTCGTGCATAAGAGCCAAAAACTAGAATTTTTTCTATTTTTTTATTAAGCGAAAGTTTCTTAAAAAAACGATAATCTTCTAATTTTTTTTCCATTTTTTAAGCCTCAAATTTTTCAGCAATTGGTTTTCCAGCAGGTGATAGAGTGATTTTTTCTATTTTCATTTTAGCGGATTGAAGTTTTTCTTCACAGATTTTTTTCAATTTTACACCTTCCTCATAAAGCCAAACTGCATTTTCTAGTTTCACTTCAGCTGAATCCATTTTTTGAATTATTTCTTCCAACTTAGCCATTGCTTCTTCAAATGATAAATTATCCACAACAACCTCCGATTCTATTTCCGCGAGCGTTTTTTTCTGGGTTGAAATCAGGAAACCATAGAGAAATTTCGTCTTTGGCTTCGCTTACTTCGCCTGATGCATGCAATAGATTTATGATAGAGCGTTTTTCTAGTGCAGCGAGATCTTTTGTGTCTGCAGAATATGAAGCACGAATAGTTCCCGGTGCTGGCTCATAAACATCTCCGACTAGTCTGCGAACAACTTTTACTGCATTATTTCCAGTTAAAATCATAGCGATTATCGGCCCTGCCTGTAAGTATGTTACTAGCTGATCCACAACAATCTGCCCTAGCTTTACAGCTTCATCTGTTCCGTAGAAATCTTTGGCGTCTAGTCCCATTTTAGCGTAGTCAGATTTTACAAATCCACCGACTTTATTTTTCCAGACATCGTCTTTTAGATAGTGCTGGCGAAGTTTTTTTTCTTCTGCGAAATGAATGTATTTCATTTCTGAAATAGTCATTTGAGCGTCTTCAAATGTTTGAGTTATTTTTCCTACCAATCCGCGACTTAGCGCATCTGGCTTGAATATTACGAATGTATTTTCTATCATTTTTTCTCCCTTTTTTATTTTGTTAAAATTTCTAATTCTGGATTAAAAATCAGCAGTGGTTTTATAACGATATTATCTTTCATTTTTTGAATTATTTTATTCCTAAAAGTATTTTTTTTGATAGAAATTTGTAATAAAAAATTAGTATATGTCATGTCAGCTAAAAAAGAGTTTTTTTTAACTCAATTGAATCTTGGTTTGAGGAAAAAGAAGAAAACTTTAAATTTAATTTTCCAAATGTTTCTAAAATAAGGTCTTCTTGTTTTTTAAAATTTTTATCTCTTGTATGAACATCTTTGTCTTCCTCTTTGCAGACTAGTTTTGTTTGGCATGTATCACATTGTCCTTCTGTTTTTGGTTTCATAGTTTTTTTATTGTAAACTATTTTACAACTAGGGCAAACGATTCTATTTTTTATCTTAGATAAATCTTGCTCATTAAAATGCAGAAAAGTTAAGTCATGTTTAGAATCAATTAGCTCATTGAAGCTTTCTAAATGCTCTGGGGTTCTAGGAAATCCATCTATAATAACAGCTTCTTTATCTGTACTATTAATGGAGTTTATTTTATCAATAATCAAATTAACAATTTTAGGATTTTCATCAATTTTATCAACAGTGCATTTGCCTTTCATATAATTTTCAAAAATTTCTTTAAAAGACGGGGCTACTTTTACTAATGGACCTATATAAATTGGTTCAATTATAGTTTTTGAAGTGGAAATTAAACTTTGAATAAAAGTTGTTTTTCCTGTTCCTGTTGCTCCAAATATACAAATAATTTTCATCTGTCTCCTTATTTTCTATCTTCGTTTAGTAAAAATCTACCTGTTTTGTATGTTTCAAAGTCGTGTTTTCTCAGATAAAGCTCTATATATCCCAATGGAACTTATTATTCTTATTGAAAACTAGCACTAAGACAATTTGAAATCAAGTTTTTTATTAACTAATCATACTTAAAGATTTTGAAGAATAGGGGAAACAAAAGCAAGCGACATCCAACGGCAAAAAGAAGGGCAAATCTCAGCGAAAAAGCATCGGCTATCCAACCTAATAAAATACCAAAAAGAGCATAAGACAATGAGCCAAAGATAGAAATCAAACTCTCCATTGTAGCTCTTTGTTTATCTGTAAATTCCTTATGTAACAAAGAGCTCTTCGCCACCCCTCGAATCGGAGTAGTGTCGTCTCCAAGTTGTATCAAAAAAGGAGAAAGAATTGACGGAAAAATATATCCAACTGCCTGCAATGGGATTGAAAAAAAATCACATTTTAAGAAAGTTTTTAAGTATCCAAATTTTTTAATTATAGAATGAGCAAAGTGGGAGGCAAAGCTTTGAATAAATAAATTTCCAGCCATAAATAATCCAAACATAGAAAAAGGTAAAAACATTTTGAAAAAGACTCTTGATAGTCTTCTTGGGGATCCGATAAATCCTCTTTCTAACACCGAAATCATTGCTAAAAGTCGGAGTCTTTTATTAGTTCTAAATAATTTTATAGCTTTTATTAGATGTGCAATTGCTCCGCTAAATGATATTTTCTCTTTATGATAAGTTGTAATATCTTTTAGAAAGAAACCAACAGAAAAAGTAATAAATCTCTGTAATCCTATAAAATAAATTACATATAAAATGTGAAAATAATGAGCTAACAATCCAGAGACAATTAAAGAAATTCCAAGGTAAATAAACTTCACACTTCCAAAGGCTCCTAGATATTTTGAGTAGTTTTTATCTTCCCCTATTTTTTTTAAGTTATCGTGTAGAAGAGCTGTCGTATTTCCACTATTAAAAGCCGTTCCAATAGATTGAAAAACAGCACCTATAAATAAAAATTGATAGTTATACCAGCCTAAAACATAAAAAATAAATGAGATAATGAGAGAAAAAGAACCTGCTAAGTATGTCCATTTTCTTCCCAAAAAACGATCAGAAATTATTCCTGTAGGAACTTCGCTTATGGCTAAAGTTAATTTAATAACTAGGAAAAGATTCATAGTTATTAGATACGAATCAGTGACCATCATAAAAAAAATTGTTTCAAAAAAAGCCAGTGGGGAGTTCTGTAATGCAATTATCCAAGATAAGACTTTTAAGTTTCTAGTTTTTTTTAATTTCATTTTTAATTTCTTCACTGCTTTTTATTTTAAAATAAATGTTTTAGTTTTTTGAACAACTTCATATCCAAGTCTTTTATATGTATTTATTCCCCCTTCTTCAGCAGAAAGACAAATCGTTTTATAATTTTGCTCCTGTGCTTCTAATAATAATTTTGTCATAATTATTGAGGCATATCTATTCCCTCTGTGTTCTTCTAATGTGGCGATATTTTCGCTAGAAAAATAATCAAATGCAAAATATGATCCAGTTGAAACAGCAATGTCTCCATTGTATAAAACAAAAGCATTTATGCGAGAGTTGGTTGATTCTAATATAGTTTTATCAAAGAACCCAAATCTTTTTTCAATTATAGACAGGTCATGATTAAACCCTTTTGATAAAATAAATTTATAGTCTTTAAGACTTTTTTCATCGGAGACTTTTTTGAGATTAAGATTCGAATTAATTACTAAATCAGATTTAGAAAGTTTTTTTCCAACATATTTCATGTCTGCACAAATACCACCTTTTTGTTTAAAATTATTATAAAGCAAAAGATCTTCAACAGGTGAATCAGCCGAGACTTTAACTCTAAAATCAGAGCCTTCATAGAATTTTAATATGTTTTTTAAGTCATTCTCATCGAAGTTATTACTAAGAATATGTGTCATATTAAAAAGGGCATGTATAGATGGTTTGGTTTTCATAGAGTAATAATTATCGGTTAATTTTTCAACTAAATCAAAATTGTTTTCTTTCCCTAAATATCTTAATGTCTCATAGACCGTATATCTTGAAGGATCTATTTTTTTGGGAAATAAAGTTTTAGCAGTCATAGAATTCTCCTTTTTATGTGATTTAATATAAGAGATTTTTAGCAGATATTAACTTTGATGTAAAGAGTAATTTTTTTCTTTTTTTTCTTCTATTTTTGTGATATACTTTGTAATATAGTAAAACTAAATACTAATTTAATGTTTATTATTTATTATATCATGTTAGTTTTTAACTTTATGATAAACAACTTTTAAGTTATTTTTGTTGCTTTTCAACAATTTAAGTGAAAATGGGTCATACCCAATTCCACTGAAACCGATTGATTCAAGCTACTAATTTATCAAGAGAAAATTGTATGTATTTTAAAATTTATAATTGGAGTGACTCAGTGTTACATAATGAAAGAGGACGAGGTGGAGCAACAGCAAATCCACCAGAATGCAATAGTGCTCAGGCTGATAATAAAATTGTGATTATGTATAGATAAGATGGAAAAACCTGATTTTATTTCTGGAAAATGGAAAGAGAATGTTTCTCTTTCCAAAATGACTTGGCTTAAATTAGGTGGTAAAGTTGATGTTGTTTTTGAACCATCTAGCTTGGAAGATTTACAGATTTTTTTACAATGGCATAAAGGTGAAATTTTTGTTTTAGGAGGAGGTTCAAATACTCTAATTCGAGATGGTGGAATTGACGGCATTGTAGTTCATCTTCCACAGGAACTTTCAACCTTAACATTCTCTAATACAACAATAAAAGTCGGTTGCGGAATTCAATCAAGACAGATAGCAATAGCATGTGCAAAGCAAGGTTTATCAGGTCTAGAATTCTTATACACAATACCGGGAACAATCGGTGGTGGAATGCAAACTAATGCTGGTTGTTATGGTGGGGAAATTTCAGATAATTTAGAATCAATTACAATCCTAACTCGTGATGGAAAAGTTAAAAAATTATCAAATAAAGAATGTGGATTTTCGTATAGAAATTCTAAGATTCCCAAAAATGCCATAGTTGTTGAAGCTATTTTTCAATGTGAAAGAAAAGAACCAAAAGAAATTCAAAAACAAATGGAGGAGACACAGAAAAAACGAAATTTATCTCAGCCTTTTGGTCAAGCTACGGCAGGTTCATCTTTCAAAAATCCTCCAAACGATGTTGCCGGACGATTAATTGATGTAGTTGGATTGAAAGATCATAAAATTGGAGGAGTTTTTGTTTCTAAAAAACATGCAAATTTTTTTATAAATGATGGAACAGGAACTGCAAAAGATTTTGAAGATTTATTATTTTATGTTCAAAAAACAGTTCAAGAAAAAACAGGAATCAAATTGATTCCTGAAGTCCATTTTGTTGGAAAAAAACTTTAGTTTTACTTATAACCTTTACTTTGAATTTTAAATAATTTCGCATAGATTTTTTTCTTAGTCATAAGTTCTTTATGTGTGCCTTGTTCTAAAATTTTTCCTTTATCAATTACTATAATTTTGTTAGCATGGCGAACTGTTGAAAATCTATGAGAAACAAATAAAATAGTTTTTCCTTTTGTGTGCTTTTTTAAGTTTTCAAAGATATCATATTCCGCTTCAGCATCAACAGCGCTAGTTGGTTCATCTAAAATCATGATTGGTTTGTCTCCGTAAAAAGCACGAGCTAATGCAAGTTTTTGCCATTGTCCTCCTGATAATCCAATTCCTTTATCAAACTCACGACCGATTTGTTGATTGTATCCATTTTTAAATTCGTTAATCATTTTATCAGCATTAGCAAGTTTTGCCGACAGCTCCATTCGTTTTTTATCAAATTTTTTGAGCGGATCTCCCATTGTGATATTCTCCCGAGGAGTCATTCTATACTGAGCAAAGGTTTGGGTAAGTAATCCTAAGTGCCTGTGCCAATTTGTAATATCTAGTTCTTTTAAATTAATGCCATTAATTAAAACCTCTCCTTTTGTTGGATCATAGAAACGACATAGCAATTTTATAAGTGTAGTTTTTCCAGCTCCATTTTCTCCGACAAAAGCAACTTGTTCTCCAGCTTTTATCTTAAATGAGATGTTAGAAAAAACTTTCTGCCCATTTGGGTAATTAAAAGAAACTTTTTTAAATTCAATCGTCGGAGAATTAAAATCTTTAAATTTCATTCCATTTTTTGGATAATCTAAAGTAGGTTTTAAGTCGAGAAATTCGAAAAAATCTTTGAAAAATAAACTATTCTCCATGAGTTTTGCACTCTCTCTAACACTTCCTCTAGTATTTCCCTTTAAGCTACTAAGCATTGCAAGTAAAAGAGTAAAATGTCCTATCGTAATTTCAGCAGATAAAACTTTTGGAACAAAAAATAAAATCAAACAAAACAATATAATCTCTTCATAAAGAGGGACAAAAAATCTTGGTTTATACCAGCTTAGAAGAGCTTTTTTCCATCTTTCATGTAAAGTTGTTTTAATTTTTTCTGTTTGATTTAGCAATCTTTTTGTGCCACCCACAATTTTTGTTTCTTGTAAAACCGATAAATCTGAAAATATACTTTGAAAATATCCACTCTTTCTTTTTATAGAAACAAGGGCATTATTTTGATTAAAGAATTTTTTTGTGTATCTAAAAACTATGAAAATTCCCGGAACTATCGTTGCAATAGCCAACAAAGGAACCCAAAAACCATAAACAGTCAATAATGAGAAAGAAACTACAACAGAGACAAGATAACTTATTAAATAAAAAATAACTGAAAAATTATGTGGAATTCTAGGTAATGCATAATTTGCCCGCTGAATCAAATCATTTGTTTTAGGAGTTTCGAAATGTTCAATACTCATATTTGATCTTTTTCTTAAAAAATCCATTGAAATAGATTTATCAACTTTACTCGCAAAAGCTTCAGTTATATAATTTTTCACAGAACTACTGATAGAAGTAAAAAGTCCAAGAAATTG
>NBLK01000045.1 GCA_002084505.1 Rickettsiaceae bacterium 4572_127
TATAGTAGGAACATTTCCATCTTTATAAAGCGGATCCTTTCCAAAATAAAAAACATCTTTTCCTGCAAAAACTAAATTTTTATTAGGGTTTTCTCCATGCGAAACATCCCATAAAGTTTTTTGAATACAAAACGAACGAGGATCGGCCTTAACATTCACGCCCTCATATTGACTCCAACCTGAGAACTGACAAACAGATAAACAGCCTATACAGTCTTTTAATCCTGTTCTAATTTTTTTAGCCTCTTCATCCCCGACAAAAATCATAGTTGAATCAGGAGTTTTCATAGCTGTTTCAAAACCATCTTTTATAAAATTATTTATTTTCGCAATGCTTTCTTTTGAAACAAAAACAGATTGATTATTTAGAGTTATTTCTTCTAATAGCTCATCTGTTTTTTCCATAGCAAATTTAATTTGTCTTGCTGAACGATTCTCTAACATTTTTAGAAAATCATTGCGAATCGCCGAAGAATAAAATCCAGTTGGAGAAAATCTTTGCAAAGAAACATCTCCCTCTTTTGCATTTAGTAAAACTTTTTTATGTTCGTCAGAAATCGGACTTTCTTTTGTAACTAGCGGACGAGTTCCAAACTGAAAAGCTACTGCTCCAATCTCAGGATTATTTATTGCAAATGCCCACTCAGACAAACACCAAACACCGCCTGCTATAATAATTGGAGTCTCATTCAATCCAACCTGATTCATAAACTCTCGCAATTCAACTAATCTTTCATAAGCTCGCTGTGGCTTTTTAGGATCCTCAGCGTTTGTTAGGCCATTGTGACCACCTGCTACCCATGGATCCTCATAAACAACAGCACCTAGCCATTCTTTATTTTTTTCATAAGCTCGTTTCCATAAAATTTTAAAAGCTCGCACAGAAGATACTATTGGATTATAAAAAGTTTTGTATTTAGAAGCAATTTCAGAAAGTTTATACGGCATTCCTGCCCCACAGGTGACGCCATGGATTATTCCGTTCGCCTTAGACAAAACACCTTCAAGGATTTCCGGACATGCTCCCATCTCCCAAAGAACATTCATTAGAATTCTGCCATTTCCATTTGATTCTTCGTGAGCAATTTTAGCCTGTGTTAAAGCTCCTTTTATAGAATACTCAATCATTTCTTTTTGTTTTTCTTGGCGAGTTCTACCTTTGAAGATTCTTTTTATTGAATTTCCGCCTTCGTCAACTGAGTCAGGATTAACACCTGAAAAAGTTCCAATTGCTCCTGCATTAGCGAATCGTCCTGCTGTTAATCCAGTGGAGACATTTATCCCTTTTCCGCCTTCAACAATAGCCTCAACTTCTTTTCCAGCATACAAAATCTTAGGTAAATTAAATTCCACGATATTCCTTTTTTTGATTCTCTCCGTAATATACTTTCTTATTTCGTATTAGTCAAACAAAAGAAAATCTTGCAAAGAATTCATTGCTGATTATTTTTTATAAAAATAAAAATTGGCTCTTCCGTATTTTTTTGAAATTAGAGGATTCGAGAGTGGGGGAATTTCTTTTTCCGATTCACAAATTACAAGACAATTTTTCACATTTTCTATTTTTTTCAAAAAATCTACTAATAAATGAGATTTATTATAGGGTGGATCTATAAAAAAGATAGCATTTTCTACTTCATCAAAATCTTCTTCAAAAACACTTTTATTTTTTATCTCCACATTTAGTTTTTCACTAAAACTTTGAGAGTTTTTTTCTAATAATTTTGCAGTAGCTTTGTCTTTTTCAAACAAAATTGCTCGCTCTACAACTCTACGAGAAATTGCTTCAAAGCTCATAATCCCCGATCCAGCAAAAGGCTCAATCATAGTTTCAAAGCTAGAATCAAAATTAGAATCTATTATAGAAAACAAAGCCTCTCTCGCTCTATTTGAAGTAGGACGAACTATCGATTCGGCTGGTAAAACAATCTTTTTTCCACGAAATTTTCCGCTAATTATTTTAAACATTTATTAAACCTCTTTCACTATTTATTGTTGTTGTTGTTGTTACCATGCCCCAAAATATCCTTAGATATTTTGAGCCGTCCGCAGGGGATAAGCAAGAAAGATTCGATTCAGTGAGATTCTTTTTATACCCCTCACCCGAGCTTCGCTCGACCTCTCCCGCAAGGGGAGAGGCGGAGTCCGAATCATTGGAAAAGATTGAATCCCACCGAATCGAATCAACAAAACTGTCATTCCTGCGAAGGCATTCTTCTCACCGCATCGATATTATATAGTAAATCTAAATAGATACTTTATATTTATATTTTTTTCTAATTTACTTAATCATCTTTTGTGTTGGATACGCAAAATCAATTTTTTCTTTTGTAAATTGTTTTAAGATTTCCATGTGAATTTCATTAACTGTTTTGAAATAATCTGAGCTGTTTTTTATGTAAAAAGCAAAATAGATATTAAGTGAAAAATCTCCAAAATGATTTAGACTAATGATAACATCGTCCTTTGTATTATCATTTTCTTCCGTAATTTTAGGTAGGATTTTTTGCAATTTTTCTATTTTTTTCAATGGGGTTTCATAAGTAATTCCAAGATTTATAATAACTTTTTTTGATGGAGCTTGTGAAACATTTTCAACCATAGATTCCGTAAATTGCGAATTTGGAATCGTTACAATTGTTCCATCAAAAGTTTTCAGCTTCGTACTTCTGATCCCAATTTCTTTTATATTTCCGTCAAATTTTCCAATTCGGATTCTATCTTTTATTTTGAAAGTTTTATCCATAAAAATCGTCATTCCACCGAAGATATTAGAAATATAATCCTTAGATGCCATTGCAAAAGCAAGTCCTCCAAGCCCTAATCCCGCAAGAAGACTAGTAACATTATAGCCAGCATTATTCATTATTAAAATAATAGCAATTATCCAAATCGAAAAACTTAGAGATTTTCTAAGTATCGGCAAGAACTCAACTTGATTTTTAGATTTTTCAGTCAATGGAACAAGGTATTCTTCTATTAAAGCATCAAAAAAACGAGAAATTGCATGTGATATTGTAATCGTTATCAAAATAAAAAGAAGCTGATTAGAAATAAAATCTATTTGTTGTGGTAAAATTAATTGTTTTAGCCCTAGTTTCAAACCAAAGAAAATAACTATGTAAGAAAAATGACTTTCAAGTTTTTCGAAAATAATATCGTCTAAACGAGTTTCAGTTTTTTTTACTAACTTTAAGACAAAATTATTAATCAGCCAATTAAATGATTTTCCTATAAAAAAACCAAAGAAAATAATTACAAAAGCTATGATGTAGCTCAACAACGAATTTCCAAAATACATTTCTGATAAAAGAATCATTTTCTATTTTCTACTTTTTTCATAACTCTTGGAAATGTTTTATAAGAAAAAACTCCATTTATAACCGTGGGCATTTCAACTAAAACCTCAGAACCTATTAAAACCGAAACAGGCAGACCTTTTAATCCACTAGAAAAAAGCGAAGGCATTAGGCACCCAAAGGCTTCCATAATCGCATCAGTATCTTTTATTTGAAACTTTTTTTCATTTTTAATTCGCTCAAAATAAGAAAGCGGAGCAACTCCAAACTGAGTCTCTGCCACAACACATCCTAGCGATGACATAGCCTTATTTCCTTCTTCATCAGTCAAAATTGCGACAGGAACCTTTATAGTTTTCTCTGTTTTTTCAAAAATATCAGGAGTAGAAATGCCCTTCAAGGTATTTAATACTCTTGGATTTGTAAAAAACATCACAGCCCCTGCAATAACTACAAAAACTATAACTAAAATCACAAGCCATTTTAATTTTTTTTTAGGCTTATTTAGATCGGAATTTCTTTTGTCTGAAATCCTCGGAGGGGTATATACGGCTCTATTTTCATCTGTCATTTTTTATCCTATTTTTCTGTTTTGGGGGACATAGTTATTTTAATTAAAGTTCCTTCAATTTTATGAAAATCAAAATTTATTTGTGCTACTCTTCCTTTTCTAGAAAAAACCAATGAATGATTAGATGATTCTCCTTTTAAGAAAGTTAATTCTTTCCATCCAAATCTTTTCATTTCTTTAGAATAATAATCAAATAAGATTGGAACAGTATTAGACATTGAAAACTCTAAAACTCCCCACCAATTTTCACTGTCTCCAATAATAGCCGTTTTTCTTTTGTTCATCATAGATTCCTCAGGAATCGGAATATCAGAAAACATTTCAAAGTTTTTCTTTTCTTCATCCCAAATTTGAATACATCCTGCTAATAAAACAAATGTTAATACAACTAATAATTTTCTCATAATAATTCTCCCACATAATTTTTATTATTATATAGTCATTCTAAATAAGAACAGGACGGAATCTGTTTTTCTTATTTAAAATACAATACATTAGTTTCGAACAACTTTTAAGTTCTTTTTGGTGATTTGCATAACCTATTTTAATTATCTTGCTTTAAATACAATCGCTTTTTTACTTCAATTTTATTTTTTCAATATGTTCTTTTTAATTCTTTTCATTTTATTTTTTCATTTTTTTCACTCCGTGTCTTACACGAAAAAGAAAAAAAGAAAAAAAGAAAAAGAAAATGGCTATGTTAAAGAGGATGTTGCTTTTTCTTGTTTTTAGCTATTTTGAATTAGCTTACTTATAAGGTTATTTATCAGTAAGCAACATCCTCTTTAACATAGCCTTTAGAATAACTATATCACATTTTTAGTTAGAAAAAAAGACTTAATTACAAGTTTCTATTCCTTCGGCAAGTTGGACTTTTTGAGAACTATTTAATGGAACAGAGACACAAACATCGTCGTGTAAAAAAATCTTTTCTTGAACCTTTAGATCATTTTGAAAAACAATACTTTTAACTTCTTTTACGAAAACAGAACCAACAACCGAGAGACCTTTTGGCAACCAGCATCTTTCTACTCCTGTTCCTGTGATGTGTAAATCACCTTTGATTCGCAAGCCTTTGTCTAAATGAGAGCAGTCCACACCACGGATTCTCATATCTCCAATAAATTCTTTTTCTTTTATCGGCTTAGCGGAAAAATCTAATGTTGGGATTTCAATTTTTTCTTCTGTTTTTAATTTTAGAGTTCTGTAAACTAGCTTTGGTTTTTTCGGATCTAACTTTTCTTC
>NBLK01000009.1 GCA_002084505.1 Rickettsiaceae bacterium 4572_127
TCAAGCAAAGTATCTGTTGATGGTGCAAGACTCAATCCGCCTTTAACATACATATTTGCATATGATGTTGATGATAATAGTAGTGTTGTTAGTAATAGTGTTTTCTTCATTGAAAAACTCCTTTTCCTTTTTTTTGTTAAAAAAATAGTCCAACTTATAAAAAGGTGGACTGGGAGTTAATCACTGCATTAAGACAGCACGGGCTTTTAGCACAAGTGCCTGGACATAACCCTGTCTCCCAGACCGTAAAGGCTGAAAGACAGTGAATTGTTTTCGGTATAACTGTCTTATACCGCTTAATGAGAGGTGATTAAGCCCCAGCAAGCAACTCGCTCGCATAACAATAAGATTAGGGAACCAATTATCAAATGTAAAGGAAATAAAAAGATTATATCAGGAATCTTAGAAGCGATTTATAAGAAATGTCATTTTTTCGTTAAACTTCCTATAATCCTAACCTGTGTTTCGTCAGGCACAAGTTACATTATAGACTCAGTGTTTATCTATGATTGGAACAAAAAACTTTGTAATTTGGATTATGAAATTTTAACAATTCCAATAATTGAATTCTTTGATGATACGATTTTACTATACATTCTTTATTTAAAGTTCTAAATTTCGCCACCAAGCTTTAACACACCAGTTTTGAATAAAGCATTCGTTAATTCTTTGTATTTTGCTATCCTGATCATACCTGCCCCCTTTTTTGATACTATTTGTCATAGCTTTGTTTATTACTTTGAAAAGAATAATTTGTATTTTCACATAGATTAAATGATTCGTTATGTATGTTTAAGATATACCTAAATCTATCATTATATATATAAAAGGTAGCATATAGGTAGCATAACCAAAGATTTCTTAAAGATAAGAACTTTTTTATTTCCCCGTAACCCTTTGATTCTACTAGATTTTTTAGTGGTGGGTGCTACAGGATTCGAACCTGTGACCCGCTGATTAAAAGTCAGCTGCTCTACCAACTGAGCTAAGCACCCTAAATTCAAACTAACGATTATTATAGTTTCATTTTTTCCCAAAAGCAAGAAAAAAGTTGTAATTTCCAAAATTTAATTTATAATAAAAGAATGTTTAGAAAAATGACTGATTTGAAAAATATTGTAGGTAAGAAAATAATTGTGCGAGCAGATTTAAATGTGCCTATAATTGACGGGAAGATTGTTGATACTTCACGGATTGATAATTTTTTGTCCACATTAAAATGGCTTAAAAATAAGCAGGCAAAAATAATAATTTTATCTCATTTAGGACGACCAAAAGGCGAATGGAATGATGAATTTTCTCTAAAACCTATTGCAAATTATATGAAAATCCCTTTAGAAAAAACTCATATTGATAACTTAAAATTAAATTTAAAAAACGGCGAGGCGATTCTTCTTGAAAACACTCGTTTTTATAAAGGTGAGAAAAAAAACTCTTCGGATTTTGCTAAAAAACTCGCAAATTTAGGGGATATTTTTGTGAATGATGGGTTTTCTGTTGCTCATAGATCACATGCTTCAACTGTTGGAATTACTGAGTTTTTACCGAGTTATGCAGGTTTTCAAATTGAAAAAGAAACAACAGAATTAGATAAAATTTTAGAAAATCCTACTCGTCCAACTATTGGATTATTCGGTGGTTTAAAAGTTTCTACAAAAGCTCCGATCTTGATAAATTTGTTAGAAAATTTAGATACTTTAGTTCTTGGTGGAGCGATGGCAAACACTTTTTTGAAGGCAAAAGGATTTGAAATTGGAGAATCACTTTTTGAGGAATTGCAGATTAAAATAGCCCAGAGAATTATTAAAATTGCAGGTGATAAATTAATTTTGCCGATCGATATTATGACGAAAAAGAAAGAAAATAAAAACATTAAAGATTTAGAAAAAAATGATGTGATTATGGATGTTGGAGAAAAAACAATTGCCTTAATAAAAAAGCAAATCGAACAGCATAAAACTCTAATTTGGAATGGAACTTTTGGAGTTTGCGAGCTTCAACCATTTAACAATGGGACAGAAAAAATAGCAGAAAAAATTGCATCGGAAGACGTATTCTCAGTTGCAGGTGGCGGCGATCTGCATGCTATTTTAAAGTCTAATAATTTAATAGAAAAATTCTCATTCGTATCAACGGCAGGTGGAGGAAAAAAATTAAGTGAAATTTTGGTCGGCAAACGAATCAGCGAGGAGGTTTTAGAACAGATTGAGGACACTTTAATTACCGCAGATATTTCTCCAATTGATGCAATTGAATTAGTCGAAAGTATAAAAAAACTGCCTGCTGAAAGCTCTATAGAAAAAGTAAAAAAAGAGCTTTATAATAAAATTTTTCCTGTATTAAAAAAAGCTGAAAGTGCCTTTGAACTTAATAATTCTTTACATGTGATTTTAGTGGCAGGTGTTAATGGAGCAGGAAAAACTACGACGCTTTTTAAGCTAGCAAATTATTTTCAATTACAAGGAAAAAAAGTTGCAGTTGCAGGCTGTGATTCTTTTCGGGCAGGAGCGATTCAACAGTTGGCGGATCGCATGAAATTACTAGATATTGATGTGTTCGGAGAGATGAGAAAAGATCCTTCTGGGATTGCATATCAAGCGTTAGAACAAGCTAAAAAAGACAATGCAAATGTGCTTTTAATTGACACCGCTGGGCGATTACATGATAATGAAAATTTAATGTCTGAGTTAAAAAAAATACATAGAGTGCTTGGAAAACAAGGTGATTTTCCGCAAGATTGTTGGCTGGTTTTAGACGGAACTTCTGGGCAGAATACGATTTCACAAGTTGATTTTTTTTCAAAAACAATTCCGATTTCAGGACTGATTATTACTAAATTAGACAGCACTGCAAAAGGTGGTTTTATTTATTCATTATTAAGAAAATTTGAGTTGCCAGTTGTGTTTTTAGGAACAGGAGAAAAGAAAGAAAATCTAGAAAAATTTAATGCAGAAAGCTTCGCAAAAACACTATTAAAATAGCTATTTTTTCATTCTTTTTTTTACTTCTTTTGCTTCTTTTTCTATTTCGTTTTTTATATCATTGAACTCATCAATTGGATCTGAGAACTGCGAGAAAAAGTCACTGATTTCGCTTTTTATTTTTCTAATAGTTTTAATTATCCATCGCATTGTTTTAGGAAAATCTTTGCTGGGCAGAACTAAAAACAACACAAATCCAATGATTATAAATTCATAAAATCCTAAATCAAACATCGCCAGAACTCCTTAATAATTGCTCTAATCTTTCGGCATTCTCCTCAATATGATCTTCCTTGAATTTTAGTTTTGGGACGACGCGCAGTGTTAAATTTTTAGCAAGTTCATAGCGAATTTTTTTAACTGTTTCATTTAATTTTCTTTGTAATAAATCCTTATCAATTTCTTTATTAACCATATAAAAAATAGTAGCATTTTTTAAGTCAGGGCTAATTTGAACTTCCGTAATTGAAATCCTAGGCAAGTATACTTCAAAGTTTTCCCAAATTTCGGCAAGCCTTCGCTTTATTTTTTCTGCTACTTGAAGTTGTCTTTGTGTTTGTTGTTTCATTAGGGTTCTTTCGTAACTATTGGTGATTGCTTTTTGCACTCATAATGCACAATTTTGCGAAAAGCAGAGCCCAAAACGGCTGATGCTTTTCTTAAATTATGCCTTCTTAGCACAAAAACCGTTCGCTTTGCTCACTCCAATCACACCCGTCGGTGAGATTCTCTTTTTTTCTTTCATAACTTTAAGTTATGAAAGAGGTTTATTTATTTCTAGTTGAATTTTTTTTCTTCTTACTATACAATAACCTTTGCAAATAATCAATAGACTTATTTTGTAATTTTAAGTTATGAAAAAACTCTATTTTAATAAGCGGTCGTGGCGGAATTGGTAGACGCGTAGCACTAAGGATGCTATGAACGAAAGTTCTTGGAAGTTCAAGTCTTCTCGACCGCACCAAAATTTATGTGGGAAATTTATAAAAAAATGAAAACAACTATTTTAGTAATCTTTCTTTTAATAATTATTTTTATTTTTTCAACTCTCAGGAGCAAGAATTATGGGATGATTTTTCATACTAAAAATAGTGTTGTTTCAAAGGGGGATACAGAGAAAACATATCCTCCCTACTCATCCTTTAAGATGGTTTTATCGTTATTTTTAAGTGAAAACTCAAAGATAAAAAATTGGAAATGGAACGGAAAGAAACATATATTCCCAAGCTGGAATAAAAATCAAAATGAAAAAAGTTGGATTGAAAATTCTTGTGTTTGGGTCTCAGAAGATATTCTAAAAAAGACTAATTTGGAAAAAATAAAATCTTTTTTAGAAGTGTTAAAATATGGAAACAATGAGGTTGATCTTTCTAATTTTTGGTTAAATGGGAAGTTGAAAATTTCCGTAAAAAATCAAATTGAAGTAATTAAAAAGCTATTAAAAAATAAAAGTTTCAATCGAGAATTATTTAGAATCAAAGAATCAAAAAATTACATTATTTACGGAAAAACTGGAACGGGAGAAAAGAGCGGTGGATGCTTTGTTGGTTGGGTTGAAATGGATAAAAAAGAATTTCCTTTTGCATATTATGATGAAAAATCAACAGGAAAAAAAGCAAAACAAAAAGTTCTAGAAAATTTAAAAATACTTTTTAAGGAGTAAAAAATGAAAAAAACTAAACTAGCAATTTACGATTTTGACGGGACATTATATCCTAATGATACTCTTGTGAAGTTTTGGAAATGGTCATTAAGACATCGTTTAAAATCATGGATTATGATTCCGCATGCTGTATTTTTCCTAGTAATTTATTGTCTCGGATTTTCCTCAAAAGGCTACTTAAAAGAAAAGTTTATGCAGTTTATTTCTGTTAAAAATCTACAAAAAGATTTAACAGCTTTTTGGAAAACAACTCAGCCTTTTTCTTGGGTGAAATCGCAATTTGCTAAGGACAGAAAAAAAGGTTGGAAAATAATTTGCATCTCTGCTTCGCCTGATTTTTTTCTAGAATACCTAGCTAAAAAAATGAATTGGGATGTTCTTATTGCTACTCCAACTAAAAAAAATCATCCATTAAAATTAGCAGGGGAAAATTGCCGTGGAAAAGAAAAAATCAAATATCTAAATGCTTGGGCGAAAAAAAATAAAATAAATTATTCTGTGGAGGTAATGTTTTCTGATAGAATTGTAGATAAGCCTCTTTTTGATTTAGCAAAAAAGACTTTCGCAGTTCCTGAATCTGGAATTTTCTACGAAGGACTCCCAAAAAAATAACAATAGACAAAATCAAAAAAAATTGCTAGATTATCTACATGGAAAAAACGAGACTTTTAATTATCGACGACGATCCCAAATTGCGGGAATTGCTTTTTCAGTTTTTAACTAAAAATAAGTTTGAAATTTTACAGGCAAAAGACGGAAAAGAAGGATTGCAATTAGCTTCAAAAAATTTCCTAGATTTAATAATTGTAGATAGAATGATGCCAAACATTGACGGAATTGAATTTATAAAAAAACTACGAAAAAAATCAAATTTCCCAGTGTTAATGCTCACCGCACTCGGAGAAACAGATCATAAAATCACTGGCTTAGAAGCAGGAGCCGACGATTATTTAGTTAAACCTTTTGAGCCTAAAGAGCTTCTATTGCGAATCAAAAATATATTAAAAAGAACAAAAACAAATGATATAATTAGTTTAGGAAATGATTTTTTTTACAACAAAAATAGTAAGGTTTTAAAACAAAAAAACGAAGAAATAAAATTAGGTGCTACTGACAAAATAATTTTAGATTTATTGGCAAAAACTCCTAATTTTGCAATTACAAAAGAACTATTAGCCGAAAAGTTAGGTATTGCCGAACAAGGAATTTCAGTCCAAATCTTACGATTAAGAAAAAAAATAAACGATGATGATGGAAACATAATTGAAACTATCCGCCACAAAGGATATAGATTAAAAGAGCAAAAATGAAAAAAGAATTAGCGGAAAAATTAAAAAAAATTAACATTTCTATGAAAAAACATGGCTTTATCATAGAAGGTTTTTTTGGTTCGCATGCCCGTGGGGATGCTAAGAAAACAAGTGATTTAGACTTACTTTATAGCATAAATAATGTTTTTTTATCTCAAAATAAAGGCTTTGCTTATTTTCAAAAACTTGAAGAAATAAAGAGTATTCTTTCTAAAAAATTAAAAAAAGAGATTGATTTAGCACCCAAAAACAACCTATCAAAAACAGGTGAAAAATATATTTTAAGCGAGGTTATTTATGTCTAAAAAATCATCTTTGGCAAAAATTCATTTTATTTTAGAAATGATAAATAATATCGAAAAAATAATAATTAGACACGATGGAATAAAAAATACATTGGATGATTATGAAGGCTACATGGCGACTACAATGGGGATTTCTCAAATTGGAGAAACTATTGGAAAGTTGGAGATTAAAATAATTGAGAAATATAATTTAGAAACAAAAGGGGCATCGGCGACACGAAATTTTATTGTTCATAATTACGAAGGTGTTAGTTTAGAAATTATTAAAGAAATTGTTGAGAATTTTTTGCCAGAACTAAAAGAAAAAATACTAATAATAATATCAGATTTGGAACAAAAATGAAAATTTTACCTACTACTTTTGTTGGGAGGATTATATCAATTATAGTAATTCCATTATTATTAATTACGATTTTAATGGGACATTTCTTTTATGATAATCACTGGGAAAAAGTAGGAAAGCAATTGTCACGAACCCTCTCAAATCAAATCAAATTAATTGTTGAAGAGACTCAAAATACACCAACTAAAAACTATCAAAAACTGTTTCAAAAATATCAAAAAAACTTTGGTTTTGGGACGAGTTTTCATGAAAGTTTACCAATTAAATTGACTAAGCAACGGGATTATAAAACACATCATTTTAGACATTTTATTCGTGAGGAAGTTAGGTATAAAGTTTTTACTTATTTGAATAAAAAAGAAATGACAATTTATGCAGTTTTGCCACACGGAATCATAAAAATAAAAACACACTTAAATATAATTTATCAAAGCACGATTCATGCTTTTTTGGGATGGATTATCGGAAGTTTTTTCTTAATTATCTTGCTAATTACTCCTTTTGTATATTCTCAAATTAGATCTATCAAGCGACTAACCCGTGCGGCTCAAAGGTTTGGGCGAGGCGAAGACACGATTTTTCGTCCGAATGGAGCTAAGGAAATACGACAGGCAGGACAGGCTTTTTTGCTGATGCGACACCGAATTAAACAATTTATAGATTCACGAACTCAGATGCTTGCGGCTGTTTCTCATGACTTGCGAACTCCGTTAACAAGGATGAAAATTACTCTTGAAATGATGAATAAAAGTCAGAAAATTCAAAACCTAAAAGAAGATATTTTAGAGATGGAAAAAATGATTTCTGGCTATTTAGCTTTTGCAAAAGAAGAGACAAAAGAGGCATTTGAAAAAATGACAATTGAAGCAATCTTTAAGGATATAAAAAGAGATTTTAGGCATTCCAAAAAGCGATTAAAAATGGATAAAATTCCTCCTGTAATTATTCGTGCAAGATACATGGATTTGAAAAGAGCGATTACAAATCTAATTCAAAATGCATTAAATTATGGAAAAAAAACAGTTCATATTCAATTCAAAAAAAGAAGAGAATTTGTTGAAATAATTATTGATGATGATGGAGTTGGAATTCCTGCTGAAAAACGAGAACAAATGTTGAAACCTTTTCAAAAAATGGATGAATCAAGATCTTCTAAAAAAGATGGAGTTGGGCTTGGGCTTACGATTGCGACTAAAATTATAGATTCGCACGGAGGTACTTTTAAGCTAGATGAATCGCCTCTTGGTGGTCTGAGAATCATTATTGAATTGCCGTATTAATATAGTAAATCTAAATAGTAATCCGGCAAATTTTAAGAAGATTTTTGAGGGATTTTCAATCGGTTTCAGTGGAATTGGGTATGACCCATTTACACTTAAATTGTTGAAAAGCAACAAAAAGAACTTAAAAGTTGTTGGCTAAAAAAACAAATAATTCATGTTAGGAAAATAATTACAAACATAGAATTACTATTTAGATTTACTATAGCACCAGCTTTTTCTTTTTTTGCCTTTGTATGGTCTGACGAAATCATGTTTTAGTAAAATTGGAGTTATGTCTTTCCCATTCGCAATTATGTTTGCGAGAACTCTTCCATTGTATTTTCCATCTTTCATGTTAATGAGTTTTACGTTTTTTGGCAAAAGTTTTTCTAATAATTCTTTTGCTTTTTTTGCCAAAACCTTTTCTTCTTCGCAATCACCGTTTTTTTCAGGTGTATCGATTCCTAAAATTCTCACCTTTATTTTTACTGAGTAATTTTTGGAAATAAAAATTTTAGCATAAATTGTATCTCCATCTATTACTCGCAAAACTTCTGCTGTTTTAGTTCCTTTGAACTTTGCTCCGTGAGACAAAATTGGTAAAATTAAAAAACAAATTAAAAAGATTTTCATTGTTTTTTACCTTTATATGCATGATGACCTTTTCTAAATGAGCCGTCAAAACGATTATGAGTGAGGAGTCCTTGTCCCTGTGCGATTTTGAAATGTTGTTGTTTCCACCATTTTGAATTTAGGCAAATCTCTGGAACTTGAAAATTATTTAATGTTCTTTTATTTGGGTTTTCGTTAACAAATTTCATTAAAACATTTAGAAAAAAATCTCTTGAAACTAAAAAGCATTGATCTGAAAAATTAATAACAGAAGAATCAATAATGAAAAAATCTCCTTCTTTCTTTATAACTTCAGGAAAAAGTTTGTGTGGGGTTTTTTCTATAAAAACACCTCGCCCTTTTAGACTTTGAGCCTTGAAAGGTCTAAAAAATCTAAGAAGTTTTTTTCTAAAAGAGTCTGAATAATTTTCTTTTTTCACATGATTTTCAGAAGGAATAAAGTTTTTATCAACTGACTTTGCAGGGAAGAATTTTAAGTATTTTTCAACATCACAAAAGCCTTCCCCAACTTGCCAACGATGTCTCATGCGAACTAAATCAGCCTTTTTGTTTTCTAGTAACTTAACAGCTTCCTCCAAATGTTTCTTTGCGAAAGTTAGATTCTCTACAAAAGGATTGTCATTTTGGGCAATCAAAATATAATCAGTCTTTAATGCTTTTGCAAGATTTTCAGTGCCAACAGCAATGCCTAAATTTTTACTCCCAACAGCTTTATACCCAAATTTTTTTGCAAGTTTTTTATCTTCTTTTGAAATATCAGAAAAGTAAATAATAGCCTCGTCGAATAAAGATTTAAACTTTTTCTTTTTATAAGAATTCAAAGTTTTAGTAATCGTTTCATGGGACTTCCAAGATAAAATCCCCAGTCCAATCGTCGGTTTTTTGTTTTTCATATTATTTCCTTCTTAATTTAGCAAAAAAGTCTTTCAAAAGTTTTTCGCTTTTTTTAGTCAGTTCATTTTCCAAAAACACATATTTAGTTTTAAAAAAATGAGGGTGATTTTTATGAATTTGTGTATGTGAAATTATAGCTCCTGCTTTTTTGTCTAGTGTTGAAAAATAACAAGTTTTAATCCGAGCTAGCGAAATCGCAGTAGCACACATCGGGCATGGTTCAAGCGTAGAAAATAAAATTGTGTTTGGCAAAACCTTCTTTCCTAATTTTTTCATAGCCCTCTCAATGCATAATTTTTCAGCATGCGCCAAAGCATTTTGGGACATTTGAGTTTCGTTATGAGCCGTTGCTAAAAGCTCATTAGTCTCCTCATCTATTAAAATAGCACCTATTGGAATTTCATTTTTTTCTAAGGCTTTTTCAGCTTCTAAAATAGCTAATTTCATATATTTTTCAGGAATCATTATTGCCTCAAAATTATAAATAGTAAAATTAAAAGAGCAATTAAAATTAAACTAATTAAATGAAAAAGATGGATTCCATGTTCATGTTTTTCATTGTCTAAAAAGTGAAAAGAATGATTCGGCACATAAGGTAAGGGGGTCGGCGGAGCAACTTTTTTTCTTTTTTTCTCAATTTGTTTTTGAACAAAAGGAGCAGTTGGTCTTAGAATAATTTTATTTTTTTCTACTGGTTTTTCTTCAATAGCGTCCAGCTCTTCTTTTTTGTAAACGGATAATTTTTCTTTTATTAAATGAAGTAATTTTTTTATAGTGACAATTTTTTCTTTTGATTTTTCGACTCGTTTTTCCGCTCTTCGGAGCCTTTTTTTTCGGCTTTTTACATCTTCGTTATTTTTTTCGATTTGATTAAAAACCTTATTTTCTTGCTCAGGTTTTACAGATTTAGGATTCTCTTTTTTCTTTTTTTCTAATGCTTTTTGACGAGCTTGTGATCTCTTCAGCTTTTCAGAAAAATCATTAACAGACTTTCGCGAAGACATAACCGTAGCTTGTGATTTATGAAGAGTTTCAGTTTCTTTATCTAGCCTTGAAATGCAATGTTTAAGAGCCTGTTTTTCCCGATTCAAAACTATTTTTTTTGCTAAAAAATCATCATTTAAATTTTCTAAATAATTTTTATAAAGATGTAAATTTTCGTATTCAATATCCAGTGGTTGATACAAATGACCGTCTTTCGGACGAATCGATTCAGGATTGATTTTGAATCTTTCTTTTAGGATTTCATCCCATTTTTGATTTTGTTCTTCCTCTAAAACTAGTCTTGTATTTGGGGTGATTTCATTTTTAGTATTATCAATAACGAATAGAAGATTGTTTTTTTTTAGAAAAGCTGTGAATGAAAAAAGATGATTTGTTATTGTTTTTTCAAGAAGTCCCGACTTCGATTCTTTAACTGGAATTTCAGAAATCTTATCCACAATTACCCTTGTTTTTTTTCTTTTGATTTAACATTGTACGCGTCAGTGCAATGTCTCAAACAATATGGTTTTCCATTTACAGTTTTAGCTCCACAAAATGAAAAATCAGGGTCTCTGGGGTCTCCCATTGGCCAATGACACATATCGTTTTTTAGATCCATAAGACCTAATGTGTTCTTTTTCTGTGTTTTTTTTGATTTTTTAGGAAGAACTGTTTTCTTCTCAAGAATCTTAGGCTTTGCTTTTTTTCTTTTTATTTTTTTTATAACTTTATTTTTACGAGCATCTAGTCCAAGTCTATGTGCTTTTCCAACTACTGCATTTTTGGTGACTCCTAATTTATCACCAATTTCACTAGTTGAAATAGCTCCTTTTTTCCAGAGTCTTTTTAATTTTGAAATGCTGTTTAAGTTCCACTCCACAATTATGCCCCCATGAATGAACCGAATTTTTTATTGAATTTTTCAGATCTTCCTGTTGCTTTTTGTGTAGTTTTTTTAGTCCAAGCAGTATGAGTTGTTGGGTCTATGTCAAGAGCTAAATCCTTAGACATAGTAGAAAACATTTTTACTTTTGAACCATCAGTCATTGTAACTGTGATTTCGTTGTATTTAGGGTGTATTTTTTTTTGCATTGCAAATCCTTTTTTTAGTTTTACTCTATTATATATAAGAAATTTCTTTTTTCAAGCATTTTTTTGTTCTATTTTGAAGACCTAAATGAGTTTTTACAAAAAAACATTGAAAAGAAAAAATACATTGTTATAGTGGATATAAAACATTAAGAAACTGAGAAAAAAATATATGGAAAAAGAATTAGCCGTTATTCGTGATGAACAATTAGCAGATGCACTTTCTAAAAGATACTTAGAATATGCTCTGTCTTCAATTGTATCTCGCTCGTTACCTGATGTTCGAGATGGATTAAAACCTGTGCATCGTCGTCTATTATTCGCTATGCGAGAGTTAAAACTAAATCCGAAATCAGGATTTAAAAAATGTGCTAGGGTTGTTGGAGATGTTATTGGTAAATATCATCCGCATGGAGATGTTGCAGTTTATGATGCTATGGTTCGTCTTTCTCAGTCGTTTTCAGTTCGTTATCCGCTAGTTGATGGGCAGGGAAATTTTGGAAATATCGACGGAGATTCTCATGCGGCAATGCGATATACTGAGGCTCGTTTGACTCTTGCAGGTGATGCTTTGATGGACGGTTTAGACGAAAATACTGTTGATTTTTCTCCAACTTATGATGGAACGGAGCAAGAACCAGTTCTGATGCCCGCCTCTTTTCCGAATCTTTTAGCTAATGGAACGAGCGGAATTGCAGTTGGAATGGCAACCAATATCCCTCCTCATAATATGGAAGAACTAGCAAATGCTTTGATACATATTTTAGAAAATCCAACGACCGAAGTATCTGATTTAATTAAATTTATTCCTGCTCCTGATTTTCCGACAGGTGGTGTTTTGCTAAATAAAAAAGAAGAAATTGCGAATGCTTATAAGACTGGGCGAGGATCTTTTACCCTAAGGTCAAAATGGGAAAAAGAAGATTTACAGTATGGAAATTATCAAATAATTATTACTGAGATTCCTTTTGGGATTCAAAAATCACGATTAATTGAAAAAATAGCTCATTTGCTTGAAGATAAAAAACTACCTATGGTTGCCGATATTCGTGATGAATCTGCGGAAGATATTCGCGTTGTGATTGAGCCAAAAAATCGCACTATGGATCCTAATATGGTGATGGGACATTTGTTTAAAGTTTCTGATTTGCAAATTAGTTTTCACTTAAATATGACCGTTTTAGATTCTGTTTGCACTCCACGAGAAATGTCTCTTTTGGAAGTTTTGCAGGCTTATATAACTCATAGAAAAATTGTTTTACAACGACGCACTCAATTTCGTTTGGGGAATGTTGATAGGCGACTTGAAATTTTAGAAGGGCTTTTGAAGGCCTACCTAAATCTCGATGAAGTTATAAAAATAATTCGTGAAAATGATGAGGCAAAACCATTGCTTATAAAAGCATTTGATTTGACAGATTTGCAGGCTGATTCGATTCTAAATATGCGATTGAGATCTTTGAGAAAACTTGAAGAAATGCAAATTTCAAAGGAGCAAAAAGACCTTAGCGAAGAAAAATCTAAATTAGAAAAATTACTAGGCTCAGATGCTCGTCAAAAAACAAAATTAAAATCCGAATTTAACGAATTGATAAAAGTTTTTGGTAAAAAAACAGAACTAGGAAAAAGGCGAACTGAGCTTGTAGATTCTTTTGATGCTCCATCAAATATATCGCTAGAACAATTTATAGAAAAAGAACCGCTCACAGTTTTAATTTCTAAACGCGGTTGGATTCGTTGTATGAAAGGCCATCAAGATTTATCTCAGGATTTTAGTTTCAAAGACGGTGATTCGAAAAAATTTGCTATTCATTGTTTGACTACGGATAAGTTGATTTTAGTTTCAACAGCAGGAAGATTTTTTACTCTTGATGCGAATGATTTACCTGGTGGGCGAGGTTTTGGAGAGCCATTACGGATGCGAGTTGATTTAGAAAATGACTCTGATTTTACTAATTTCTTTGTATATAATAAAACGGCTGATTTGCTTTGCGTTGCGACGAATGGTTATGGATTTAGGGTTAAAGCGGAAGGTGTTTCGGCTCATACTCGTTCAGGAAAAACAATAATGAATCTTGCTAATGGAGCGAAATGTTTTAATGTTTACGAACTAAAAAAAGACGAAGATCACATTGCTGTTCTTGGAAATCACAGAAAATTATTGATATTTAAAACTGAGGAAATTCCATTTGTTTCAAGGGGGAAAGGTGTTATTTTACAAAAATTTAGAAATGAAAAAACTGAAATTTCAGATGTTTTATCTTTCAATGGCGAAAATGGATTTTATTGGGAAACAGGTCGTGGAAAAACTAGCCTAAAAGATTTTAGACTATGGCTTGGAAAACGAGCTAGCGTCGGACGAACCCCACCGACTGGATTTCCTAGAAAAAATAAATTTAAGGGATAATTATGAAAATAGAAAAAGCAATAAAAGAAAAAGGGAGAGTTTATACACCTGATTATATTGTGAAAAACATATTAGATTCTATTGATTACAATTCGGACATTTTACAAGAACATATCATAGATAATTCTTGTGGAGATGGTGCTTTTTTAATAGAAGTTGTGAAAAGATATTGTGAAGATTTTACAAAAACCCAAAATAATTTAGAAGACTTAAAAAAAGACTTAGAAACTTACATCCACGGAATTGAAATAAACGAATTAGAATCTCAAAAATGCATTGAAAATTTAAATAAAGTTGTTGCAAAGTTTTCTGTTTCAAATGTGAATTGGGATATTATTTCTGCTAATACTTTATCTGTTGAAAAATATAATAATAAAATGTCTTTTGTAGTTGGGAATCCGCCTTATGTTAGAGTACACAATTTCTCAAAAGATTATGATTTAATAAAAAAGTTTTCTTTTGCTAAATCGGGAATGACAGATTTATATATTGTGTTTTTTGAAATAGGTTTTAATATGCTTTCTAAAAATGGAAAAATGTCTTTGATTACTCCAAGTTCTTGGCTAACTAGTAAGGCAGGAAGAGATTTGCGAGAATATATTTATGTAAAACAAAGTCTAAAAAAGATAATAGATTTAGAACATTTTCAACCCTTTGAAACGGCGACTACTTATTGTTTGATTTCTGTTTTTGAAAAAGAAATTTCAAATAATGAAGTAAGTTTTTATGCCTATAATTCTACTTTGAAAAAACCAAGTTTTGTTTCTAATCTTTTGTATAAAGACATTTTAATTCAAAATAATTTCTACTTTAATAGCAATAAAATTTTAGAAACTTTGAAAGCTATAAACAATAATTTTTCTTCTAAGCAAAAAAATATAGAGGTGAAAAATGGGTTTGCAACTTTATGTGATAAAGTTTTTATAGCTGATTTTTCCGATTTAGAAAACACGATAGACATATTAAAAGGCTCTCGTGGTAAATGGAAAAAATGTATTTATCCTTACACTAAAAACGGAAAACCAATAGAGCTTGCTGAGATAAAAAAAACTTCTCCAAAGTTGTATGATTTTTTGCAAAAGAACATATATTTTATCTGATTTTTCTTTTAAAGAAATTGAAAATGTTGTAAAAACAGAAAGTTTTATGAATTACATTAAAAGCCTAAAAAAATATAAAAGCGGAGGTTATTATACTTTTTCATCTCTTGATTTAAAAAAATATTTGATACATAAATTAGAAAGGAACGAAAATGTTGAACAAGAACTTTTTGAAAGCACTAACTAATTCATTTCAAACATACTTAAAAACAGGAGCAAGAAGTAATGAGAAATTAAAAATTTTACATGGACGAATTGCTAATGACATAAATTCAATTCTTGGAAAGGATTATAAAATTCATTCTCTGGGTTTTGCTGAAGGAAAAGAAATAAAAATCCAAGGCAGATATATAAACAAAGCGGTTGATTTGACCATAAAACATAAAGAGAAAATTATAGCAGGAATTGCGGTTAAGTTTGTTATGAGCAATTATTCACAGAACTCAAATAATTATTTTGAAAATATGCTTGGAGAAACAGCAAATATAAAATGTGCAAAGATTCCTTATTTTCAGATTCTGATTCTGCCTAATGAATTGCCGTATTATAAAAGCAATGGAAAGATTTCAAAGATAGAAAAAATTACAGAAACTAACTTAAAAAAATATGTTGTTTTGTCGCAAGATAATGAGACAGAGTATTTTCACACTCCAACAAAAACATTATTGTACTTGATTAAAATGCCTAAGTTTGATATAAAGAAAGTTACAAATAAAAACCAATATACGAAGAAGTTTTTGAAACTTAAAATAAAAGATTTTGCAAAAATTGAAGTTAATTTCGGAAGCAGTATTATAGCAAACGACTACACAACATTTATTACAAAAGTCACACATTATATAAAAAGTATATAGGAGAAAAAATGAAACAATTTTCAAACAATGTAGCGGTTATGGTAGAGGCTTGTCAGAAGGTTTCAACTAGACTTCGTCGGGATTTCGGAGAGATTGAAAATCTACAAAACAGCCCAAACGGAGCAAATTCATTTGTGCAAAGAGCAATAGAAAGAACTAAAGATTTTATTCTAAAATCGCTTCAATTCGCTCGTCCAAAATATAGTATATTTGCAGATAATCAAAAGGAAATTCAAGGAAGCGACATCGCTCATTCGTTTTTAATTCAAACAATTAGTGGGGTAAATTCTTTTCTACATGGTCTAAATGGGTTTAGAATTTTAATTAGTTTAGAAGAGCAGAAAAAAGTTATCACTAGTCTTATTTTTGATCCAATTACAGATGCAAACTTTGTTGCTGAAATCGGAAAAGGAGCATTTTTATACAGTCCATATCGCTCACAACGACTACGAGTTTCTCGCAGAGATGCTAACTTTTTCTTTGGAACAAATTGTGAAAATAACGAAAGTTTTCAATATAAAACAGATGCGGTTGCAGAACTAATTACAGGTGTTTGTTCTGGAAAATTTGATGCAATTGTTTTAAGCGATTTAACAAAAGCAGAAGAAAAAACAGCAGAAATTTTTATAAATGAGTCAGGTGGAAAGTTTGAAAAAATAGGTGATAAAATAGTGCTTTCTTCAATGTCAGCCTTACATACGGTGAAAAATGAAATTTCTTAAATATCTTTTTTTTCTATTGCCTTTTTCAGTTTCTGCATTAATCATTCCTAATGAAAATACTCCTTTTTTTGACTTTATTTCTAATACGCCAAAAGTTGCTAATCCGATTCGCTATGATGTGATTTTTGATGATAAAGGTGAAGCAAAATTAGTTGAAAATTCGCAAAATGAAACTGAAGAAATTGAGGAAAATTCTTCTTCTGCTGAATTAGAAAAAGTTCCCGAAACTCTTTCTTCGCAAACCTTTTCTTTTTCTCCAAAACAAAAAACAATTTCTCAACAGGCTAAAAAACTTATTCAAAATCTTTCGGATAAAATGAAAATAAATAAAAAATCTAAATTAACGATTACTTTGTTTTTCTATAATGGGACAGGATTTGAAACGGCTGAGTCAAAAAGATTGGCACTAAAAAGATCGCTAGCAATAAAAAAAGAATTGAAGAAATACAACATAGAAGCTATGCGAATTTTCATTCAAATAAAAGAGACCGCGACAAAACACACTAGTCACATCGCACAAATTTTACTAAAAGAAATTTAACACTTGATTTTGTTTAATAAGTTGGGTAATTTTTTATAAAAAGGAGTTATTATGAAAAAATATTTATTATTAGCAATTATGATTGTATCGCCAGTTTTTGCTCAATCGGAAGAGCTGTCTAGCACTAGAAAATTTACTGAACAAAAACCACTCATTTCAAATGAGATTAAACCTTTGCCACCTATAAAAGAAGAGTTTCAAGATAAAGAAGAATTGCGAAAAGAATCACATCATCAATTAGGAGTTTCTGCAAGCACTTTTGGTTTTGGAGTTTATTATAAATACGGATTTGGATCAAATAATTTTTGGTTATCGCGAATGGAACTAAAGGCTAGTTATGATCACTTTGGGCAAACAGAACAAGATATGGTTTTAGGTGATGATACTACTTTTGAAATGGACGAACTCACTTATACTGTTGGACTAGAAAGTGATGTAGCAGGATTAGCTGTTGATTTTTATCCTTTTAGAAGAGGTTCTGTTTTTCATTTATCTTTTGGAGCATATAATACTAAATACTTATTTAAAACTCATGCTTGGATTAAAGATTCTCATACTTTCGAAGTTGGAGAAGAAACACTAACCGTTAATGGGCGAGTTGATGCTTATGGAGATATTGAATGGGATTCTCCTATTGCTCCTTATTTAGGAATCGGTTTTGATGCGACTTTATTTGCTGGAATCACATTAGGATTGGA
>NBLK01000010.1 GCA_002084505.1 Rickettsiaceae bacterium 4572_127
CTACTAAATCTGCGACAGGACATTTATTGGGGGCAGCAGGAGCTATTGAAGCTATTTATTCTTTACTAGCAATGCAGAAGCAAGTCGCTCCTCCAACACTAAATTTAGAAAATCCTGATGAAAAAACAGAAGGATTCAACTTAGTTCCATTACAACCACAAGAAAGAAAAATTGAAACAGTTATTTCTAATTCTTTTGGATTTGGTGGAACAAACGCAAGTGTAATAATGAGAAAGGTTTAATATGAAAAATATATTATTTTTTACTGTGTTTACAGCAATTAGTTCAGTTTCTTTTGCTCAAGATACATCTACGCAAAAATCAGAATTCCCAATTTGCAAACAAGCGAAAGAAGACCCAAAAAATAAAAATTACGAAGAAACAACAGGGGTAAACGGTGAGATGTATTCTTGTTCTTTCAATAGAATGTTTGGTTCTAGCTATTGCCAAGGACTAAACGGAACTTTCAAAAAAGCATTTTTTAGTGCTGGAACCTGCACTATCGGCGGAACAACAGAATAGTTTAGTAAAAGATTCGATTCGGTGAGAAGAATGCCTTCACAGAAATGACAGCTTTGTTGATTCTATTCGGTGAGATTCGGTCTTTGAGAAAAGACTCGAACTCCACCTCGCCCCTTGCGGGAGAGGTCGAGCGAAGCTCGGGTGAGGGGTATAAAAAAGATCGTCATTCCTGCGAAGGCAGGAATCTCACAATACAGAATCTTTTTTGCTCTCTATAAAAACTGAAAATTATGGAGAAAAACCGCACTTGATATATTTATTGTAGGGGCATCCTTTACGGTTGCCCTAGCGAAAAAACGTTGAGAAGCAAGCACGAATCCCAAGACTCAGTCTATCACCCGCCCCTTGTAGGCGGGGTAAAAACAGAGGAACAGCAGAATAGTGTTAAAAAAATTAAAGTTTTTAATAAAATTGGGAATCGTCGGAATGACGATTCTATTTTTAGCAATTTTTTTACACTCCAATCTACACAAAGGCAAAACAGTTAGAGTCTCAAACGGAGCAACTTTTTCTGGAATCACTTCACACTTAAAATCACGAGACATTATTTACTCTTCATTTTTATTCAAAACTTTTATTTATTTCATGGGAGATGCAAAATCGCTAAAATCAGGAACATATTATTTTCCAGCGAAATCTTCTCTTTGGGGAGTCTATAATACTTTGATTTCTGGAAAAACTTCGTTTGAACGAATGACAATTCCAGAAGGATTAACTGTTCAACAAATCGTGGAGATGCTAGAAAAAAAAGATGGAATTAGCGGAAAATGCCCTAAAAACTTAAAAGATGGCACTCTTCTTCCCGAAACTTATTTTTATGATTATGGAATTTCTTGCTCGGCAATTATTAGACAAATGAAAAACATGATGACAAAAACAGTTAATGAAGTTTGGAAAAATCGCAGTAAAAATTTAATTTTGAAGTCAAAAAAAGAACTTTTGATTTTGGCATCTATCGTAGAAAAAGAAACTTCTGTCGCTCGAGAAAGAGGAATTGTTGCTTCTGTTTTTATTAATAGACTAGAAAAAGGTATGAAATTACAAACCGATCCAACTGTTGTTTATGCAATTACAAAAGGCTACGGACATATGAGAGGAAAGCCAATTTTTCTCAGACATTTGAAAATTGATAGCCCTTATAATACTTATAAAAATTACGGACTTCCACCTGCTCCAATTGCAAATCCGGGAAAAGCATCTTTGAAAGCGTCGGCGAATCCGTCTAAAACTTCGTATATTTTTTTCGTAGCAGATGGAACTGGGGGACATATTTTTGCTCGCACAAATGCCGAACACGAGAGAAATCGCCAAAAATGGCGAAAAATTAAAAAAGAGAAAAACAAACCTCCTTCATAAAATAACTAAATCAGTTCACTAATCTCTTCTTGGATTTTCTGCATTTGTTCATAATATTTTCTCTCGGAAGTTTTGCTAAATTTTTCTTGTAGCTCTTTATACTCTATTTTTAGATTCTTGATTGCATTATGTTTAAGGATTTCTTCTAATCTGCCTTCAACTTCTTTCTTATCAAGTCCGCTATTCTTCAAAGACATTGGAGTCGGATAGCTTTCTAAATTTCCTAATTTATCACTATCAGTTATTATACTAAAAAGTTGTTCGCTCCATTTTTCAACTAACTCAGGAAACAACGAAAGCAATTCCAAAACCTTTTTTTCCTCACTAATCGGCACCGCAAGTTGTCGCTTTTCAATGCCAGTCTTTCTAAAACGAAACATATCCCAAAGGCGATTTTTCACATCTCGAATCATAGCATTTTTCAAAGTAGCATCAGGCACAGATTGATACGCCTCCAACATTGTTTTTTCAAATTTCGCCTGTCCGTGTGGAGAAGAAAGACTGAACTTTTTTTTGTAATTTTCCCATAAAACAGACATCATAGAGTCCGCTGAATTTAGAATCGCCTGCATTTTTTTCCTACCGCCAATAGCTTGCAAAACATCATCAGGATCTTTTCCAGCAGGCATAAAAGCAACCCTCAATGTTTTCCCACTTTGTAGCAATGGAATCGCTCGCTCTAAAACTCGAATCGATGCTTTTTGTCCTGCTAAATCTCCATCAAAACATAATGTAGGAGCATCCGCCATTTTCCATAAAATCCTCAAATGATACTCAGAAACCGCTGTTCCAAGTGGAGCCATCGCAGTATTAAATCCTGCTGAATGAAGCATAATTGCATCTATTTGTCCTTCTGTTAAAATCGCAGAATTTTGTTTATAGCAATTTTCACGACTTTCAAAATGAGCAAAAAAAGTCGCTCGCTTGTGAAATAAATCCGTTTCAGGAGTATTAAGATATTTTGGCTCAGTCCCGTCTAAACTTCTTCCTGAAAATGCAATTACGGAGCCTTTATAATTCCGAATCGGAAAAACCAAACGATTTCGCAGATATTGAAAAAGCCCGTTTTGTCCTTTTTTGAAAACACCTGTTTTTTCTAATTGATCGTCTGTAACACCTTGTTTTTTAAGAATTTGATATAATTTTTTAGAATTTGGAGCATAACCTATTTTGAATTTCGCGATTGTTTCTTTGTCTAAATTCCGTTGATTCAGCACATAATCCAGAGCATGTTTTCCTGTCGGTTTTTGCAGTTCATCTTCATAAAACCCAGCGATTGTCTCTAAAATATCAATTAGACTCTTGCGAACCTGTAATTTTTCTCTTTGTTCTTTCGGCTGATTAGGAAGTTTTAACCCAGCGGATTCTGCTAACTGCTTAACCGCATCGATAAACTCAAGATTTTGCGTTTTCATAGTAAAAGTTATTGCATCACCATGGGCATGACAACCAAAGCAATGATAAAAACCTTTATTTTCATCAACGGCAAAAGATGCAGTTTTTTCATTATGAAAAGGACAACAGCCCCAATGATTTTTTCCTTTGCGAGTTAATTTTAGTCTTTTACCAATTATAGAGGTTATACTTGTTCTCGCTCGTAAGTCGTCTAAGAAATGTGAGAAATCTGTCATTCCTCATCTTCCTCTTCGTCGTCGTCTCCCATATCAAAATCATAGCTTTCTGTAGATTCTTCTTTTGCTTCTCCGTTGTTTATTTCATCTTGTCTCATTTGATGAAGCACACTTAGGGTCATAGCATACGGATCCATAGCAGATTTTTCTAACATTTCCATTTTATCAGTGTTCTCAGCATAAGCAGTAAAGACATCTAATGCCCCAACTCCAACTCGCTCAACTGTATTTAGTTTTTTCATAGGAGGTTCTTCATAAACTGGATCTAGAAAAATATCTACTACCTTTCCTGTTAACTCACGAGTAGACATAGGATATAAAAACGGAACAGTTATATAAGGACCTTCTGGTATTCCCCAAACGGCTAAAGTCTGCCCGAAATCTTCACTGTGATACTTTACCTCTGCGAATTCCTCAGCTACATCGAATGTCCCACCTAGTCCAAAAGTTGTATTGACCATAAAGCGATATAGTGATTCACTAGCACGAGTTCCTTCTCCCTGCAGAATATCATTGAAAATGATGACAGGAGTTGCTATATTTCTAAAGAAGTTAGTGATTCGTTTACGAAACCAACTTGGAGCGACGGCTTTATAGCCTTTTGCTACTGGGCGCATGATGTTTTTTTCTACTGCACTATTGAAAGCATAAATCTTTCTATTAGTCGACTCCAAAGGATCATGAGGTTCTTTTGAATTAGAAGAACACCCTGCTAAAATAAAAATAAGTAGAAATAAAAATCTTTTCATAAAAACATTATAAAAGATAATAATAAAAATACTAGTGGAAAATAAAGTATGAGTAAATCAAATAGAGAAGAGTTATTAAAAAGACAATCTCCTGAATATCTAAAATACCTAAAAGAAAATAATCTTGAAGATTTCTTTGTAGATACGATAAAGGTTTTACAAGGAGACAAAAAAACGACTTTTACTAAATATCTTTCATTACCAAATGACTCAAAGAAAAAAGAAAAGTCTTTAGCTTTTGGTTGGAAAAAACTTTCAAACTCATCTTCTTATAATTATGCAAAAACAAACAAAATACTATTAGATAAATCCCTTAGTATTGCAAAAATAATAGGAGAGAAGAGCACCTTTATTGATTTTGGTGTTGGAAATAATATTGGATTAGCAAAGACGATAGCTTTGATTAAAGACTTTAAAAATATAGAAAAATACATTCCCTTAGATTCTAACAAAAACTATATAGATAATGCAATCAATAAAATTCTTAATTTATATCCACAAATTAAAACAGAGGCAGGATTAGGAGATTTCTTTAACTGGAAACCTAAAAAGAGTATAAAAAACCCAGTTGCATTATGCTTTGGAGGAACTTTTGCTAATATAAATGAAAAGGAACATTCAAAAAAATATGAAAATATAGTATCAAAACTTAGCAATCTAAGACAAATTCTAGGACAAAATGCTTTTTTGATAATAAGCCAAGACACTTGCAATAAAACAAAGGAGCTAAAAAAACAGTATGTTCCTGAAGTTTGTGAGAATTGGTTGAGAACTGTTTTTTTTGATATAAAATTTAAATTAAAAGTAACTGAAATAGAAATAAAGAATTTTAATTACACACCTGAATTTAGAAAAAAAAATTATCTTTATGCTCACTGCATGAAATCATTAAAAAGCCTAAAAATCAAAATAGGAAATGAAAAAATTTCAATACAAAAAAACCAAGTATTTGAAATGCTAAGATCTTACAAATACCCAACTAAAGTATTTGAAAAAATCTTAAAGAAATCAAGCTGGGAGGTTGAAAAATCTTTTACAGATTCTAATAAAATAGTTTTTTTTGTATGTAAAGCAAACTAAAAACTCTCAGAAGTTACTAAGAGTTTTTTGTAAAGATTATATATCTTGTCCTTGTTTCCACAAGATATTAAATGTTTTTTTGTATGCTTCTACTAATTCTTTTTCTTTAATAGTTACAATTTTAACATTATTTTTTTTCCATAAAAATATAGCTAAGTTCTCTCCATAAACATAAAAAGGAACATTTCCAAAATTTTCGTTCTTTAACCATTTATAAGATGCATAATCAGCATAAATTGTATTATTGTTATTTTTTTCAGACTCTGAAATAATAACTTTGTATGAAATCTTTCTTTTTTCAAAAAGCTTTTGCATTTTTAATACATAATCATCCATTAAATTATTTTTTTCCATAATTTTTCTGAAGCTCTCTTCGTCGGCTCCACTAACCAAAAACTCTCCACCTTTTTCTCTAGCTACTATATAGACCTGTTTAAAGAATTTTTTTAATCCTTCTAAGCCTTCAAATACTTTAATTATTTGATTGTCTATACTAAATCCACCTTGTGGTAAAAAAGTTAATCCTTGCTCCCAAAATACAGTAGCTATTCGCTTTAATGTCTGCATATTAGGGTGTTGTCTTTGCGACTCGATTCCAACTAGTGAAACCTTGCTAAGACCACATCTATCTCCTAATTCGGCTTGTGACCAGTTTAGATATCCTCGCGCTGAACGAATCATATCAGGTGTTGGTAGAATTTTTTGAACTATCTGCATTTTTCTCTCCTCATTTTATAAAATAACTTACCTTCACAATTATACAAAAAGTAAAGTTTCAACTATGCTAACTTATCTTTTTGTAAAATACAAGTAGTTTCTTACTTAAAAATACTTTAATCATTTTGAACGATTCTAAATAAAAAGCAAGGAAAAAGATACTTTTTGTTATCAAAATAAATTTTTTGCTTTTTTTCCTCTTTGTTTTATGCTATACTACAAAAAAAGTATAAGGGGAGTTTTGAAAAGTAAGATTTATTCTTTATTATCAATTAGTTATTTAGCTCTGGGTTTAACAGCCCCTAATTTTGCATCTGCAGAATTATCTAATGACTTAGGACAAAGATATGAAAACGGAGCAACCTACGATGGAATTAGTTGTCCGAATGGAATGTGTGATGACTATTCTGATTCTCCACAAGATCCTTCTTGGCCTGCTTCTCATAAAACACAAGAAGAAATTATTTATGTAGAGGAAGAAGTTGTTGAGCAAGAACAAACTGAAACAGAAATTATAGAAGAAGAAGAAGAAGAAGAAATTGTTGAATATCCACCAAAAGAAATTGAAGAAGAGACAGAACAAGAAACTTTAGCCGAACCTGCTACTGCTCCTAAATCAAGAGAAAATAAATACTACATGAGATTTGATATTGGAATGGGGATTAAAGATTCCGAAGCAAAATTTAAACCTAGTGAGTGTGGAAATGGGACTACTCTTGCCTGTGATCCTCTTACTGATGAAAAAGGAACTTTTGTAGAAGGGAGTTATGGTGGAGCATTATCAAAAGGAATTGGACTCGGAGTAAATATAAATTCATTCTTGCGATTTGATGCTACTTTATCACAACGAGCTGATTTTTCTTTTGACGAAGACCTTACTAAGCGAGGAACAACCGCACATTTTGATACTTCTGCATCTGATGACGGAGTAAATCCTGACTTATTGTATGATAAAGAAATGCAGGTTGAAAATAATATTCAGAACTTAACTGCTATGGCATCTTTGTATGTTGATTTTTTCCGTAGATATTCTACAAACGAACAAGGAAGAGTTTCACGAAGTGCAATTTCGCCTTACATTGGAGCTGGAATTGGATATGCTAAAAATACTATTGAAGATATGACAGGTGATTTTATAGCGTATTACCGAGATATCTCAGATCCTTCATTGCCTCCTTTTGACTTAGATGGGCTATGGCGATTGCAAGGAGCTTCTAACACTGGCTTAGCTTGGAAATTTACAGGCGGATTGAACTTTGCTATTTCTGAACGAACTTGGTTGGACATCTCATATAGCTACTTAAACTTAGGAACTGTTAAAACTGCAAATCGCTATACAATTACTATGGACACCGATATAAACAATAACGGAATTAGTGGAGACATTGGAGATGCTGACATAGACGGCAACGCAGGTGCTGACCCCGGATATTTAGAATATGACAATGCAGGCTCACAAGAATTTGAACTAGAATTACATGAAGTTGCGATAGGACTAAGATATGAATTTTAATAAATTATTTATTGTTGGATTAGCTTTTTTAACTACTCCTGTTTTTGCAGAAAAGGCATATCATAATGACTACACTCCTTATGTTCGTGTTGGGTTTTCAGTAGGACAAACTAGTGAGAAAAACACAGAAGCCCTTTATGAACTACAAGAATCTTGGATGGGAACACAAGTCTTAACTTCTACTACTGGTGATGGAATTGGTGGAAATATGAAAATGTCTGCTGAATCAACAAGAGGTCTTACAGCAGGTATAGGTTTTGATTTTGGGCGAATTCGTATGGATTTTATGTACGAAAATAGAAATCAAAAATATGATTCAACTCTAAGAATGTATGATAAAATCGGCTTTAATGGAAGTCTTCCTTATACTGAGCTTAATTTTGAAGGCGATTTAATGTCTCATTTGTTTATGGGGAATTTTTTCATCCAAGGAGATAAAAATGTTGGTGGCTTAGTTCCTTATATTGGAGTCGGGCTTGGATTTGCTAAACATACTATGAATGATTTAGAACAACATGATGATAATCCGTATAATGATAATCAATTAAACACTAACGGCGATACTGTTATCGCTCCTTTTGGAATGAATGGATTAGACACGAAAGTTGATGCTGATGTTGATGGGGCTTCTTTTGCTTGGTCTTTTATGGGTGGGCTAAGTTTTCATCTTTCAAATAATTTAATGCTAGATTTTGGATATAGATATATTGATTTAGGCGAAATGAATGTGACTATGGATCGTTATAGAGCTAATATGGAAAATCCTAGTGTTTATGTTTCTAATAGAGAAATCAAAGAGCATAAATTCTCAAATCGCATTAGTGAATTCACTCTTGGACTTCGAATCGCTTTTTAAATTCTAGAAAAAAACCTATAAGCAAACTCGGTCTTCACCTTCTATAAAAATAAAAAAACTATGGAGAAAACCCCGCAATCAATATATCTATTGCAGGAGCATCCCTTGCGGTTGCCCGAAAAAATTAAAACATTGCGAAGCAATTCCGAACTATCACCTCTCCCCTTGCGGGAGAGGTCGAGCGAAGCTCGGGTGAGGGGTATAAAAAAAACGTCATTCCTGCGAAGGCAGGAATCTCACCGAATCAATCTTGCTTTCTTGCTTTCTTTTCTTGCTTATCACCCTCCCCTTGTGGGAGGGTCAAAATAGCTCTTGCTATTTTGGGGAGGGGTAAAATCCACCGTCCAGCCCCTAAAACTAAACAACGGCTATAAAACTAGGTTTATAGTCAGCAGAATTTTTTTTACAAAAAACCGAAACATAAAAATCCGTGAGAAAAAAAAGCATCAAGTGTTTCGTCGCCTCTCCCCTTGTTTTGAAAAATAAATTTAAGATTTGCCATACACAGTGCCAAGGGGTGGGTGAAAAGAACTCTTGTTATTTTAGGACGAGGTAAATCTATTAAGACTCCTCAAAAACTTTCTATACAAAAAATAATTCTCGTTTCTATTTGTTTTGATGTTAATTTTATGATATAATTCTTATATGTAGCGATTAGGACTACAAAAAAGGAGAGAAACTATGAAAAAAATATTAGGAATGTCGTTGTTGGCATTAACTGTTATGATTGGAACTAATGCTGTTGAAGCTGTTGATGCTGACGGAGATGCACGAATCGATATGGTTCAACCATTATCTATTGCTCAAACTGCCAGTGTCGACTTCGGAACTGTGGCTGTTGACGGAGCAGGATCAATTGCTATGACATCAGACGGTGTTGGAACTATTTCATGTACAGGGTTTACTTCTGCATCTTGCCCAGCAACAGGAACAGATGGATTATTTACTCTAACAGGTAAGGCCTCTACTCTTGTAAATATTTCTTCAACAAACGGAACATTAGCGAATGCTGATGCTTCAACGCTAACTTTTGTGCCTGCACATGCTACTGATGTAACTTTTGATGCTTCAGGAGATGCTACTATTGATGTTGGTGGAAGTATTGCACTTTTAGGAACAGAAACAAGTGGAGAATTTAATACTACAATAACTGGTGGATCTGCTTATGTTGTGACTGCTGTTTATCCGTAGATAAATTACTAACCATTAAAATAAAAAACCAGTCTTTGCTGGTTTTTTTATTTGTTTTGATGTTAATTTTGTGATATAATCACTTGCCTACCCCATTAACTTATTTTAATTTTTGTTAGAAATCTTTGCTCTTTATAATTGTCCTTTGTTATGTTTTCTACAATGTTTATAATCTCTCACAGTCCTCCGCATCATTATGACTTTCCAATGAATCTCATAAAGACAATTTTACTTTACATAAATAAAAAAACTTGCGATTCCCAATTTTCTCTTTATACTAAAATAGACCTCTTTCATAACTTAAAAGTTATGAAAGAAGAAAAGAGAATCTCGCCGACGGGAGTGGTTGGAGTGAGTGCTAACGAACGGTTTTTGTGCTGATCGTATTTAAAATTATACACGAGGTGTATGATTTTCAAACGAATCGGCATAATTTACGGAAAGCATCAGCCGTTTTTGGCTCTGCTTTTTGAAAAATTGTGCATATCTGCCCTAAAATTATACATTTTGATGTATGGTTTTATTGGCAGACCGCCCTAAAATTATACATTTTGATGTATGATTTTATTGGCAGACATGTGCAAAAAGCAATCACCACGATTAATGTAGGAAATCTAATAAAAAATGAAAATTATATATGTAATCTGTTTGTTTCTAATAGGATGTGCTTCGCAGGAGGCTCCGCATCAATGCACCAAAGAAAATTACGATTCCATTGGATGCCAGAGCTCAAGATTGAATGCTAATTCCACAACTTTTCTATCTAGTATTTTATTTTACAAAATAAATCAAATTCAAATTTCTAATGAAAATTCTCTAAATGAGGTCATAAAATTTCAAAAATTATATAATGCTGAAATCCACATATTGGCCTCTAGCATTGATGAAAACAAAAATACACAAAATAAAAGGCTAGAAAAAATAACTGGTTTTTTAGCAAAAAACAACTTGCCTAAGAGTAAGTTAAAAGTTAAAATCAAAAATCACATTATTTATAGAAACGGCAAAAAAAATAAAAAACTATCACGAAGAGTTGAAATTTATATAAAATACTGAAAATGAAAAGGAAACAAAATGATAATAACAGAAAAATCAATACTAGGAAAAAAATGGGTTTTAGAAGACTACAAAAGCCACATCGCAGAAAAAGTAAAAACACAATTTAAGCTCCCTGAAATCGTAGCAAGAATCGTCTCTCAAAGATGCAACGATTTTCAAGAAAGTGCCGACTTTTTAAGCCCTAAATTACGATCCACTCTCCCAAATCCATTTGATCTAAAAGACATGGAAAAAGCCTGCAAACGATTCGTAAAAGCTATCAAAAAAGGAGAACGAATTGCTGTTTTTGGAGACTATGATGTCGACGGAATCACATCTTCATCTCTGTTACATTTATATTTTGATGAAATAGGATTTACTAATTTTGAAATTCATATTCCCGAAAGAGAAGAAGACGGATATGGTCCTTCAATTCCAGTTTTTGAAAAATTTATAAGCAATAAAGCAGACCTAATCATCACAGTTGATTGTGGAGTAACAGCTAATGAACCTATTTCTTTTGCTCAAAAGAAAGGTGTGGATGTTGTTGTTTTAGATCATCACGAACCGCAAATTTCTCTTCCAAAAGCGCATGCACTTGTAGATCCAAAACGACTCGACGAAGACGGCGAAAACACTTATTTCGCCGCGGTTGGAGTTGTGTTTTTATTTCTAGTTGGCGTAAATAAATTACTAAAAGAAGAAAAATGGTTTGAAGAAAATGACCTGTCTCCTGTAAATTTAATGCAATTTTTAGACCTAGTTGCGCTCGGAACTGTTTGTGATATGGTGCCTCTTATTAAAGCAAATCGTGCTTTTGTTGCAACAGGATTGAAGATTTTACGAAAAAGAGAAAACTACGGATTAAAAGCATTGGCCGACATAGGAAAAGCAAAATATATTACAGAATATCACTTAGGATATGTTCTCGGACCTAGAATAAATGCGGGCGGACGAGTCGGAGCATCACGAATTGGACTAGATTTATTAACTTCAAAGGATGTTTTAACTGCTGAAATTATGGCAGAAAAATTAGACAAGCATAATTCAAAAAGAAAAAAAATTGAAGCGGCTATTTTAGTTCAAGCTAAAAAAATTGTTGATGATAATAAAGACGACCATAACCCTGTTATTTTTGTGGCGGAAGAAAAATGGCATCCGGGAGTTATGGGAATTATCGCTGGAAGATTAAAAGAGCATTATGCCCGCCCTACTCTAGCTGGTGTTATCGATGAAGACGGGATTATTACTGGCTCAGGACGGTCTATAAAAGGAATTGATTTTGGAAAATTAGTCATGAAAGCTAAGGAAAAAGAACTGCTTTTAGAAGGAGGCGGACACACTATGGCAGTTGGTTTTTCGTGTAAAAAAGAAAAACTTGATGATTTAAAGAAATTCCTAAAAGAAGAAATTGAAAATCAACTAAATGGCGAAAAATTAGTTCAAAAAATCAATGTAAGTGCGATTTTAGATGCAGGAGCTTTGTCATTTGAATTGGCTAAAACTCTGTCTCATTTAGAACCTTTTGGAGTTAATAATCGTGAGCCTATCTTCGTTTTGAAAAATGCACAATTGACTAAGGCCACAGTTTTTGGAACTGGTCATTTGAAATGTTTTTTCAAAGCTTCAAACGGAAAATCAATCGTAGTCCTGCTTTTCCATGGAACAAGCTCAAAACTTGGAAGAGCGATGCTAAATAATATCGGCAGTAGCTTTGATATTGTTGGATACATTAGACAAAACAACTGGAAAGGAAAAACTACAATCCAGTTCTTTATTGAAGATGCGGTGAAGTGTTAGAAAAAAATTGTCATTCCTGCGAAGACAGGAATCTCACAATACAGATTTTTTTTTGCTCTCTATAAAAACAAAAAATAATGGGGGAACTTTATTCTCAATATATTTATTGTAGGGGCATCCTTTACGGGTGCCCTAGCGAAAAAACATTGGAAAATAATTGCGAATCCCAAAACTCGGTCTATCACCTCGCCCCTTGCGGGAGAGGTCGAGCGAAGCTCGGGTGAGGGGTATAAAAAAACTAAATTATTGGGAAGCAAGCACGAATCCCAAGACTCGGTCTATCACCCACCCCTTGTGGGAGGGGCAAAATATCTTTAGATATTTTGGGGCGAAAAAAAAACACACGCAAAACTTAAATGAATTGTTGACATAAGGCAAACTTTGTGTTAAGAATGCCAATTCACATCCTAAATGCGACAAATTGGTCACAATTCATCATAGCCTCTTCTGGCGTTTTATAGTCTAACACTTTTCTCGGTCTTTTGTTAAGGT
>NBLK01000046.1 GCA_002084505.1 Rickettsiaceae bacterium 4572_127
GCTATTTCTTTTGCACGAAGACCAGATTTAAAAGAGAGCAGAAAAATTAGAGCATTCCGAACTGGATGCCGTGTTTTTTCTAAATAATCCAAAACTACTTTTTGCTGTTTTTCGGTTAGTGTTTTTGCTTGTCGTGATAATCCCATCTTTTTCTCCTTTTTGTTATAATTAAAGTTGATCACATCGTATTATAACAAGTCATTTTAGAAGTGCCCAGCGAAAAATTAAAAAAACCGCATAAACATTGGGATTAAAGGGATTTGGTTATATAATTCATATTATGTAACCAGTTAAATTTTAATTAGCACAATAATTTAATCATGATGTTTTCAAACTTAAATAATCCGTCCAATTTTGTCGCAGTGATGTCTTATACTAAAAATATATAGTAAAACAGTATAAGGAGAAAATATGAACAAATACGAAAAAAATAAAATACTATCTTATATTCTTTGTTTTATAACAAAAGAAGGTCACTCTCGTAAAACAATGAAGGAAATTCAAGGATGGCTAGAAGACTCTGTTCTTGCAGAAGATTTCACAACTTTTGCTAAAAACAATGGAGTAAAAATAGATTTAGAAGATAGAGATGCCCGTTTAGATTTTAAGCTTTTTAAGGACTTTCTAAAAAATACAATTAAGAAAAATATAAGTATTAAACTGTCTTCATTAGAAAAAAAACTTTTATGGATTACGGAAATTTTCAATCTATCTAAAAATGAAAATAAAGCACTGGGACTTTTAACAAGATATAATTTCAATACCGAATTTGAAAATTTCATTGATGCAATCAAACCAAATAGAATGCGAGGATTTTATATTCAAGATAATCATTTATCGTCTTGTCTGCAAATGAGGGATTGAATTAAGCCGAGATTTTCAAAAAATTTTAATAAAACCATTAAAGAAAAAAGAGGACTTAAAAGAAAAGCTCATTGGAAAGGAAGCTAGTAACTCTTTACAAAGCTCGGATTTTAATCACATTAAAGGTGAAATGATTTTCATAAAAAAACTGCTAAAAGCTTCTTTGAAAATTGGGAAAAAAGGAGTTAATGTTCTTTTATATGGCCCTCCCGGAACTGGAAAAACTGAACTAACAAAAGTCATTTGTAATAAAATTTCAACTCCTCTTTTTTCTGTTGGTGAAGAAATTGAAGAAAGCAGAGATGCTTCCAGAATTGGAGCATTACTTCGCTCTCAATATATTTTGAAAGACACAAAAGCCTGCCTCCTTTTAGATGAAGCAGAGGATGTTTTTAGTGGTTTTCATAGAAGAGTTTCTCATTCAAAAGTATTTTTTAATCGTATTTTAGAAAAAAACCCTCTTCCTGTTTTATGGACTACGAACGACATGAACACAATGGATCCTGCATATTTAAGAAGATTTACTTATGCCTTAGAGCTCAAAGATTTTTCAGAAAAAACTTATATAAAAATGGTAAAAAATATCTCTAAAAAACATAAGTTTGAAATTAAACATAGAGAGGCTACAAAGCTAGTTCAAAAACATAAAATAGTTCCGTCTATTATAAATAATGCGATTTCTACGACTAAATTGATCGGCGGAAATTTAGATGATTTAGAAAAAAATTTACAAAGCATAAATCGTGTAATGGGCTTTGCCGAAAACAAAGCTAAGAAAAAGCAGAATCTAAAAAAATACAATTTAGATCTTATTAACTCGGATTTGGACTTAAAACTCCTTTCAGAAAAACTAATTAAAAAAGGAAAAACTAATTTTTCATTCTGTCTTTTCGGTGTGCCGGGAACTGGAAAAAGTGAGTATGCAAAATACTTAGGAAATGCTTTGAAAATGAAAACTATTCATAAAAAAGCTAGTGAATTAAAGGGAATGTATGTTGGACAGACTGAAAAAAATATCGCAACGGCATTTAAAGAAGCGGAAGAAAAGAAAGCAATTTTAATTTTTGATGAAGCTGATTCATTTCTCCAAGATAGAAAATATGCTCAACGAAGTTGGGAAATTTCAGCAGTAAATGAAATGCTCACTTGGATGGAATCTCATCAATATCCTTTTTTCTGCACCACGAATTTAAAGGATAATTTAGACTCAGCTTCAATGAGAAGATTTACTTTTAAGGTGAAATTTGATTACTTAAATCTTAATCAAGTAAAAACAGCTTTTAAGGATTTTTTTAATATAAAGGTGACAGGAAATATCTCAGAGTTAAAAATGATTACGACGGGAGATTTTGCTGTTGTGCAGAAAAAAGCAGAATTTTTAGATACATTAAAAGATGAAAAGTATATCATTCAAATGCTCAAAGAAGAGATGAAAAATAAGAATGAAAAGATAAAAAAAGAAATTGGATTTGCAATTTAGCAACACGACCATTTTTGTCTTGTTGTTATGTTGTAATTATTATAGTATATAAAAAAAGGAAAATAAAATGAAAATTTTAATAAAAGAAAAACTTGAAATCTTATCTGAAATAAACAAAAGAAATATGGATAGATTAGTGCATAATTTACCTCTTTTGAATACAAAAAAAGAGTTTGATAAAATTCTGGATGCTCTTATTAGGAAAAAACGAAAAACACTACTTCAACCTATTATAGCTCGTTTTAGAGAAAGACGAAAACCTACTAAATACCGAGGAAGCAAGTGGATGCATTTAATGGCATTGGATCTTTTTGAAAAAAATAAAGCAATTAGATTTATGAAGATATTCAAGAAAAAAGCTTACTAAATCACTGCGACCATTTTTGTCTTGTTGCTAAGTTATAATATAAAAAAAAGGAAAATAAAATGAAAATATGTATTCACAGAGGAACAAATGAAATTGGAGGAACTTGCATTGAATTGATTTCAAAAGCAGGAAGTCGGATTCTTTTAGATATGGGGCTTCCACTAGATTTTGAAGGAAAAGACACTAGAAAAGCAATGCCCGAAGTTAGAATTGATAAAACAATTAAAGGGGTTATTGTTTCTCACGGACACAAAGATCATTGGGGATTATTAGAGCATTTACCTAAAAATATCCCAGTGTTTATAGGAAAACAAGCAAAGGAAATTATAAATTCTTCTGCGGTTTTTGTGCCGAATGTTTCTAAATTGGAGAACACAAAAGACATTAAAAACAAAAAAACTTTTGCAATTGATGATTTTTTAATCACACCATATTTAGTAGATCACTCTGGATTTGATGCTTATTCTTTTGTAATTGAAGCTGATGGAAAACGAGTTTTTTACTCAGGAGATTTTAGAGCTCACGGACGAAAATCAAAATTATTTTCAAGCTTGATTTCTAATCCGCCCACAAAAATTGACACTCTTTTGATGGAAGGATCTAGCCTAGGACGGCTCAATAAAAACGAAACTTTTCAGACAGAAGAAGAGCTTGAAAATGACTTTGTGGAAAAATTTAAGTCGTCAAAAAAAATGATTCTGGCAATGGCATCTGCTCAAAATATAGATAGAGTTGTGACATTATTTCGGGCTTGTAAAAGGACTGGGAGAACACTGATTATTGATCCTTACACTGCATTGATTTTAAAAGCGACTGGAAATAAAAGTATTCCGCAATCTGATTGGAAAGAAATTCGTGTTTATATTCCACATTTTCAAAGAGTAAAAATAAAAAAAGATAAACTTTTTGATTTGATTTTACCTATGAAAAGCGATAGAATTTACAAAGAAGAGTTAGTTGATTCTGCTAAAAAATATGTTATGCTTTTTAGGGAATCAATGATAAAAGATATTGATTTTATGGGGCTAACAGAAGAAATTGAGATTTTATATTCTATGTGGAGCGGGTATTTAAAAGACGGAAATTCCGAAAGATTACTTGCTTGGAAAGAGAAAAATAATATCTCTTTGGAGCATTTTCATACTTCTGGTCATGCTGATATTCCGACCTTAAAACAACTTGCAAAAGCACTAAATCCAACTACTATTATTCCAATACATACTTTTGAAAAGTCTAAATTCCCAGAACTTTTTAAAAATGTGGAAATAAAAGAAGATAATGAACCCTGGGAAATTTAAAGGAGAAACTATGACTAACTTACAACAAAACAATAAAGTTTTAGATAAACTAAAAGAAGGTTTTTTTAATAAAACGAAGAAGGAAAACAAAAACATAAAGCTTCCGAGTAAAGTTTTATTTGAAGAAAATGGAGAAAACTGCATTCTAAAACTAGATAAGGACTGTGTAATAAAAAATGTTCAGACAAATGAATCTGCTTTTGAAAGTTGGATTTTAGTTTTATCAATATATACAAATTATAAAAAATTTATTCTAAAATGGGAAAAGCCTGATAATACAAAACACAATCATTATCAAAGATTTCTATTTAGAGTAAGGAATTTTGAGAAGTATTTTAATGATATTTTTAAGATAGAAAATCTAAGTCTATTAGATGATTTGTTAATAAAAGAAAATGGCAAGTATTTTCTGAATTCACCATCAAATGAAAGAGAAAGTAATTCTGAAGACTTGAAAAGTATAGAATATGCCGAACTAAGTGAAAATTCCTTAGAAAACACAATTTGTGCTGATAAAAAATTTAGTAAACAATTCAATCTAAGTGAAACAAAAAGACAATTGCCTGTCGGAGTATTCCAAGAAAGTGTAAAAAAAGGAAATGAGATTTTTTCTGGTGGCAAAAGTGCAATTGATTTATGGGGAATAGGTTCTGATAATTCTATGAATATCTTTGAGTTAAAAAATCACAAAAACACTGGAATAGGCATCATTAGTGAATTACTTTTATATACAGAAATTATTCTTGAAGTTCAAAAGGAGAATTTTAAAACTGAAAATACTGAAATAAAAAAGAGTAAAAAGATAAATTCATATTTTTTATGCAGTTCCCTTCATGCTTTATTAAAAGACGGCGGTCTGTTATTAGTTATAAATGAACTTAATTCCAGATTTAAAAAAGATGATATTACTTTCAATTTAGTAACACTTTCTGTTAAATTAGACTATCAAATAGCAAATGATCTCATAAAAAAGGAATCTTAAAATGCGAGGGGAAAAGAAAGAGAAGATTTTACTGTTATTAGAAAAAATGCTTCTCAGTTATCAGGGGCTAACCTTAGATGATAT
>NBLK01000011.1 GCA_002084505.1 Rickettsiaceae bacterium 4572_127
AAGTTGATTACATCGTATTATAACAAGTCATTTTAGAAGTGCCCAGCGAAAAATTAAAAAAACCGCATAAACATTGGGATTAAAGGAATTTGGTTACATAATCAACATTATGTAACCAGTTGGAGAGGGGGTAAAAAAACTTTCTTCTATTCTTTTTCATTTACGGTCATGAAGTTGAATTTTAAACTATCACTTGTTTTTATGAAAAAAATAACTATGTATAAATTGGAAACGGGCTTTTGTGCCTGTTTTTTTATTCTCCTCAATTCAGAGGAGTTTTTTTTGCAAAAAAAAAGAAAGGAAAAAAATGACAAAAGCAATACAATGGCGACGAGGGACGACCGCCGAACATTCATCGTTCACAGGGCTAAATGGAGAAATAACTATTGATACGACTAAAAAAACGGCGATAGTTCATGATGAAGCAACCGTAAGTGGTTTTCCTTTGGCGAGAGAGGATTTGTCTAATGTTCCAGATGCTTCTCTGTCATCACGAGGGCTGGCTTTGGCTGACATGACAAATGTTTCAGTTGGTGCTGTTGCAGATTTGGGGATTGCGAAAACCGATCTGTCGAATGTCTCAGCGGATGCTACGGAAACGGAAAAAGGACAAGTAGAATTTGCTACGATTTCGGAAACTATTACGGGAACAAATACAACCTTGGCGACAACTCCTGCTGGGGTGAAATCTCTGATTGCTCTTCCAACTATGTTTATTCAAGGGCTTATTTTAGAAAATGATACTGATGCGGAACATGATATTAAAATCAATGTTGGAAAAACTAGAAGTGCTGACGATACGACGGATATTTCGTTAGCTTCTGTAATTACAAGACAAATCGATGCGAGTTGGACGGCAGGAAATAATGCTGGTGGAATGCCTTCGCCTTTGACAGTTTCGGCGAATATGACCTATCATTTATTTGTAATCATGAAACTAGATGGAACGATTGATGTTGGTTTTGATACTTCTTTAACCGCAACTAATTTATTAAGTGATGCGACTGATTTTGTAAAATACAGAAGGATAGGAAGTGTAATAACAGATGCGAGTGCTAATATAGTTGGATTTACTGCTTATGAAACTGCGGGCGGTGCTGTTGATGTTATGTATTCATCTAATATAACTGATTATACAGCAAACACATCACTTGTATTAGTTGATGTAAGTATTCCAAAGGGAATATATGCTAAGGGACTTTTTCAAGCAAAAGCTCAAACAAACGGTGGAGGTGCAGAAACGCACTTAGCTAATTACGATGGCTCACAACAAACAGCCTTTGTGGCTTATGGTGGAGAGGCAGAGCAGACTAGATCTTTATATGTCGGTGATGATTCCCAAATAAAACTTGCTCTTTCGGGAACATCTGCTAGACAAATGATTACACTAGGTTTTACAGACACACGAAAATAAAAAGGATTAATTATGATAAGAATACCAAACAAAGGGATTTATAAAAACGACTCAAAAGAGGCTATTGATTATTTAGCTAAACAAAAACAGGCTTGTATTGAAGCAAGAACTTGGCAAGAAAAACGAGTTGAGGGCTATGGAAACATTGGCGAGCAATTAGACGAAATTTTTCACGATATAGAAGCTTGGAAAACAAGATTATCCAATGTAGAAAATAAATATCCTAAAAAATAAAACCTTAAATCCTCGTAATTTTATTGCGGGGATTAGAGTAATGTTGTAAATTACTTGGTTTTAATCTTCTTTTTTGAGAAAATTCTCTACATCTTTATATGTTTCAACTTGAAAAACCTGTGAGTTTCCGTCTTTTATTAAAGCCTGAGCAAGGAGATAATCATTTCCTCCTTTTTTTGTTCTGTCTCCAAAAAAGAAGATTTCATTTTGTTTAAAGTTCTTTCTTATTTTTTTTACAACTTGTTCTTTTCCTTTTCCTTTTGGATTAATATCTATGCTAATTTTTCCTCCTAGTGAAAATTCATACTTACGATATTTAGATGCGAGCTTATTTCGGATTTTTTCTCTTTCTTTATTTACTTCATCCCAATCAGAATATCGTTTTCTTTCTTCATGATTACAGTCTCTTCCCAAAACACTAAAATTGATCATTCCAAGTCTTTTTTCAATATAATTTGAAAAACATTTATGTGGATAGTTTGTATTTTTTCGTAGTTCTTCAAGATCTCTTATAAGAGCATCTTCTGGATAAAACTCCTGCTTTTCTTTCAAATTATTTTTTACAATGAATTCATTCCCCATAGAGCCATAAACACCTTTCATTTTATTCATGAGCGAAATTGGAAGCTGTTCACATAATTTTTTATAGTCAGAACCTGAAACTAAATAAACAATATTTTTTTCGACAAATTTTTCAAAAATACTTAAAAAACTCTCTTTTATAGGGAGTCTCGCAGGAGTAAGTGTTCCATCTACATCAAATAAATAAATTTTAAGTGTCATTTTTTTCTCCAATCTATTATAGCAAATCTAAATAGTAATTAAACAAATTTCAAGAAAATTCCTCGAAAAATCTTAGTGATTCTGCAAACAATCTTAATTGGTTTTACTATACAAACTAAAATTAAAACTACAAAAAATTCCTATAAAAATTCTTAAAAATCATATCACAATTTAATTAGAAAATACTATATAATTTTTTTTATTTCAGAGGACATATCCATATTCACGACTAAGAGTTGTCCATTTTTTTCAAGAATTGCAACATTTTCTAAACCTAAAACAGAAACAGGAATTGTCGTGTTTATATAACAGTTTTTAGTTTCAAGAACTTTCGCTTTTTCAGTTTTTAAAATCCCGTTTTTGTCTTTTTTAAGTGATTTCCAAACTGATTGCCAAGTTCCCACATCGCTCCAATCAATATCAGCAGGCAAAACTACTGCTTCTTTTGTTTTTTCCATCAAAGCAATATCTATTGCAACAGAAGAACATTTTTCAAAAAAAGATTTATCTATGTAAAAATCATTATCTTTTTTTTCTCCTTTTTTGAAAGAATTTTCACAAATTTCAAATAATTCAGGAGTATGTTTTCTAACTTCATTTAAGAAAATTTCAGCTTTAAACAAAAACATTCCTGAGTTCCACAAATAACCATTTTTTATGTATTCTTTTGCCGTTTTTTCGTCAGGTTTTTCCTTAAAACTTTTTACATTAGAAGTATCTATTGCTCTTTCAATATAGCCATATCCAGTTTCTGGATAGTTTGGAACTACACCAAATAAAACAATTTTATTGTCTCTTTCAGCAATTTTTTTAGCATCTTGTATAAGTCTTTGAAAAGCATTGTTTTTTCCAATAGTGTGATCTGAAGGAAGAACTAAAACGGTGGCATTTTTGTCGTCTGAATGAATTTTCAAAACACTTGTAATCAAAGCAGGTGCTGTGTTTTTCAAACATGGCTCAAAAATAAAATCACCTTTTTTGGTTTGTTTTTTAAGTAATTCCTTAAAATTCACATTAGAAACAAAAACAGGATCTTTATAAAGTTTTTTATCTAAAAATCGCTCAATAGTTCCTTCTAGTAAGCTTTTTTTACCATCTAATGATAAAAACTGCTTTGGGAATTCTTCTGTTGAGAGCGGCCAAAGTCGTTTTCCAACTCCACCACATAAAATTAGAGGATAAATCATTTTTTCTCCTTGAAAATTTATTAGCATTACTCTATAATATCTCAAAAATTAAAACAAGGAAAAAATGTGAAAGTTTATAATTTAAGTAAAAAAAAAGTTTGGGTTGCTGGGCATAATGGACTTGTTGGATCTGCTATTGTTGATAGATTAAAAGAGGAAGATTGTGATATTTTAACTCCATCTCGAAAAGAACTAGACTTAACAAATCAATCTGAGACCAATGCCTGGGTTGAAAAGAATAAACCTGATGCTATCTTTTTGGCAGCGGCAAAAGTTGGTGGAATTAAAGCAAATTCTGATTTTCCAGCGGAATTTATTTATGTAAATACAATAATCGCTTCTAATATAATCCATGCTTCTTATAAAAATAAAGTTGAAAAATTACTATTTCTTGGTTCAAGTTGTATCTATCCAAAATTTTCCAAACAACCTATTTCAGAGTCTGAATTACTAAAAGGAGCATTAGAAAAAAGTAATGAGTGGTATGCAATTGCAAAAATAACAGGACTAAAAATGGCAGAGGCTTATCGGAGACAGTATGGATGTGATTTTATTTCTGCTATGCCTACAAATTTATATGGTCCAAATGATAATTTTGACTTAAAGACCTCTCATGTTCTTCCAGCATTGTTGCGAAAAGCTCATGAAGCTAAAATTGCGAATGCTAGTGAAATGAATGTTTGGGGGAGCGGAAATCCATTGCGAGAATTTCTATATGTAGATGATTTAGCCGATGGACTTGTTTTTATTATGAAAAATTATTCTGATAATGAACATATTAATATAGGTTATGGGGCAGATGTTTCTATTAAAGACTTAGCTGAAACTATTTGTAAGGTTGTTGGATTTACTGGGAAACTAAAATTTGATCCTTCTATGCCTGATGGGACTCCGAAGAAAATGATGGATAGCTCTAAACTTTTGAACTTAGGCTGGAAACCAAAAACAAATCTTGAAAAAGGAATAAAAAAAACATATGATTGGTATTTAAAAAACAAATAAAAAAACCCGCATTTGCGGGTTTTTTTATTATTTCAAAGCCTCTAAATCAGATTGAACCATTTCTTTGACTAGCTCTTCAAAAGGAGTTTCGTGCTTCCAACCAAGTTTTTCAAATGCTTTTTTAGGATTTCCAAGCAATAAATCGACTTCTGTCGGGCGGAAATAAGTTGGATTAACATCAACTAATAATTTTCCAGTTTTAGAATCAAATCCTTTTTCATCAACTCCTTCACCTTCCCATCGTATTTGAATATCAACATGAGCAAAAGCTTTTTCAACAAATTCACGAACTTTATGTGTTTCTCCAGTTGCCAAAACGAAATCATCAGGTTTTTCCGCTTGCAACATAGCCCACATTCCTTTTACATAATCTTTTGCATGTCCCCAATCTCGCTTAGCATCTAAATTTCCAAGAGATAACTTTTCTTGTTTGCCTTTTGTTATTGCCGCTACCGCTCGAGTTATTTTTCTGGTCACAAAAGTTTCGCCACGCATCGGACTTTCATGATTAAATAAAATTCCATTTGAAGCATGGATTCCATAAGCCTCACGATAATTTACTACAATCCAATAACTATACATCTTTGCCACAGCATAAGGAGACCTAGGATAAAACGGAGTTGTTTCGCTTTGCGGAGTCTCTTGCACCTTTCCGTATAGCTCAGAAGTAGATGCCTGATAAAAACGAGTTGTCTTAGAAAGTCCTGAAATCCGTATAGCTTCTAGTAATCGCAAAGTTCCAATTCCATCAACATTAGCAGTATATTCCGGAAGTTCAAAACTAACTTGAACATGAGATTGAGCAGCAAGATTATAGACCTCATCAGGTTTTATCTCATTCATAAGTCGTGCTAAATTTGCCGAATCGGACATATCTCCATAGTGAAGAAAAAATCTTTTGTCTCTAATTTCTAAATTATCATAGATTTCGTCAATTCGCACAGTGTTTATAGTTGAAGCACGACGAACAACCCCATGAACAATATATCCTTTATCTAATAAGAATCGTAGCAAATATGCTCCATCTTGCCCTGTAATTCCTGTTATAAATGCAACTTTACTCATTTTATTATCCTTTTATTATTAAAATTTTCATTATAAATAACATCAATAAATGAAAAATTCAATACAAAATTATTTTTTTTTATGCTTCTTATTAAAACTTCTGTTGGGGAAAATTTTGTAAAAAAAAGATTTAGTTATTTTATTGCCTTTTATTAGTCTTTCTAATGGTTTTAGTATAAATCTCCCTCTTACAAGATTCTTTAAAGGTGCAGAAAAAAAAGAATAATCAATTTTTATTTTCTTGTTTTTAACGGCAGAAATGAGACATTCTTTCAGACAAGGGGCTTTTATAAAACAAAACATTCTTATGTAAGTTAAAACGGGTATCTTATTTCTATTTTTAAATAAAGTATTCACTGTTCTTTTAGATAAAGACATGTTCAAATTTTTTTCTAATACATTTTTTGTTTCTTCTAAGGCTTTTTTGTCATCAGTTGTTGAAAAGCCCCCATCTCTCAGAATAGTTAAAACCTTATCGACTTTTTCATATTTTAAGTTATTTCTTAAGAATCTATAAATTAAGTCATAATCTGCACCAATTTCATAAGATAAATCAAAATTACCATATTTTTTATAAAGCTCTTTTTTAGCTAAAAAAGTATTGTGAATAAAAGGATGGGTTATAACAAAGATTTCTACATTCGCTTTGTAAATGAATTTATTATGGAATAACGAATCAGCAACAGAAAATTCTGCATCATTTTTCTCAATTGCTTCAACTAAAAGTTCAATAGCATTATCTTCAGTGTAGTGATCATCGGAATTTAAAATTATTAGATAATCTCCTGTTGCTTTTTTAATCCCTTTATTCATAGCATCATAAATACCTTTGTCAGGTTCTGAAATAACTCGGACATTTTTTTGCTTTTTAGTCAATTTATCTATTAAATCTAAAGTCCCGTCATCTGAAGCTCCATCAATAATTAAATGTTCAATATTTTTATAAGTTTGAGAATAAACACTTTTTAGCATTTCTTTAAATACTTCTTCTCTTTCACCTTTAATTAAATTATAAGTGCCTGTAATGATAGTTACTTTTTTCATTTTTTCTCCTGAATTATTTCATAAAGAGTCTTAGACAGTCTCTCCAAAAACACTTTATTTTGTTTTAAGATTTTGGTTTTAGTTGGTTTAGTAATTTTCTTGTTTAAAAAATCACTCATTTTCTTTGCTAAATCTGTTGAGCTTTTAACCTTAAAAAAGAATAAATTCTTTCCTGTAACTTCTTTATTTACCTTTAAGTCTGAAATTATGCAAGGAAGTCCAAGTGAGACACCATCGTAAATACTTCCACCTCCTGGACCTCCTTCAAAAAGAGTAGGTTGAATAATTGATAAGGAATTTTTTAAAATTTCAATTTGATCTCTCTTAGGAATAAAACCTAAAAAATGAATTTTGTTTGTAATTCCTAATTTTTCTATTTTAGTTTTTAATTTATTTATATGATTTTTATCCCTAGCATCTTCCATTTTACCAGTACATACAATATGAATATCTTTATTTTTTAATTTAGCCAAAGCCTCAAATGCTGTGTTATGTCCTTTATGTATCCAAAATTGATTTGAAATTATAAAATATTTCTTTGGAAGACTGTATTTTTTTAGCAAATCAGGTTTTTTTTCTAACCATTCTTTGTTTAATAAAGGAGCAAAAGGAAGATTAACAACTTGGCTTTTTTTAGCTTTATAAAATTTAATAAAATCGTTTTTTGTATCAGTAGAATTTACAATAAATTTATCACTATTGTCTACCATTCTTTGGAAATAAGAATTTCTAGCATTTATTTCTTTTTTATCAAAAAATTGTGGATAATATTTATGCTGGCAGTCATATAAATACCCAACCCACTTAGAGTTGAAATTTTTACCCAGTATGCCAATTGAAGGAAAAAGCAAATCTAGTTTGTATTTCTTAACACACTTACTTAGGTCGTCTGAGAAAACGATTTTAGCTTCTTTTTTATATTTATCAAAAGAGGTGTTTCTTTTTTTCGAGATAGTAGATTGTTTAATCTTTTTATATTTCTTTCTAAGAAAGCCAATTCTTTTTATTAAAAAAGGAACTTTTATATCTTTTTTTACATGTGGAACAATAATATAAAATTCTATATTGTCATAAATTTTATTTCCATGTAATAATGGTTGAATAATTGTTTTCTTCAAGAATTCTAATCCACCATTCCAATCTATAAATCCAGCACAAAGTATTCCTATTCTTTTTTTCATTTGTTCTCTCTTATTTTTCTAATCGGCGATCCAACATATACACCTGACTCTGTTATATTTTTAATCACAGTTGATCCAGCTCCAACAATTACATTATCACAGATAGAAATTTCATCTAAAACAGTACAATTTGGTCCCAATGTAACATTAGAACCTGTCGTAACCTTTCCACAGACAACTGTTCCGACTGAAATGTGATTAAAATCTCCAATCACAGATTGATGTTCAATAACAGCATTAGTATTTACTATTGTTCCTTTTCCAACTGAAACGCAGGCTCCTAAAACAGCACCATTTCCAATAAAACATCCCTTACCTATTTCAACTTCTTCTTCTGTTATAGAGAACTTTGAAATAACGGAAACTATCTCGCTTTGTTTTCTTAAATGTAAAGCTCTTTCAGTATTATCTCCGATAGCAATATGAGTTTTAGTTTTTTTTTTGTAATTTTTTAGAACTTTAAAGCCTAAAATCTTTTCATCTTTTTTGGCATTTTTATCTTCAAAAATAATTCTATTAAAGTTTTTGTTTTTTATTATGACAGATGCTACGACTCTACTGTGACCTCCGCATCCTATTAAAGTAATTTCTCTATCCATTGAGAAACTCCTTAATTTTATCGCAAATAAATTCTATGTCTTTTTTTTCTAGCAAAGGATAGCTCGGCAAATTCATTCCTCTACTAGAGATTTCCTCTGAATTAGCAAAATTTTCTTTTGAAAAATACATAGGCATTTTGTGAACACAAGGAAAAAGCGGTCTAGTATCTATTGAATTTTCTTTTAAGCTTTTTCTTAGTCCAGAAACCATATTTTTATCATCTAACAAGATAGAATTCATCCAATAAGTATGTTTTTTCTTATCATTATTAGAGACATGAAATTTTAATGGTAAACCTTTTAAAAAATCCTGATACCAATTACCTATTTGAATTTTTTTCTGTATTATTTCTTCTACTTTTTCCAACTGAGCACATCCTATAGCCGCACAGATATTTGTCATTCTATAATTATATCCAATAACATCGTGCCAGTATTCTTTTTCGCCAGCAAGTCCTTGTCCTTTGAGCTTAGATACTTTTTGGATCAAATCCTTACTATTAGTCACTACCATACCGCCTTCACCAGTAGTTATTGTTTTGTTTCCAAAAAATGAAAAAGTAGCAATATCTCCGAAAGTTCCAACTTTTTCCCCATTATACTCAGAGCCAATTGCCTCAGCACAGTCTTCTATAATTTTTAAATTATGTTGTTTCGCTATTTCTTTTATTTCATCCATATCACAAGGACACCCATACAAAGGAACAGTCAAAATAGCTTTTGTTTTTTCCGTAATTTTATTTTTTATGCTTTCTGAAGAAACCTGCCAATCGTCTTTTGTGCAGTCTGCAAAAACTGGTGTAGCACCAACATACTTTATAGCATTTACAGAGGCGATATATGTAAAAGTAGGCACAATAACTTCGTCTCCTTTTTTTATTCCTAGTGCCAGTAAAGCTAGGTGAATTGCAACAGTTCCATTTGTGCAAGAAGCCGAATACTGAATCCCAAGATACTTTGAAAACTTTTCTTCAAATTCTGTTATAAATTTCCCCTTAGAAGAAATCCAGGTCGAATCTAATGCTTCATTAACAAACTGTTTTTCTTTATCACCAATTTGAGGTATGTAGACTGGATATTTCATTTTTTCCTTTTTTTATACACAGTAATTCCTAATATTTTTATATGTGTGTTTTTCCCAAAGTTCAAAATAAATAAAAACTTTAGAAATTTTCTTATATAAATTTTTATTATTTCAAAAAAGAATTTTAATTTAATTTTATTGTCTTTATTAACTAACAATTTCAATAAAACATTAAGTGGAAGTCTTTTTTTTCTAACAAACTCTTCCCACTTACTATCAGAATAAACTCCATATTTAGAACAGTTTTTTTTAACAGATAAAATAACTTCTTGAAAAGAAAAATCATTTTCATGAGAAAAACCACCTTCTCTAAAAGATACAAAATTAATTGGAACAAAGACTCCTTTATAGCCTTTTAATATAACTCTTACTATTAGATCATAATCAGCGGAACTTTTAAATGTTTTTTCATCAAATTTTCCTTCTTTTATAAAAATATCTCGTTTTAGAAAATAACTTTGATGACCAAAAGGCATTCGTGCAATAAAATTGGCTAATTTTGCTTTCACAACTTTATGTTTTTTAGAAGCATCGAGTGGTAGAACCTTTATATCCCCGTAAGAATAATCAGCTTGTTTTTTTTCTAAATACTTTACAGTCTCTTCAACTCCTTTTTTATCGTCATAAAAATCATCTGAATTTAAAAAAGCAATATATTTCCCACTAGCAAGGTCTCCACCTTTATTCATGGCATCATAAATCCCTGAATCTTTTTCAGAAATAAATTTTACATTTTTTTTACCTTTAATTAGTTTTTTTATATACTCCACCGAGCCATCATTAGATTTACCATCTACAATAACATGTTCAATGTTTTTGTAAGTTTGATTCTCTACAGATTCTAACATTTGCTTGAAGTAAGCTTTTCTTCCAGCCTTTAATATGTTATAACAAACACTAATAATAGATACTTTTGGGTTTTCCATTTTCATCCTAAATTAAATCAATTCCGAATAGTCTAATAATTTTTTTATTTTTTTTCAAGTTAATTCTTAAAATAAATTGTCTAAGATTTTTTATAAAAAGCCTTAAAAATTGCCAAGTAGAATAATAATTTTTAAAAGTGTATAAATTCGGATGGTTTTTTATTATTTGCTTTCTTAATTTTTCTTCTTTTTTTATAGCAATTGTGCTTCTTGAGGTGTTTAAGATTCTATAATAAAAAAGAGTTTCGTTGATTCGCACAAACTTTTTATTGTCTTCAACAAAGTTTAGCCAAAAATCCCAGTCCTCCAATCCACCGACCATATTTTCATTGTAGCCGTCATATCTTTCCCAATCGGATTTTCTAAAAAGAGCAGAAATAAAAACAACATTTCCAAATAGCATTCGCTGTTTAGAATAAGGTTTTAATTTCCACAGACCTTTTTTGTCTCCGAAAAAATCAGCTTTGCAATAGACTACATCTGCAGAGCTTTTTTGCATTTCTTTTATCGCTTTTTCAACATAAGTTGGAGCAATTTTATCATCAGCATCAAGCGGAAGAATGTATTCACCTGTTGCTTTTTTTATTCCTATATTTCTTGGAATAATTGGAGTGCCAGTGTTTTTTTTAGTTTTTAAGTATTTTATATTTTTGTGAGATTTAATTATTTTCGCAGAATTGTCGCTAGAACAGTCATCAACACAAATGATTTCTATGTTTTTATATGTTTGAGCAATAACCGAATCTAATGTTTCTATTAGAAACTTTTCAGCATTGTAAACAGGAATAACAATGGAAACCTTTGAGCTTTTCATAAAATCTTAACTCCAAATAAAACTAATTGATATTCACTTTTTTTAGGATTTATTCGAACTGAAAACAATCTTTTTTTCCAAGAAGATAATTCCTTTTTAAATTTAGAATACGACATGATTTTCTTATAGTATTTTTTATGAGTTTTTGGAAAATCATTTTCATTTAATTCTAATTTTTTTATAATTTTTTGAACTTCATTCGCATATTTACTACTGTCCCCAACTTTATAAAGATGAGATGCGAAAATTTTTATAAAAGAACCAAAGACTTTTTTAGGAGAAAATTTGTTTTTTTCACAGATTCTTTCTATGTCATTCCAAGTCTTAAAATCATCAAAAAACATATCACGATTTTGTTTTACTTGTCCTGAAATCGAACCTGAAAAAAATCTATGGGTGTATAAAACTTCATCAATATAGCTCACTTTTTTAGCAAAAATCACAGACAAATAATGAAACAAAACATCATCAAATTTATTCCCATCTTCTGCAAATTGAATGCCGTATTTAAGGATAAAATCCAATTTTATAATTCTCGTCCAAGGCGGAATAAAAGTTCTAAAAATAAAATCTTTTTTATTCCAATTTTGAATATCTACAATTTCCTTTTCTCTAAAATCTTTAGGTTCTTTATATAAAGTGAATGTTTTTCCCGTCGTTTCGTCAAACTCCTCAGCATTGCAAAAAACCATATCCGCTTGTGTTTTTTCAGCTCTTTGAATCATTTTCTCATATTTAGACAAATCCTGCCAATCATCGTGATCCATTAAAGTAACATATTTTCCCGTAGCAAGTTTCAGTCCCTCATTTCTCGTGGCCCCCGGTCCTTTATTTTTTTTGTGGAAAATCGCTTTAATCCGTTTATCTTTCTTAGCATATTCTCTAATAATTTGCGGAGTAGAATCTTTTGAAACATCGTCTATAATTATAATTTCTAAATTTTTATAAGTCTGATTTACAACTGAATCTAAGCATTCATGCAGATATTTATCTACTGAGTAAGTTGGAATAATTATTGATAATTTTGGTTTTTTCATAAAACACCTTCTGTAAATAATTTATCAATCCCAATATACACGAAAAAAATAAAAAGTAAAGACTAGATTGTTTTAGACACCAATCTAATGGTAATTTTTTCTTTTGTAATCAAATAAAAATTCAAGTTAAAACACTACCTGTGTATCGGCATACACAAGTTAGTTCATTTCAGGTATATCGTAAAAAGTGGTTTAATTTTCTTTCAAAGGAAGTGATATTTTGAAGTAATTATTAGGGATGATGACATCTTTTACTCGTTTATCAAGGCATTTGACGGCATTGAGATATAGTTCATTTATTTGCGGATTGTTT
>NBLK01000001.1 GCA_002084505.1 Rickettsiaceae bacterium 4572_127
TAAAAGAATGCGAGTTTAGATTTAACCATAGACAAGAGAATTTATATTTGGTAATATTAAGAGAATTAAGAAATAATCCTCTCTAAACTTGTCTAGACCCAAAATGATTTTGTCAAAGAATTATTGTCTGCCTCGTTTTACCCACTCCGATTCAGAGTGATTTTCCGCAAGGATTCTTTTTATATTTTCTGCTTGTTGTGGCAAGTGAATCGCACTATAAATCTCAGTCATTCTAAAAAGCGCCTCAGGTCGCATAATACTGGGAATTTTTTTAGAATCAGTTGAAATCGTTTTAATGCCCCTAGATAATTTTCTTCTTTCATTAACTTTCTAGCAATAAACATTTCTTTTCCCGCCAAGTAATTTTTCAGCATTACAATTTCTGCTTTTGCATAAATGATATTTTTTTATAATTTTTTATTTGCATTTAATTTTTTTTTGTCTAAAATCCTATTCAGGAGAGAAAAGATTTGAGATATATATTATTTATTTTTTTATCATTTTATTCAGTTTCAGTTTTTGCAACTGTGATTTCTGGATTTGATATTTCAGGAACTAAGAGAATGGATCAAAAAGCCGTGGCTCAAATGCTAGGAGTAAAGGTCGGCGACAACATAAAACCTGCGGACTTAAACAATGGAGTTGCTAGATTATATCGAACAGGACTTTTCAAAGATATTTCTGTAAATCTAAGGGGGGCAACCGTAGTTGTAGAAATTGAAGAAAACCCCATCATAAATCGTATATCGCTAGAAGGAAATGACGAGCTAGACGACGAAACTCTCAAGGCTGAAATCGGTTTGCAATCTCGCCAGCCTTATTCTCCTGCGAAAGTTCAAAGTGCTGTTGATAGAATGATTGAGGTCTATAAAGGAACAGGGCTTTTTTCCGTAGAAATTGAACCTAAGGTTATTGAAAGAGAAAACAGCAGAGTCGACTTAGTTTTTGAAATTGAAGAAAACAACAAGACATACATTTTAGAAATTAAAACAAAAGGAAACGAGGCATTTACAGACTCCGAAATCAAAGGAGTTTTATTATCTCGCGAAAAAAGATGGTGGAGAATTTTTTCCTCTTTTGACACTTATCACGAAGAGCGAATTGAATACGACAAAGAGCTTTTGCGAAGACATTATAGAAGCAACGGTTTTATAGACATGAAGATTAGATCATTTAACGCTGGGCTAACTCCTGATCGCAAAGGTTATTATATGACTATTGATATAGACGAAGGAGATAGGTATAAATTCGGCGAGACTATTATAAAAAATCCAATTGCGGATGTTTCTAATGATGAGCTGAGAGAAGAGCTTTTATTTGAAAAAGATGATTATTACTCTATAACTGCTACTGAAAAAACAGAAGATAAAATGACTGAGATTTTAAATAATTATGGTTATGCTTTTGTGGCAATAAATGCAATTCCTAAGAAAAATCTTTCCAATAAAACCGTTGATATAACTTTTGATATTAAAAAAAGTAAAAAAGTTTTTATAAATCGTATGGAAATTGCTGGAAATTCTAGGACTATGGACTATGTGATTGAAAGAGAATTTAGGGTTAAAGAACAAGATGCTTTTGATTTATCTAAGGTGAATCGTTCAAGACAGAGACTAATGCAACTTGGATATTTTAAGACTGTTGATGTGCGGACACAGCAAGTACCGGGAGTGCCTGATAGATTAAATCTACTCACAAGTGTTGAAGAAAAACCAACAGGTGAAATGAGTCTTTCGCTAGCTTGGTCTACTAATAATGGTGCGGCAATTATGGCAGGAATCACAGAGAGAAATTTCATGGGTAGGGGGCAAACTGTTTCTCTAAACGGGACTTTTTCTGAAAAAAGAAGTAAAATACAATACAGTTTTACAGAACCTTATTTTTTAGGAAGAGAATTATCTGCTGGATATGATGTTGACTACTCTTATTCTAGATTAAAAGAAGATTATGGTTATGATATGCATAGTTATGGTGGGGGAGTTCGTTTAGGATGGACTTATTCGGAGAGATTGCGACATAACCTAAGATTTCAAGGACATGAAGAAGAGATCATAAATGTTTCACTCGATGCTCCTGCTTACATAAGGGATAATGAAGTCGGTAAGTCTTTGATTCTAATGCTTTCTGAGACATTGAGCTATAATAGAAGTAGAGTCGATTATGTTAATTTGACTCGCTCGGGTTATGTTATCTCTTCAACTGTTGATTATGCGGGTTTTGGTGGAGACGAAAATTTTGTGCGAACAGGTCTGAATTCTAGATTTTATCATAATTTTTGGGATAATTCTTGGCAATTTGGATTTTCTTTTGAAACAGGAATTGTAGAACCACTAACTGAAAATGATTACATAAAACATAGTTATAGATATTCACTAGGTGGAGATTCTTTGCGTGGATTTGATGTGAATGGTATTGGAGCTAGAAGTAAAATTAGTTCAACCTATGGGTATGGAGGACTTTCAAAAGTAAATGGAACGGCTCAGTTAAATTTCCCAGTTGGATTGCCTAAGGAATATCAGGTTAATGGATTTATTTTTAGTGATTACGGTTGGCTTGGAGAACCGAGTTTTTTGAATGACGACATTCATTATACAGGTAGTTTGAGAACTTCCGCTGGAATTGGAGTTAAATGGGGATCTCCAATGGGAGAAATAAATGTCTCATGGGGAAAAGCTATGCAGTTTGAAGAATTTGACGACATAAGACCTTTTTTACTCTCGTTTAGATCACAGTTTTAATCAACAAAGCTAATTTTATTCAAAATAGGATGAAAAATATCTTGTTTTTTCATTTCTTTTTTTATTTTATCAGAGGCTTTTGCTATTGTTTTTTTCTGTCTTTCAATTTCCTTCAAAATAAAATTCGGTTTTATAGAAAGATCGTCTGCTAGTTCAATAAAATTTTCTTTTCTAACTTGATTGCTTTCTTTTGCATTGCCTATTTTCATAGCAAGAAATTTTGAAAGCTCAGGATAAACAGTGGTTGAAACTAAATCATAAAAAGGAGCTAAAACAAAATATCCATCTTCTTGATGAAGCATTGAAAAATTCTTTGCATGGGCATCGTTGTTTCCAATTAGATAATTAAAAACAACGGCTTGAATTAACCTTTTTTTATCTTTTCCAGCCATTGAAGAATGGTTTTCTATAAAATTAAAACAATTTTTTATACTCGGTCCTCCATCTTTTTGATATTTTTTGCTAGAAACAAATCCTAAACACTGACAAAAATCTTCTTGATGAATTCTTACATCATCTTCGCGATCATATCTTTTAATAAACAAAGATTTTGTTCCTTTAATTTTTTTTATTTCAACATTAGGAATTTCTAAACCAAGCTCATTTGCTAACCTCATACAAAAATATTCATTTTCAATAATACCTTTATATTCATTGTTTTCTTTTTTAATAATATGAGTCGAAAAAAAAGAATCGTTTGGAAAAAACATTTTTCCATTTTTATAAATAATAGCAAGTTTCGGCTGAGCACCAGCAAGAGATAATCTAACATCATTTCCAGATAACAAAGGAGATTTAGGAAGATTATTTAAGATTTCTACAAACTCATTTTTTGTAATTTCTTTTAATTTTTCATTCTGAATTTTTGGTTTATAATCTATCGGATAAAGAGAAATTGCCCCGGCACAGTCCCCTCCAATTTCAAACAATAATGAAATTGGATTATTATTAGAAATACCTAATTTCTTTGTAATTGCTTTTTTTATATCTGCTTCTGGAATAAGATTTTCAAAAAATGGACGAGCAAATTTATCTGTGTATGTTTTTTTTAATAGAGGCATGCGAATTGATATTTTATTTTCGGCTGTTGGTTCATAATCGAATCGCATGTTTGTGTTATATTCGGTCAGAATCCCTGCTTTTTTGCCTAGTAAATAAACATTTAATTTTCTTTTTTTCATTTCATTTACCTAAGTTTAATTTAATACCGATTGCATTTATTACATTTATTATTTTGCCGATTTGGCTTGTTTTTTTTCCTTTTTCTACACCTATGATAAACTTTGTGCTTACCTTAGCCAACTCTGCTAAATCAGCCTGTCTTATACCTTGCTTTTTTCGCAATTCTTTAATAAATTCACCTAAATCTTCAGTTGTATTAATTTGCATTTTTTTTTCCTCTTTTTTGAGATATTAACATATAAAAATACAAAAAACAACAAAATTATTACCGTTCGGTTATGTTTTATAAAAAAATGGTTAAAAACAGTCATTTTATTACCGCTCCTACATATTTTAGTCATTTTACCTTCAAAACAGTCATTTTATTACCGTTCCTACACATTTTAGTTTAATTCAGTAATTGTTTGACTAAATTTATAAGATGTGTTATTTTTCTAAAAAGGAAATAATATGACAAAAGTGATTTATATTCAAAATGATTTGCCAGAAGGTTTTCAACTGCAATCTCAGAAAATCGCGATAGATTGTGAAATGACAGGACTTGATATAAAAAAAGATAAGCTGTGCGTGATTCAACTTTGGGATGGGATTGGAGATATTTTCGTAATTCAGTTTTCTCAAAATGCTGATTCGCCACGACTGAAAAAACTCTTAGCGGATGAAAAAATCTCAAAGATTTTTCATTTTGGTCGCAAAGATTTATCTTTTATTTCTAAAGTTTTATGTCCTGTAAAAGGTGAGTTATTTGATACCAAAATTGCATATAGAATTCTAAATCCTGCGGATGAAATGAAGGCATCTTTGAAAGAATTGACTGAAAAATTTGCTAATGTAAAACTAGAAAAAAGTCAGCAAATGTCGGATTGGACGAGAAATCCACTTAGTGAAAAACAGATTAAATATGCTAGTGAGGATGTGCTTTATCTTCATAAGATTTCTGAAAAATTAAAGGAGCTTTTGAAGAAAAAAGGCTCGCTAGAAATCGCAAATTCCGCTTTTACTTTTCTAAAACATTTAGTTATAATAGATCAAGAAATCGGCGATGAATATCACAGAATTTTTAAATATAATTAAAAAACTAAGGAGAAGAAAATGAAGCCAGAACAAGAATTATGTAGTTTTGTAAAAAAAAGTTTGGAAAAAAAAGTCTCTGCTAAGACAATAAAGGTCACTTTATTAAAAGCAGGTTGGAAAGAAAAAGAAGTTGATAATATCTTGAAACGCTTTACTAAAAACGCTTTTCAGATTCCTGTGAAAAAAGAAGTTTTTTTATACTCTTCCTTTGTTTTTATTTTGTTTAATGCTTCTTTGTTGTGGGTTTTTGGAATCTCATTATCATTAATTTTTAGTTATTTAAATTTCTTTTTTCCTTACGGATTAAGCAATTATCAATCAAATCTTAGCGTGGTTTGGGAAGTTTCAAATTTAATTGTTTTATTTCCAGTTTTAGTTTTTCTTTTTAGGAAAAACACTAAACTTGAAAAGGAAAAAGGAAGCAGTTCTTTTTGGAAAATTTTAATTAATAATTTGGTTGTGTTTATTCTTGCTTGTATTTTAATTGGAGATTTAATTACATTTGTTTATTTTTTTCTAAAAGGAGGAATAACAACTCGTTTTGTCTTAAAAGTTTTAGTTATTTTATTTTCTTCATTAATTTTACGACAATACTATATTATTAAAGTTAATAAAAAGGATAAAAAAAATGCTAAATAAATTTATAGAAAATTATTTTTTCAAAGGTGTTTTTGTGTTAATGTTTTTGCTGATTATAGCAGGAATTTATTCTATCGGAAATCCGGAGACTCGACGAAAATATAATTTTGAAGAAGCAAAAAGATCAAGAATATCTGATTTAATTCACTGTGTTCAAAAAATTTATAAAGAAGATAAAAATGTTTCATTAACTGATATAAAAAAAAGTGATAATTGGAGTTGTAAAAATAGTGACATGGAAAAAAACAATCTTCATTATAAAGTTCTATCTAATAAAAAGTTTCAAGTTTGTTCTGATATAAGTATGACTTTAGAAGAAATTAGGGATTTTGAAAAACGAACTGGCATAAGAGATAAATTAGAAATAGATACTGAAAATAAGAATTGTAAAGAAGCTTATTTTATTAGAGGAAATTAAAAAATGAAAAAGATTTTAGGTTTAGTATTTTTTTTAAGTTTAGACATTGCCACAAAAACAGGGGCTTTATTGGTTGGGACAGGCACGGCTTTTCCTGCGGAGACAATGTTAGAAAACCCAATTTTTCTAAAACAACTAACTGGATTCTTTAATTTTATTTTAGTTAGAAACACAGGAGTAAGTTTTTCTATGTTTTCTAATTTTTCATCTCAACTTCCGTTGATTATTTTTACTACTTTGATTATTGGCTGGCTTTTTCATTGGCTATTTAAGGAAAAAAATAAATTAAATCAATGGGCGGTAGTTTTAATAACTGGGGGTGCTTTGGGAAATTTAATTGATCGAATTCGTTTTAATGGAGTGATTGATTTTATAGATTGGCATTATGCTGGATTTCATTGGCCGACTTTTAATATTGCGGATGTTTGTATTTCGCTAGGAGTCGGAGTTTATTTAGTTGGTTGGTTGATTCAAAAAAGACTTGAAAAAAAATAAAATCTATATATAATTCGGTTCAATGAATAAATTTATATTTAATTATATAAAAAAAGGAAATTAGTTAGGAGGTGTTTTTTTATGGTTAAAATCACAGTTCGAAATGGAAATGTCGAGCAGGCTCTAAGAGTTATGAAGAAAAAAGTAGCTAAAGAAGGTCTAGTCGGCGAAAATAAAAAACGAGAACGATATATAAAACCTACGGAAGTTAGAAAAGAAAAGTTCAAAGAAGCTGTTCGTAGAAGAAAAAAAGAAGATTACAAAAGAAAGATATTCTTTGGTTCTTAAAACAATAAAAAAATCCCTTTTAGGGATTTTTTTATTTCTTTGTATTTTATTGTTTAATTTTTTCGGTTAATAGTGGAACTGCTATGAACATTGACGAATAAGTTCCAATAACAATACCAAAAAGAAGAGCGTAAGAAAAACTCCCGAGAACATTTCCACCAAAAACAACAAGAGCAATTACAGCTAAGAATGTTGTCAAACTAGTTAAAATTGTTCGTGAAAGTGTCTCGTTTAGACTCAAGTTTAGCAAATCAGCCAGCGATTTCTTTCTATATTTTCGTAAATTTTCTCGCACTCGATCATAAACCACAACCGTGTCATTCACTGAATATCCAGCAATAGTCAAAATAGCGGCAACGGCGGTTAAATTAAATTCTAAACCTATCAATGAAAAAAAGCCCAGTGTTAAAACTATGTCATGGAAGAGGGCGGACAATGCTCCAATTGCAAAGGACATTTCAAAGCGAATCCAAATGTAAAATGCAATCGCAAATAGTGCTAAGAATATCGCATAAATACCTTTTTCAATAAGCTCGCCACCGACTTTTGGTCCAACCATATCAACAGATCTATAAGAAACATCAGCTCCTAAAATTGTTTTTAGATTTGCAAGTTGTAGTTTTTGCTCTGATTCTTTTTTTATTGGCAAGCGAATTGAAACAGTGTTTTCGCTATTAGAAGATTGAATTTCAGGGTTCATCTCTTTTAATAAATTTCTCAAATTAGAGACTGTTATTTTTTCAGATTTTTCAACTTCAACTGAAATCCCACCTGTGAAATCAATTCCAAAATTGAGTCCTTTTGTTACTAAAAATCCAATTGAAGCTGAAATTAAAATTCCAGACATTATGAATGCTATTGTTTTTCTTTTTAGAAAATTTATTTTCGCCGTAATCGGCACTAATTGTATTAAGTTCATTTTCTCTCCTTTATTTATATAAATTTTCAAAAAAGACTAGTTTCTTTTTATAATCTTCTTGCATATTTTCATTAAAGTAAACAACTTTAATGCGATCTTTATTTTCTAAAAATTCAAACTTTGAAACCTCTGTAAACTTAAATCTAGTTTTATCTATAAGTTTTCCTGCTTGTAAAACTCTTGATTTATAATGTGGTTCTAAATCTCCATTAGGCATACAAGCTATGCACAAAACCAAAGTGTCCAAAGTATCTTTATCATACAAAATAGTTACAAAATAAGACAGACAAATTTTTTCATTTTTAGTTCCTTTATTATAAAATGTAGGCAAAGCAGGTTCATAGATTCTTTTTGGAGTAAACGCTTCACCATTAGCTTTTTTTATTTCGGCTTTATAGCTATTCTGATTTGTTCCTACAAATATATTTTTTGTATAATCTCCTATATTTGTTTTTCCGATTAAAGAAGCACCAACAGTTTTTAGGTCTAAATGAATAAAAGCATCCTCAACTTCAAAGAATAAATCAGCCCCAACAGGAGCAGAATTTGGCTGTCCGATTCCCTTCCCGTTTAGTAATGAATACACAATTCTTTCTGCCCCAACGGCAAAATCCGAAATCCCAGATTTGTATTTATCTAACCAATCTTTTTCAATTTTTTGTTTTGTCTTAAAACCAAAAAGCAATTCATCTTCAACAAACTTTAAGAAATGATAGTATTTTTCTAAATATTTATTTTCTACCTCTTCAATTTGTTTTAATTTATTTTTATTCATAATTATCTAATTCCTTTTTTATAACTTCTGCAATTTTTTTAGCAAATAATACTGGAACGGCATTTCCAATTTGCTTATACATATTTCCTAAACTTCCTTCAAAAATAAAATCGTCAGGGAATGTTTGAATAATAGCACATTCTCTAACGGACATTCGTCGTTTTTTATTTGGATGAATTTCTGGTCCAGTCGCGGTTAAAGTGTCACTTGGAGTTTCCCAATTATTTATTCGCAATGACTGTTCAAACTTTATATCTTTTAAAACTAACTCTGTTACAGCTTTATCGTATTTATCATCAAAATTTAATAGTTTTTTTAGTCCCCACCAATCCTTAGGATTTGGAATACTTCCCGAATTGTTATCTTTTCTAAACCAATGCCCAGCAGTGTGAGCATATCCAAAATGTTTATCTATTTTTGAAGTAGTCCATTCACTTTTGTTTCTCCAATATTTTAGATAATCACAAATATCGTGCTGGTTAACTTTTTCTTTTCTACCCCAAAACTTATCAGCGACATTAGTTCTAGCAATATGATTATATATCATTTTCCCATTTAATTCAAAAGGTTTGTCTCGTGTTCTGATATTAGCTAAATGTCCAACTACATCTTTAACAGAAATAGATGGTTTAATGTTTTTATTAAGTAAATCGTTTTCAATTCCATGTGTTATTTTGGGAAATGGATTTTTTAACCCTAAACGATTTCCTACAATAACAACTCTCTCTCGATTTTGTGGAACTCCATAATTAGAAGTCTTTAAGAGACGATATTCTACATTATATCCTAATGACTTAAAATCATTTATTATCATTTTAATAACTTGTCCATTTTGGATAGATAAAAGCCCTTTAACATTTTCTCCAACAAAAAATTTAGGTTTTTTGTCTTTTACAAGTCTCATTAATTCTTTGTATAAAAAATTTCTTTCATCTTTCATACTTCGTTTTATATTAGCAATTGAAAATCCTTGGCAAGGAAATCCACCTAATAAAATATCAATGTCGTTTGGAATATCTTTACTTGGGATTTTTGTAATATCTCCATAAACGATATGATCTCCTATGTTTTTTTTATAAGTATCTACTGCTTCTTTGAAAAAATCATTAGCCCAAGCAACTTCAAAACCAGCTTGGATAAATCCTAAATCCAAACCACCACAACCAGAAAAAAGACTAGCGACTTTATATTTCAATTACTTTCTCCTAAACAATGGCATTTTATTGCTTTTGTAGACCATTGGTTCTAGTATTGTTCGTGAAACAAAAACCCCAGTAAACATAGAAGTTAAAACTCCAATAGCAAGTGTTACGGCAAAACCACGGATAGGTCCTGTTCCAAATTGAAATAGTAAAATTGAAGCAACAAGCGTCGTAACATTGGCATCCAAAATAGTAATAAAAGCTCTATCAAAAGCAACTTGAACTGATCGTAAAGCCGATAATCCATTAGACGCTTCCTCTCGCATTCTATCAAAAATCAACACATTCGTATCAACTGCCATTCCCAAAGTCAAAACGATTCCTGCTATCCCCGGCAGTGTTAAAGTCGCTCCGAAAAAACTCAAAATTCCCAATAAAAGCAACATATTGAAAACTAAAATTCCATTAACTATAAGCCCCCATTTTCCATAAATTACAATCATAGCAAACATAACTAAAAGCAATCCGACTATACAGGCAATAGTTCCTGCCCGCACGGAATCAGCTCCAAGCCCCGGTCCAATAGTTCTTTCTTCTACAACAGTTAGCGGAGCAGGCAAGGCACCTGATCTCAAAAGCATTGATAATTCGCTAGCTTCTTTTGCTGAAAAATCACCTGTTATTTGACCATATCCACCTGTTACAGCTCCTTGAACGACAGGAGCAGATAAAACTTCTCCGTCTAGAATAATTGCAAATCGTTTTCCGATATTTTCAGTAGTTAGGGTAGCAAATTGCCGTGATCCAATCCCCACAAAAGTTGTAGAAACTCCCGCTCGCCCTTCTTCATAAATGACTTGTGAATCTGCGAGATATTCTCCACTGAGTTCTACATCTTTACAAATTTCTAATTGGCGATCGGTGTTTTTGTATTTTGCCGTTTTTGTTGTAGCACAATTTACATCTTCCGCAACTAGATGGAATGTCATTTTAGCAGTTTTTCCGATAAGTTCTTTAATCCGCTCAGGTGTATCAACTCCCGGCAATTGAATTATAATTCGGCGAGTTCCTTGTTGTTGAATTGACGGTTCTTTCATTCCTAAGGCATCAATTCGGCGACGAACAATTTCTATTGATTTTGAAAGCACATCTTTATTTATTTTAGTCCAACCTGCTGTTGTGTATTTAATAGTGAATTTATCATCAGATTTTTCGAATTCGATATCTTCACCTAGTTTGTAAAGTCGTTTTTCGGCTAAATCTTCTTGTTCTGTTTTTCTTAAATGAAAGCTCACAGTTTCGTTAGAAATTCTTAAAGATTTGAAGCGAACTTTTTCTTTTTCGCCAATTAGTGCTTGTCTAACGAGACTTTTTAATTGCTCAACACGGTCGCGTTTTACTTGCTCCATGTCTATATCCATTAGCAAATATGCCCCGCCTTTTAGGTCTAGCCCAAGTGAAACAGGTTGTAATGAATCACTTAAATGTTTTTTGATTCCATCTCCTAGAAAATTAGGCATTGCTAGTAAAATAGAAACAATTAAAATCGCTCCTGCGAAAACTCTTCTTCCTGTAAATTTCATTTTTTTTCTCCTTTTTATTTTTGGGAACACCCAATAGGTTTTTTTTCTAATGAAGTTAGAATTATTTTTTCAGCTCTTTTTGATGGTGGAAAACTATCAGAAAATTTTTCACCAAAAATCTCATAGACTGGTTGTTGCGGAAAAAAAGCATAAACATTAACGACCTTATTTATATTTAAAATACTTTGTAGAATAAAATAATTAGTTGTAGAATTTGTTCCAGCAATTCTATACTCAGTTTTTCCACAATTATAAGATTGAATTCTTTTTTTTATGTTTTTTATTGTATGTCCAATTTTTAAAATCTTTCCTTCAATAACAAAAACATAAACAAGCCCTTCTTTCTTAAAATCAGTTTCATTTTGAATTTCAGCAATCTCAAGTCTTTCTTTTTCTTTATTCGGTTTCATATCACATAAATGAGTAAAGTGTTTTCTATAAGAAAAAGTTTTGTAATCTATTTCATTTTGTAAATCTTTAACTGTTTTTAGTAAAATTATATTCCTACTTTTTGCCACGGTAATACCTTTCATTAAAGTTTTTTATAAAATCTAATTCTTCTATATTTAATTTAATATCTTTTAATTTAGAGAGTTTTTGAAGAACTCTAATGTTGTTAAAATTTCCATATCTAGTGATATTATTTGTAAACTTATATATAGGATTTTCAAGTTCTTTCTGAATTTTCTTTGCTTTTTTTAGATTTTCACATCTAACAAATGCTACACTTTGAGTCATCCCACAATTATCTATAAATGTTCCATATTGATTTGTTAAAGACAAAAAAACTTTATATCCATCTTGATATTTATGTGGAATACTGCTCCAAACTGTTTGTGATGGAGTGTGAATTAATTTATATTTGTATTTGCTATTTTTTTCTTTACGAATGAAATCTTTTTTTGTCGTTTTATGTAAAAAACTAGTCGTTTCAATTTTATATTTTGGAGTTTGAGAATTAACAACTTTATTTATAATATTCATAGTTAAGTTATTTAAGTAAAGAGGAATAAAATTTATTTCTTTATCTATTTTCACAATTTGCTCGTCTTTTAGAATGTAATTATTATTAACCTTAAAAGGATTTTTATTTGGGACTTTATGCAATAAAAACCATGTAAAAGAAGAACCTACTTTGGGAAACCATTTTTTTGCCCCGTTTATATCCAAGTGAATAAATTGATATTTTGATAATTCTTTTGGTAGAACATTTCGATCTGAAAAAGACATCCAATTATTAGGAACAATGAATAAAATATATCCTCCCTTTTTTGTAATTTTTAATGCTTTTTTTATAAAATCTCTAGATAAATTATGATTTTTAGATGCTCGTATTCCATTTGTAAATTTTGCATAAGGTGGATTAGAAACGACTAAGTCATAAGTTTCTTTTTCTTCAAAAGTTAAAAAATCTTTATTAGTTATGTTTATTTTGTCTCCAAAATATTTTTTAACATTAGAAATTCTTTTCTCGTTGATTTCATTAAAATACAGATTTTTTAAATTTGTCTTCATATTGATATAAGCATGGAAATTACCATTTCCACAACAGCTATCAAATACTTTTAAGTCTTTTTTTTTCCAAAAACTTGCTGGAATGGAATCCACCATTTCTTTTACACATTCAATTGGAGTACAAATATCATTTGAATTTTCAAAATGATTATAATTATGATTTAAATCATTAAAGTATGTTTTTATTTCTTCAAAATTTTGCATATGTTTTCCCCTCCCTAATAAAGAAAATACCATAAGTTATTATAAAATACAATTAAATATTTATCAATAAGTGCTTGGTGTTGGAGCTTCAAGGGTTCTCTTACTCCTTTTTCTTTTTTATAAACTTAATAACTGATTTTTCAATTAAGAACAATATAGGTGATGTTTTATATAATTCTAAATGTAATTCCGTAAAATCTTCTTCAATATAATCATGAACAACACGATTTCTTATTTCATTTAATAGCATCATTTCCTTAGCAGAAGGAATAATTTTTAGTTTTTCAAAAAAATGCATTTTATCTAAAAAAGTTATGTTTTTTTCTCCAAGCACTTTTTCAATTGATCTAAAAACTTTTTTCACTAAAAAATCAAAACTTCTAGCAAAATCAATACACAAAGAATTTGTTATAAGTCTTTCTTGTTCTGTATAAGGCATCTGAAAATCAAAGTTTTTGCAAGAGTTATAACTTTTTTTCAAAGATTCAATTTGGAGTAAAAAAAGTCTTAAGTTTTCTTCTAAAATATCAAAAGCAGTTGTTGTTTTATTCAAATCTATAACCTCTTCTTCTAAAATCATTTTCTTAAAAGTATTTTTTTCTTTGTTGGAGAAGCTGATTAGATCAAGCTTTTGCTCTCCAAACTTTTTCCAAAATACTAACTTAATTTCTGATTTTTCTTTTTCATTTAACTTTTCATCACTTAGAATTAAAATATCAATGTCTCCACCTCTTTTGGCATCATCAACCCTTGAACCAAATAAAAATATCTTTGCGGATTTTCTTTTTTCTAATATCTTGCTTACCAGTATATCTTTTTCTTCATTTGATATTCTCATATTATCCTACATTTATCATAAGTGCTTGGCGTTGGAGTTTCAAAAGTTCCCCTGCTCCTTTTTCAGCTAGCACAAACATTTTATCTAATTCATCTTTTGTAAAAGCTCGTTCCTCACCAGTTCCTTGAATTTCTACAATCTTTCCTTGATCGTTAAAAACAAAATTAGCATCAACAGTGGCATTTGAATCTTCTGCATAATCTAAATCTAGAACAGGTTCGCCATCATAAATTCCGCAAGAAACAGCTACAACAGCATTTTTTACTGGGTTTCTAGATAATTTTCTTTCTGCCATTAGATTTCTAACTGCTATTGAAAGAGCAACAAAAGCACCAGTGATTGATGCAGTTCTCGTTCCACCGTCAGCCTTAATCACATCACAATCTAGAATTATTTGTCGTTCTCCAAGTTCTTTTAAATTAACTGCTGTTCGTAATGATCGTGCAATTAGTCGTTGAATTTCATGCGACCTAGGTTTGATTCCTTGTTTAGCTTCTCTATCCATTCGTTTTCCAGTTGATCGTGGTAGCATTCCATACTCTGCTGTGACCCAACCAGTGCGAGAGCCTTTTAGAAATCTTGGGACTTTATTTTCTAGTGTAGCCGTGCAATAAACTTTTGTTTCTCCAAACGAAATCATGACAGCACCTTCTGCATTAGAATTTTCATCTATTTCTATTTTAACTTTTCGCATTTGATTTGCTTGTCTTTTTGATGGTCTCATAAAAATGTTCCTATTCTATATATAACTAACGGTGATTGATTTTTCTGTAAGTCTGCCAATAAAACCATACATCAAAATGTATAATTTTAGGGCAGATATGCACAATTTTTCGGAAGAGCAGAGCCCAAAACGGCTGATGCTTTCCTAAAATTATCCCAATTCGTTTAAAAATCATATCTCCAAGATATAATTTTAAATACGATCACTCAAAAAAACCGTTTGCTTCGCTCACTTCAATCACAGATGTTGGTAAAATTTTATTTTTTTACTTCACGATCCCGAGCTATGAAAGAAGTCTATTGACTGGAATTATAAACTAGTATAAATTATCTGTAAAGGAGATTATGCTATGGAGAATGTAAAATCAAGTCTAAAAGAACTCAAAGGAGTTTTGGCAGAATTACAGAATAAAATTATAGAGACTAAGGCTCAACCAGCTCAAGAAACTTCTTATGTAAGTGGATTAGAAAATGAAGAAAGAGAAGAACTAAATTCTTTGAGAAATATGAAAAATAAGATCTCCGTCGCTATAACTTCCATAATTGAGAAATTAGAAAATGAATTGAAGTAAAATATAAAAGAATAAAAACTAAATAGGGAAAAAATGGATGTAAATATAACAGGTGGGGCGGGACGGCTTCAAGGAGTTTTTCAAAAGGGAACTAGCAATAAAATGGCTTTGATTCTACCGGGGAATATGGATTCAAAATCTCATATGAACGATAGGGTTTCTTATTCCATGTTTTTGGCTTTTGCTCGGCAGGGTTTTTCAACTTTGCGATTTAATTTCCGAGGAACAGGATTGTCTCAAGGGAAAATTGAGGAAGCAGAGGAAGAAATTTTAGAAGATGCATCTTCGGCTTTGGATTGGCTAAAAAATAAAAATGAACATGAGCTACATCAAAATGTTTGGATTGTAGGAAATGAGCGAGGGGCTTATGCTGGAATGCAACTTTTAATGCGACGACCTGAGGTTAAAAAATTTATTTCTATTGCTCCATCTGTAAATAAATTTGATTTTTCATTTTTAACACTTTGTCCGTGTTCTGGTTTGATTATTCATCCTGATTTAGGAAATGAAATGAAGGGGATAAAATTAGAATCTCTTGCCAGACAATTAAACGAACAAAAAGAAATAGATATAAAATTTCAGAGAATAAAAGGTGCTAATTCGTCGTTTGATACAGGTCTAAAAGAGTTATATAAACATGTTGAAGATTATATTGTTACTGAGCAGGATAAAAAAGAAAGACTATTATAGTGCATGGAATTGGAGTTGATTTAGTAGATATTTCTAGAATTTCTAAAATTTTAGAAAAAGAAAAAACTGCTTTTATAAATAGGATTTGCTCGGAGAATGAGAAATTAGAACTAAATGAGTTATCAGGAGAGAAGCTCGTAAATAAAGTTTCTAAAATGTTTGCAGTTAAAGAAGCGGTTTCAAAAGCATTTGGGACAGGGATTCGATTAGGAATTAATTTTGCAGATATTGAATTGCAAAAGGATGAGTTAGGAAAGCCTTTTGTGAAGCTTTATGGAACTACAAAAAACTTTTTTGAAAAAAATATAGAGGGGAAAATTGAAGTATCCCTTGCAGATGAAAAAAATCTAACAATCGCTTTTGTCGTCATCCAATAAAAAAAATCCCTTTCGGGATTTTTTTTAATCAGAGTTTTATTACATATCTAAAATTTTATGTGGGCGAAGATTCCAATCAGTACAAGTCCAATTTTCATCACCTTCTTCTTTTTCCATAACAACAAGTCCACCAGTAGCAATTTTAATTTTATGATCTTTTGCAAAAGCATCAAAATCACCAGTTAAATGCGGTGAAAATCTTAAAATTCCATTACTAGTTACAATAAGAACTCGTTTTCCTTTGTATTTTTCTTCTGTTTCTTTAGCTATTTTTTTCCACATATCAATAATTGCTTGTGGATCAACTTTCCAACCATTTGGAACAGTGGCATCTTTATTCCATTTATCAAGAGCATCTTGTCCTAGACGAGCGACAACTTCTTCTTCTGGTTTTCCTTCGTCTTGTCCATAATCAATTTCAATTAAACGATCGTCTTTAATTATTTTTTCTCCTGTTTCCATGGCTTTAACAGCTTGTTCTGCAGTCTGCATAGTTCTTTTTAATGGAGCTGAGAAAATTGCATCTGGCAATAAATTTTCTTTTTTTAGGTAAAGTCCTAGTGCTGTTCCGCGAACTTCTTCTGTTAGTGGTAAATCAGTTCCACCGCCAACTCGTAAGATTATATCTCCTTTTGCAAAAGTGTTTCCATGTCTTACTAATAGTAATGTTGTTTTCATAATTTTTTCCTTTCAATTTGAGTGATTACATTTTTTAATAGTTTTTTTACCCCGCCCCAAAATATCTAAAGATATTTCGACCCTCCCACAAGGGGTGGGTGATAGACCGAGTTTGCAGTGAGGCAGGAATCTCACTGAATCGTTTTTTCTTGCTTACTGCTCGCCTCTTGTGAGAAATGCAAAATAGTTCTAGGTATTTTTTTGATGGATAATATAACCAATTAATTAAAATTAATATACTACACAATTCAAGATTATGCAATAAAAAAATGGATTTCATTTGAAATCCATTTTATTTTTTTCTTAACCTAAAAGCTCTCCGCATTCTTTAACGATTGCTTCAGCTCTTTTTAAGTCTTCTGGTGAATCTAATCCACTCATTCCTTTATAATGTCTGTAATCAACCTTTACAACTTTAACTTTAACTCCGTTTTCTAGGAATTTAAGCTGTTCAAGTCCTTCACAAAGATTTCCGTAAACAGTTTCTTTGTAGTTGTCTAGTTTTTTTAGAACGGCATAAGTGTATCCATAAAGTCCAATGTGTCTTAGTATTGGAGAGTATTTAGGACTTAGTTCTTTCATTTTATCAATTTTTCTAAGAGACGGAATAATTGTTTTTGAGAACCAAATAGCATCAAATTCTGAGTTTTCAATGATTGGTTTCATTAAATTTTCACCCTTAGGCAATTTAACAACTGCACAAGTTCCTGAGAAAGGAGTTGTTTTTTTGTTTTCTTTTAGTTTTTCAGCTTCTTCCCAAGTAAGATTAACAACTGGTGTTACAACATCTAGTTTAGGATCATTTAAGTAAGCTTGAGCCATTTGTTCGATAAACCAAGGTGGGCATAGAGGTAAGTCTCCTTGAAGATTAAGTATAAATTCAGGGTTGATTCCCATAACTTTTACTAAATCTAGGATTCTGTCTGTTCCTGTTTCTGCTTGATCGTCAGTCATATAGCTATCTATGTTGTTAGCTTTACAGAAATCCATGATTCTTTTGTCTTCTGTTGCTACGGCACATTGTATCATTCCTTTTGGAAATTTGCTAACGGCTGCTTGGGCATTTTCCCAAACTCGTAGTAGCATTTCTTTTCCACAAATTTTTACTAGTGGTTTTCCTGGTAAACGAGTTGAACCATATCTGGCAGGTATCCCGATTAATATTTTTGGAGATGTCATGTTGAGACCTTTCTTTTTTAGTTAATTAAATATTTACGACTTTTTTAATATATATTGTTATAAAAAAAAAGCAAGAAAAAAATCCCTAAAAAGGGATTCTTTATTTATATTTTATCTTCCTTTTAGTTTTTCTGCTGTCTGTTTTATCATTTCAATTACATTAGGATTGTAATCAATAGAAAAATCAGATGCTTTTTCTATTGGTCCATCTCGTTTTAAAGTTTTCTCTAAGTAATCTTCAAAATCTTCTTTACTTAAATCTTTATAATGTTTCATATTTGATTTAACAGATTCATTTTTAGAAGCAATTCCCATCATTTTTTTATATTCTTCTAATGTTTTGGGAGGTTTAATGTGAACAAAAGTTTTTCCAGCATCTTTTAATTTTTTAAATAGAATTGGATAATTTATAATTTTTGCTCCAGCATAAAATGGAATTGCTTTTTGTGAGATATGAGCTTCAACTAATTTAGTCCAACTAAGTTCTTGTACTTCTGAATAAGTTGCATCAAAGAGTGCGGTTTCTGTATAGCTTCCGTTTGTTTGCTTATTTTTAGAACGGAATCCATTTTTATTTTTAATAGTCCCTGTTAAGACTAAGTCAAAAATAGTTCTTTCTACTTGTGTGTTAAAATCAGCTATTGGTTTAGCAAAGGCTTCATGTAAAACTCTTGCTATTACTTCATACCCAGTGGCAGGTACACCTAAAAATACAATGTTATTATAACGTGCTTCAAAGACTTTTTTTACTTCTTTTATATCAGCTTTAGAGTATCCATCAATAGATTTTTCCAAATTATATCCAAAATCATGGGTATATCCTTGTTCTTTTGCTTTTTTTTGGTAGATATTTTTTATTTGATTAGGTAAGTCATAGTAAAATTGTGTCATTTTTCATCCTTTTGTTTTATTAACGAATTGAATTATAGGGGATATGTTTTTTTAAGTCAACAAAATAATTTCTTGTTGACTAATTTTTTTTAATTTTCTATAATGATTAGCGAATCACTTGCAATGATGCAAATGAATAAAAATAAAGGATAAAAAATGAGAAAATATAAATCTTTAAATGAATTTGATACAGTTGATGGAAGACAGCTTGGAGCTTACTCTGTTTTTGCTGCATTAGCCTCTTTATATACAGAAAAAAAATATGGTGCTAATCCAAATCATCCAATGTATGAAATTGCTAAAGCAAATGGTATTGAAGTAGTTGCTTCAAATGAATTACAACCACATTTTAATAATGTAAAGCATTTAGTTGATTATACAAAAATGGCTAACAAAGTAAAAGAACAAGGTTTTATTTTACCTGAGTTTAATGAAGAATGTATATTGGAAAACCTATCAGGTGGAAAAGATATAATTCTTAATGAAAATTTAGCGATGTTTGAGGGAAAAATAATTGTAGCACCAAATGCTCTACAAGGAAAAGCTATTGAAGCTGGAACTGTTCCTGAGCAAAAATATGATTTTGTGAAAAAACATAGTCTTTCAAAAGAAGATGTGATTCTACTTGAAAACTATGCAATTAAAGAGGGGGAAAAAGCAGGTATTTACAGTACTTTTGAATTTCCAAATGGGGAGCTTTACAAATTATCAAATGAAACTAGCTTTATCCCATTAGCTAAGATTGCTGAACAAGCGTCTAAAATACATTCAGTGACACAAACTATTACTCCGTTTTCTCTTATTTTTGGAAATGCTGGTTATATTGCAACAAATAATAAAGAATGGCCGAAACGTGCTGAGCCGTTTGGTGGAAAAATTGTTCAGACAGAAATGAAAGTAAGATAGTAAAAAGATATAGGTGAAAAATCCCCTTTTGGGGATTTTTCCTTATTTTTATAACAAAAAGGATATGAAATGACAAAGAAAATAAAAGTACATTACATTTTTAATACACCGTCACAAGTAAAAAAAGGAAATGAAATTATAAAAGATCATTTTGCTAAGCCAGAAGAAGATATTCATTTTCCTCATGTGTCAGGGGCGACTTCTCGATTTGGTGGAACTTATATTGGAGAACACTTAAAAAAAGAAGGAGCAAATATTTCTTATCATCATGTTTCTGATAAAACAGGAGCAAAAACTCCGAAGGAATTAGGAATAGAAGCAGGAGATATTGTTTTTCTAATTAAAGGACTCGATAAAGCTTGTGCTGATACTCTAAAAAATATAAAAGATGCTGGTATAGTTTGTGGTTATCACATTGCCGATCCACATTATTTAAATACAGATGATGTTGCAAAGAAAAAAAGAGAGAATCAAATAAGAAATATTATAACTGCAAATTTTATTGTAGCAACATCTGATGAATTAAATAAGAACCTTACTGCAAATTTTAAAGAAAAAACAATATATACAATTAAAGATGCTATTGATACAAAATATAAAATACCTAATTGGTTGCCAAAAAAAGACTTAACTCTAACTACAACAGGATATGCCAAAAGTCTTCCTGAGGTGCATGCCTCACTTGATGAGCTAAAAGCATTAGATATTGATATAGAATACAAAATAACATCAGCTCTACAAAGAAAAGCTGACAAAGATCACGGAGCAGGTGGAGTGTATGAGGAAATACAAAGTTTTAATGCTCCTAACTTAAATGTTATTTTAGAAAACTATACAACACTTAAAACCATTAAGAATTTTGCTAATGCTGATGTTTGTTTAATTCCTTCATTAAAAGAAGTAGATATGACAGAACATAAAGCAATGTGGACGAAAGCAAAAGGAAATGGTCGTGTTATTATGGGGATAAATGCAGGACTTCCTGTTATAACTGATTTTAGTAGATTTGATAGCTATAGAGAGTTTGGAGAAAAAGGAGCTTTCTGGAAAGGTTCTATTTCTAAAACAATTAAATATATTTTAAGTCCGGAAAATACAGAATTAATTAATGCTCAAATAATAGAAGGACAAAAAATCATTAAAAACAAATATGCAACAAAAGTTCTTGCTGAGAAATATTTAGATATTTTTGAAAAAGAATTAGAAAAAGTTCGTTAAAAGTTATTAAAGGTTAAAAAAATCCCCTTTCGGGGATTTTTTTATTTAGGTTTTAGAAACGAAAGAGAGGTTTTTTCTTTTCAAAGGTGCATGACCAGACGATTTGATTTCCAACCAAAATTTTCTGTTCTAGTCCGCCATCTTCTAAACACTTCACAATATCATCTTTATCAACACTTTTCAAAGCCTTAGCATCAGGATTTCCCGCCATCAAAAGACCTTCTTTTGCATTGTTCTTTTTGTCTAAGTAGCCTAATAATTTTGATTCAGTAAGATACAATCCTTTTTTCTTTCCTGTAAAACAAAGCTGACAGGAAAACTCAGCACTAACATATTTTCCCGAAAAAACAACTTTTATCTCATCTTGTGGAGGAAGATTATCAGCTGTTTTAATTAAAAAACTAACTGGATAACCACAAGTTTTGTACCCTGATTTTTCTTTTTTCCCGTGCATTTCACGAGTAGTTGGATCACCACAGTAAACATAACCTAAGATATTTAGCTTTTTATCATAGACGATTCCTAATTCTGCTTCTGCTGTTAATTTACTCGTTGCTTTTGGCAATTTTATTTTTTGATTATAAGGAGAAATTAGCATTTTATTTGTCTCACGACTAAACCAAACAGGCGGAAAATCAGCTTCTTTTTCTCCATTAGCAAAATAACTTTTACCACTACCGAAAACATGCTTAGGAGTTATTATGCTCTTCAATCCACTCACTGCAACCTCAATAGAAGTCTCAGGAAGCTCGTTTATAATTTTTTCAAACGACATATCTATGTAGTATTTTGGTTTTTCAGAAAGTTTGAAAGCCTGAATTGTTTCTGCTCCTTCTATTGGAAATTCCTTTAAAGCATAAACAGAGTTGTCTTTCTTTGCTAATATAATTTTATTCATAATTTAATCCTTTTATTTTAATTTTATTTCTGGGGTAGATTTTGCAAGCTCGTCAATTTTTTTAAGATTAGTTAAAAAAGCTTTTAGTTGTGAAAGTCTAACCATATTAGGTCCATCACAAGGAGCAATTTCAGGTTCTTGGTGAACTTCTAAAAACACAGCTCCAACTCCTTGAATAAGTGCTGCACGAGCAATAGTTGGTACATATTTACGAGCTCCACCACTACAAGTTCCGCCAGTTGAAGGAGTTTGGACTGAATGAGTCGCATCTATAACAACTGGATAACCTGTTTCTTTCATTTCAGGAATTCCACGAAAATCAACAACATAATTTCCATACCCCATTAAAGTTCCTCGCTCAGTCAAAAGAGTTCTATTATTTCCCGATTCTTCCATAATTTTAACTACATTTTTCATAGTGTGCGGAGCTAAGAATTGAGGTTTTTTCACATTTACAGGCTTTCCTTGTTTTGCTGCAGCTACTAATAAATCTGTTTGACGAGCTAAAAAAGCTGGAATTTGCAACATATCAACATGTTTAGCAACTTCTTCTGCCTGACTTGGTAAATGTATATCTGTTATGCATGGAATACCTAGTGTTTCACGGATTTCATCAAAAACAGGCAAACCTTTTTCTATTCCTATTCCTCGTTTTCCACTAATTGAAGAACGATTAGCTTTATCGAACGAAGATTTAAAGATATAAGGAATATCTAATTCTTTTGTAATTTTTTGAATTTCTGTTGCCATCATAAGGGCATGCTCACGAGTCTCCATAGCACATGGACCAGCAATTAGAACAAATGGCAAATCATTTCCAATTGTTATCTTATCGTTAATTTTAATATGTTTTGGTTGCATTTTATACTCCTTTGTTTTGCGAATCACAGCTAAATCCTAGCAATAAAAAAAATTATAAGCAAGATTTTTCTTGAAATGAAAATAGATATGAGTATTCTTACATATTATTATTATCAATTGAAAGATATCTACTATGGAAAAGATTTTACACTCATTAGGAAAATTCACACTTGCGGTTTTTGAAACTGTTGGGCGATTTATGTCATTTTTATTTTTAATCACAAAAGCATCATTTACTCCACCGTTTTATCCTAAATTAATTTTAAAACAATTTTTTAGAGTTGGGTTTTATTCTCTCCCAGTTGTTGGACTAACTGCGATTTTTTCAGGAATGGTTTTAGCACTACAAACATATTCTGGATTTGGTGATTTATCTTCTGAGGGAATTGTCTCGATGGTTGTTGCTGTTTCAATGGTTAGAGAAATGGGACCTGTGTTCGCTGGGTTAATGGTAGCGGGGCGAGTTGGAGCTGCTATGGCGGCGGAGCTGGGAACTATGCGAGTCTCAGAACAAATCGATGCTTTGAAAACACTAGCGGTGAGACCTTTTCATTATTTAATTGCTCCACGAGTTATTGCTACGGTTTTGATGTTGCCTTTGCTAACGCTTGTAGCAGACATAATTGGGGTTTTTGGAGGGTTTTTAATTTCTACTGAATCACTTGGATTTAACCCTGCTCTTTATCTACAAAAAACTTTTCAAAGTTTAGAAACTATTGATGTTGTGTCAGGATTAGTTAAGGGGCTTGTTTTTGGGTTCTTTATTTCAGCACTAGGATGTTATCACGGGTATTATTCAAAAGGCGGAGCAGAAGGAGTTGGAAAAGCTACGACATTAGCAGTTGTTTCAGGATCTGTTGTAGTTCTTTTAATGAATTATTTCATCACAGAAATGTTCTTTGGGGTTTAGAGAAAATAAAAGACAATTTTACCGACAGCTGTGGTTGGAGTGAGCGAAGCGAACGGTTTTTGTGCTGAGAAGGCATAATTTGCGGAAAGCATCAGCCGTTTTGGGCTCTGCTGTTCCGTAAAATTGGGCATAATCTGTGCAAAAAGCAATCACCGATTATTATAAAAGAGGCTTAATATGAGAGAAAAATTAAAAGTTGAAGTTAAGAATCTACATAAATCTTTTGGAAGCAAGAAGGTTTTAGCGGGGATTGATTTGTCTGTAAAAGCAGGAGAATCGCTTGTAATTATCGGTCCTTCTGGAACTGGAAAGTCTGTTCTTATTAAAAATATCTTAGGGCTTATTGCTCCTGACAAAGGGAAAATTTTCATAGATGGTGAAAACAAAACAAATCTAAGTGAATCAGAATTAGAATCTTTTTATAAAAAAATCGGAATGCTTTTTCAAGCAGGGGCTTTGTTTGATAGTCTTTCCGTTTGGGAGAATATCGCTTTTGGTCTAATTGAGAGTAAGAAAATTTCTCCTGAAATAGCGAAAAAAGAAGCGAAGCATTTGCTAAAATCTGTTGGACTGTCTGATAAAATTTTAGAACATTCTCCTGCGGATTTATCTGGTGGGATGCAAAAACGAGTGAGTTTAGCTCGGGCGATTGCTACTAAGCCAGAGATTATTTTCTTTGACGAACCAACGACAGGTTTAGATCCTGTGATGGCGGAAACAATAAATCAGCTTATAGTTCACCATGTAAAAAAACTCGGAGCGACGGCGATAACAATTACTCATGATATAAAATCAGCTACAACAATTGCCGATAAAATCGCCATGCTTTATGATGGAAAAATAGTTTGGGAGGGAACAAAGACTGAGTTTTTGAAAACTAAAAATCCGTATATAGTCCAAATGAAAACAGGCGAGCAAGCAGGTCCGATAAGTTAACTATTGAGTGCCGAAAGCACGACATACAGCGGTGGAAGCCTCGTCTCTTTCTTCAAAGCACCATTCTTTATCTTCTAAAAATGGTTTGAAGCAGTATTTTTTATCTTTTTTTTCGATGACTTTGACTAAGTCATTATTGCAGATTATTTCATATTTGTTTGGCTCAGTTAATGGTTGTCCTGTTCTCCAAGCTAAAACAGAATTAGACAAAATCAAAAATAGAAAAAGTAATTTACTCATTAGCTTTACAAGCTCCCATCCCCTTAAAGTTTTTTTTACTACAATGTTTAGCCATTTGAGAATCATACTTATTTTTGCAAATTTTAACATCGTCTGGCTCGGAAGAGCAGGTCATAGTTCCGAAGCTATCTTTTTGGAGTTTATCTAAGCATTCGTCTCTGAATCTTTTGTTATCTTCTCCGGGATATTCTGTTTCACAATTTTGTTTAGCTTTTTTCAGATCTTTTTCCATTGTTGCAATTTCGCCCTTTGTTTTTCCTTTAATTTTTTCTTCAGTGTTATTATTGCTATCTTTCTTAGGACAGCATTGAATACATCTTTGAACATTTTTCTTTAAGGTAAAGGTATTGTTCCAAGCAAAATAATACTCGCCGTTTTCTAATTCATCAAAAGTTTTTTTGGTATTTCCGCTCAAACAGGCTTCTTTTTGATATTTAGTAGAAAAACCTTTTAACAACAGATTGGTTCCAAGTAGGACTCCTGCCTGAGTTCCTGCAGATTTAATTACTTGCTTTGTTGGATCTTCTTTTGCTTCTTCTTCCTTAGTTTTTTCTGGTGGCAAAACAGGCTTTGAATACTGCGGAACCATAGGGGATGACATAGTCGCCACTCCACCCATTACAGCAGAATCACTAGCATAACAAACAGAAGATACAGCAATAAAACTTAAAAAAATTCTTTTCATGAAAAATAGTATAGCATAAAAAAAGAATGAAATCTAATAATTTCTTGCTAAAAGATGCTTTTTTTGATATAGTAAATTTAGAAGGATTTAATTTGTGAGTTAAGGAGAATTTACCCCGCCCCAAAATAGTAAGAACTATTTTGACCCTCCCACAAGGGGTGGGTGATAAGCAAGTAAGCAAGTAAGCAAGTAAGCAAGCAAGCAAGTAAGTAAGCAAGTAAGCAAGTAAGTAAGCAAGTAAGCAAGTAAGCAAGTAAAGTAAGAAATGAATAAAGAAAAAAAGAAAGAAAGAAAAATTCAGTAAGACAATGTTTTTTAGAAAAAACTCGGTCTATCACCCACCCCTTGTGGGAGGGTCAAAATATCTTTAGATATTTTGGGGCGGGGTAAAAAAACAGGTGAGCAATGTTTTATTGGAAGACATGGCGAGAAAGCAATCACCAAGAGTTACGAAAGAGCTTTAATAGAAAAGGAGTTTATCATGAAAGAGAGAGTTTTGAAGGCTGTTGCATCGCCGTCTATGTTTTTATGGGCTTCATTTCAGCTATCAATTATGAATTTTATAACTCAATTTGCCTTGCTGACGATTGCTATGGTAATAACTAATGGTAAAATAAATCCTTTGTGGTTTATGGTTACAATGGTGATTGGGCATATTTTTCTAATTGGAGTTCATAAAAAAGAACAGCACATGGCGACTATGTTGAAAAACTTAGGGTTTCTAAAACAAAAAACAGCAAGACTAGATAATGAAAACCCCGGTAAAAAGTTTTCAGCATGAAATTATTACTATTGCTTTTTTGTCTATTTCCAACTTTATTGTTTTCAGCTCCAATTACTATAACAGAAACGAGAGCATTGGTTTATCCAACTATTCTACCTGATCAAGATGGTGGAACAATTGAAAAACATAATTGGAGACAAAACATAGTAAATGTAGCACATTTTATAGATAATGGAACAACTGGACGAGTTAGAATAAAAGGAGATGGTGGAGCAGAAATTGAATATGAAGTTTTGACTGGAAGTCTTTCAGGTCCGGGAGCAACTATAAATCTACATACAGGTTGGGAAAATAAAATAGTGACTCTTCCTTCTTGGGGTAGAGTAACTGGTTCAGTAGGTAGTGAGCTAGATTATTCAGCAGGGCAAACTTCGGGAATTTACAACGGATCAATTCAAGTTAGGGCTAGGTATACAAGTGGAGATACAACTTGGGTCTATCAAACTATTTCTGCTTCAATAGAAATAACAGCGCAGATAATTCTTTTGACTGAAAATAAAGTTATGAATTTTGGAAAAATAACTCCTGATCCTGCAGGTGGAACAGTTAAATTATATAATTGGAATAGTACGATTATAAATACGGTTGGAAACTCTCTTTTTCATGGAGATCAACAGGTTGGTGTTTTTGTAGTGAAGGGACAGCCAAACACTCCTGTTTTTGTATCTTTTTCTAGCGGACCTTTGACAGGGCCGGGAGCTGATTTGACTTTACATGATTTATATTCGAATAATAACAATCCAACACTTGGTAGTACTGGTTCAAGCTTGGTTCGTGTTTACGGAGAGCTAGATATTCCAGCAAGTGCAACAGCAGGGACATATACAGGCGATTATAATATAGTGGTGAATTATTGAAAAAAACAATTTTAATTTTTATTGGATTATTTTTTATAGGATTTTCTGCTAATGCAGGCCCTATATCTTTTAGTGTTTTAAGAGGATTAGACTTTCCTGAAATTATTCCTGACTTAAATGGAGGAACAATAGAAAGGTATCGCGGACGACGAAACATAACAAATGTTGCAACTTTTGTAGATAATGGAATAGATGCAAGAATTCGTGTGCAAGGAGATGCTAATGAAGAATTTGAAGTAGAAATAATTGGCTCTTCTTTAACAGGGCCGGGGGGAGCTATGTTAGTTCATGATTTTCAAGTTCGTGATGGTCCGACCTTTACTTTTTCTGGCACAGGGCGATTTACAATTCGTAATATAGGAGGGCAACTAGATTATGCAATTGGGCAAACAGCAGGTTCTTATAACGGATCTATTCAAATAAGAGCAAGATATACAGTTGGTTTAGGGATATGGTATTCTGAAACTATATCTGTGACAGCCGAGATTTCAGCACAGAGTATTCTAATAGTAGAAAGGGACGAGTTAAATTTCGGGCAAGTTACTCCTGATCCGAATGGTAGTGTTGTTGCAATGGATTCGGCTGGAAATATGTCTAATGTTTCTGGTAATTCATTTTTTCATGGAGGAAATCAAAGAGGACTATTTCGTATTGGCGGACAGGCAAATTCAGTAGTTTATATTTCTATGCCTAATGCTCCTTTATCAAAGGGATCGGATGATTTAAAACTTTTTGATATAGAGTGTAATAGAGGCACCTCTTTTACTTTAACTAGCAGTGGCGCTAAATACATTAGAACTTTTGGTAAAATAGACATACCTGCATCTCCAACTCCCGGAGTTTACACCGGAACTTATGATGTAATAATTAATTATTAGGAGTTTTGAAATTTACAAAATCTCAGAAGGTTTTTTCATTTTCGGCATTAAGGTTTCTATTGCTGAGCCGATATTAAACAGAGTTTGTTCTTCAAAATGATTTGTTTCTAAAAGTAAACCTATTGGCAATCCGTTTTTTGAATATCCAGCAGGGACTGAAATAGACGGAATTCCAGCTAAATCAGCTCCAACAGTTAAAACATCACAAGCATACATTTCAACAGGAGTTAGTTCTTCTTCCAATCCAAAAGCTGTTGTTGCTGTTGTCGGAGAAAACAAAATATCTACTTTTTCAAAAGCTTTTTTATAATCATTTGCTATTAGCCTACGAACTTTTGCGGCCTTAATAAAATAAGCATCATAAGCACCAGAAGATAATGAAAATGTTCCTACTAAAATTCGTCGTTTAACTTCTTCTCCAAATCCTTCGGCACGAGATTTCTTATAAATTTCCTCTAAATTTTTAGCATTTTTTGAGCGATGTCCAAAGCGAATTCCATCATATCTTGCTAAATTTGAAGATGCTTCAGAGGGACATAAAACATGATAAGAAGCCAAAGCATAAGGCAAATGTGGAAGTGAGACTTCAATTATTTCTGCTCCTTCTGATTCTAGTTTTTTAGCTGTTTCAAGCCAAATGTTTTTAATTTCAGTGGCAAGTCCTTCTATGTCAGATTCTTTAATTATCCCTATTTTAATTCCCTTTATAGAAGGATTTAAATTTTTTACAAAATTAGGAACATTGTGTGGAGCAGAGGTTGAATCCTTAGAATCATATCCTCCAATTTCTTTTAAGAGCAATGCACTGTCCTTAACATTTCTTGCTATAATTCCGGGGTGATCTAATGAAGATGCAAGTGGAACACATCCATAACGAGAAGCAAATCCGTAAGTAGGTTTTACTCCAACGACTCCTGAAAAAGAAGCAGGTATTTCTAGAATTTTTGAACCTGCAGTCGTCGGAATATCTTTTGTGCAGAACAAATCTTTATGAGCAATGGGAATTCCTTCTAGCGGACGAGCTGTACCATTTTTATAATGTGTATCACTTTTTTTTGCATCTGCCAAGGCTCTATCAGGAGTCTCAGTTATAAAAGCATTTAGCTTTTGCAAACCGTCCATGCGATTCAAATGTGCTTTAGTTAATTCAGTCGCTGAAATTTCTTTTTTTTGCAAAAGATCGATCGCTTCTGTAATAGTTAAGTCATATAATTTCATGAAGTTCCTTTATTCAACAACAGTAGGAACTGTGAAGAATTTTTTATCTTTATCAATAGACGGAGCATTTTGCAATATCTCGTCTCTTTTTGAAGTTTCAGTTACAATGTCTTGTCGTCTAGGTAAATCATTTTGAGCAGTTGAAAAAAGAGGCTCAACATTATCAGTATTTAATTCATTCAATTTATTAACTAAGGTTAAAATAGAACTTATGTTTGGAGCTGTTTTTTTTAATTCTTCGTCCGTCATTTCAATTCTAGATAAATGAGCTAATTTCTTTAATACTTTAATATCCATAGTTATTCCGTTGAGCTTATCATTGCGACCATTTCTAAAACTTTTTTTCGTTTTTCAGAGCTTTTAATTCTCCAAAATAGACGAATTAATTCTAGGCTTTCTTTTTTGTCCATAGGATCATTTTTTAGTGCTTTTTTATTTTCAGCAACTGCATTTTCATATTCAGGGAGAGAAAACATTTGTCTCAACTTGTTAAATCCTTCATAGAAAAAACTAACTGCTACACCCAAAATTTCCGCTAGAACATATAAACGAGAAGCACTTATCCGATTTGTCCCTGCTTCATACTTTTGAAACTGTTGAAAAGTTACACCAACAAGAGAAGCAACTTCGCTTTGATTCATTTTCAAAATTTTTCGTCTAACACGCACTCGTTTTCCTATATGAATATCTATTTCATGTGGATACTTAGCTTGTAAAGGTTTTATTTTTTCACTATTCATTTGCTTTCCCCTTTTTCATATACTAATATATAATATATGGTTATAATAAACTACACAAAAAAAACTTCAAGTAGAAAATTTAGGGAAATTAAATAGATTTACTGCAAAAAAAGAAAATCTCACCGACGGCTGTGATTGGAGTGAGTGCTAGCGAATGGTTTTTGTATTGAGAAGGCATAATTTAAGGAAAGCATCAGCCGTTTTTGGCTCTGCTTTTTGAAAAATTGTGCATAATCTGTGCAAAAAGCAATCACCGTTATTAATGAGGAGGTGCAATGCTTAAAAAAAGTTGGGTGATTTACGATAAAGAAAATGTTTTTGCAAAAGTTCTCAGAAAGGAATTGCCAAGTAAAATTGTTTTTGAAAATGCTAGAATTTTAGCTATAAAAAACATAAAGCCTTTGATGCCAACACATATTTTAGTAATTCCAAAAGAGCCGATTATTTCTTTAATTGATTTAGTGAGCGGAAGTGATAATGAGACTATCGGGCGTTTTTTTAGAGACATAAAAGCCGTTGCTGACAAATTAGGACTAAAAGGATATAAGGTTAATTTCAATGTTTTGCCAGAAGGCGGACAGGAAATTCCACATTTACATGCTCATTTGATGAGTGACGAGGAAATAGAATGAAGATCGGAGTAGTTGCAGGAAGAGGAGAGATTCCATTTTTACTAAAAAAACATTTAGAAAAGAAAAAAACATCGCATTTTTTTTTAGGTCTAAAAGGTTTCTGTGATGAAAAGATT
>NBLK01000047.1 GCA_002084505.1 Rickettsiaceae bacterium 4572_127
TCATTAAAGTTGCTGAGTAAAATCTATTTTTCAAACTCGGTCTATCACCCTCCCCTTGTGGGAGGGTAAAAATAGCTTTGCTATTTTTGGGAGGGGTCAAAATAGTTCTTACTATTTTGAGCTCCGCCTCTCCCCTTGCTCGGATGAGGGGTATTAAAACACATACAAAATGGAGTTGAACCAAATTTAATAGCTAAAATCCTATTTTTTCAATAACCTGAAACGACTGTATCTTACTGATATTACACAATAAAATGGGTTGTTTTGGTGTATGAGAGTAAAAGTATCCTTTTACTCTCATACTCACTATCTGTCGAAAAAGATTATGTAATTTTTGCTAAATTTCTTTAAAAAAACATTATTTTCAAGAATCAAGTAGTTTTTTTACAAAAATCCAAAAATATCTAAGATTCTAACTTATTTTTATGGTAATCTTGTTTAATAATGAATTTTATTGATTTTTGTGATAATTTTATCTATATTATAGATATTGAAAAAGAGAGGTATTAAATGCTAATTCCAACAGTAATAGAAACAACAGGTCGTGGAGAGCGGGCTTATGATATTTATTCTAGGCTATTAAAGGAAAGAATTATTTTTCTTTCTGGTCAGGTGAATGACGATTTAGCATCTATTATTTGTGCTCAGCTTTTGCATTTAGAATCAGAAAATCCAGAAAAGGATATTTCGCTTTATATAAATTCTCCGGGGGGAGTTGTGACTTCTGGTATGGCGATTTATGACACTATGAATTATATTCGTCCGAATGTTAGGACTGTTTGCATGGGGCAATGTGCTTCTATGGGAGCAGTTTTGTTAGCAGGTGGAACGGCAGGAAAACGATTTGCATTGCCTAATTCTCGAATAATGATTCACCAACCATCAGGTGGAGCGCAAGGACAGGCGACGGACATTGAAATTCATGCGAAGGAAATTTTAACGCTTAGAAAACGACTAAATGAAATCATGGCAGAACATTGTGATCAAGATATTGATACGATTGAAAAAGCAATGGAAAGAGATAATTTCATGTCGGTTAAAGATGCTAAAAAGTTTGGTGTGATTGATAGTATAATTACACATCGGGAGGTTAATAACAATGGATAACAAAGCAATACCAACTAAGAAAAAAACTTCTAGATTTTGCTCCTTTTGTGGAAAAACTCAGCATGAAGTTAAGCGACTAATTACAGGGCATTCAGTTTTCATTTGCGATGAGTGCGTAAAACTTTGTAATGATATTTTGTCTGATGATTTGAAAACTAAACAGATTAAAGAATTTAAAAATATACCTTCTCCGTCGGAAATAAATCGGATTTTGAATGATTATGTTATTGGTCAGGATTTAGCAAAAAAAACTTTATCGGTGGCAGTTTACAATCACTATAAACGACATCTGCATAAATTTTCTAATAATACAGTTGAGCTTCAAAAGTCTAATATCTTGATGCTGGGGACGACAGGAACAGGAAAAACTTTATTAGCGAGCACACTCGCGAGAATTTTAAATGTGCCGTTTACGATTGCAGATGCGACGACTTTGACAGAGGCAGGATATGTTGGGGAAGATGTTGAAAGTATTATAACTAAGCTGTTACAGGCTTCAGATTTTAATGTTGAGTCGGCTCAAAAAGGAATTATTTATATTGATGAAATAGATAAAATTACAAGAAAATCTGCGAATCCGTCTTTGACGAGAGATGTTTCAGGCGAGGGAGTTCAGCAGGGACTTTTGAAAATGATTGAAGGAACAACTTGTATGATTTCTCCAAATGGAAAACGAAAAAATCCATCGCAAAAAGATCTAATTCAGTTTGATACTTCGGATGTTTTGTTTATTTGTGGAGGAGCATTTTCAGGGTTAGAAAAAGTTATTGCTGACCGAACTCATAAAAGTGAAATGGGGTTTGGGGCAAAAATTATTGATAAAAATAAATTAGAGGCTTCTAAACTTTTTGAAAAAGTAACAGCAGAAGATCTGACGAGTTATGGGCTGATTCCAGAATTAATTGGACGACTTCCTGTGACCGTTTCTCTTGAAAGCTTGGACGAAACTGCGTTGATCCAAATTCTAACTGAGCCTAAAAATTCTTTGGTTAAACAGTATCAAAAACTTTTTGAAATGGAAGATGTGAAATTAACTTTTGCGGACGATGCCCTACATTCAATTGCTAAAAAAGCGATAAAACATAAGACAGGAGCGAGGGGATTAAGATCTATAATTGAGGATTTATTGCTAGAAACAATGTATCATTTGCCAGATCACAAAGATGTTGTTGAGGTTATTATTAGCAAAGAAACGGTTGAAAACAAAGCTGAGCCTTTGAAAGTTTTTGGAGAAAAAAATCAAGTTGAAAAAATCGCCTCTTAGTAATGATAAGACTTCTTTTTATGGATTAAAAATTACAGAAAAGAATGCTCATAGGTCTGTTTTTATTTTAGAAAATAATTCTTATTTTTTACATTTTATTTATGATATTGATGAAGAAAAGTTTGAAAGTGAATATGAGAAAGAAGGAGTTTTTTTTCGTAACTTACAAATGCCTAGAATTTTTTCATATATAAAAAAGGATGAGAATAAGAAAAATGAGAATCAAAAAAATCCTGAAGAAATAGATAAAAAAACAACTGAAAAAAATAAGACTATAAAAGATTTTGAACAAATAGATAAAAAATTAATTGGCAAGATTAAAGATACAAAACCTAAAAAAAAAGCTAAAAAGAAAAAGTATAGCTTCATGAACTTCTCCTCCTCTACAACTTTATCAGATGGAAGAATTGTCGAAACTTGGAAAGCAAAAGACGGCAGAACCGCAAGAGTATACAGGGACGCCGACGGATCTTTTTCTCAAAATCATGGGAGATAAAGGTTGTTTTTTTGTGAAAAATTATGTTATTCTCTATTTGTAGTAAGTTATAAAAAAATAAAAAAAGGAGTTTAAGATGATAAATTTAACAAAAGAAAAAGCAATTAGTATTTGGAAAGCATTGATTAAAAAAGGACAAGTTAATCCGGATGGTACATTAATAGACATAAATCCTCCAATTTCTGCTGAAAATATGGATGAACCCAAAAAAAATTGGATGGATTATTTAGATGGAAACATTTTAAGTATAGTTATAGCAAAGATTCTTGGAAGAGAATTGAAAGCAAATGATTTCAAAAATATGCATACAACATTGGCACAAGAGGTCTATGCAATTGTTGAGGATAAAAATATTGTTTCAATACAAATAAATTGGAAAAAATTTGCAAGTCCTGAAACAAATGAGTTTAAAATAGTGGCGGAAATTACTCCTGAGCAGATGAAAGATATACTTGATTTGCAAAGTAATGGATTAAAGTTTATAAAAAATGCAAAAAGTGTTTTTGCTGTTGCAAAACAAAAAGATGCTATAATTGTGGCAAGAAAACTAGGGTTTGCTTTTAGTGAAAATTCAAATGTTTTAGAGAAAAGTGTATGGAAAAAACAAAGAAGTAAAGAAGGAAATTTATATATAGTAGGTGTTGTAGCCGAGAAAGACCTTAAAGGAACACAACAAATACTTAAAACATTTAGGATTGATTTTTCTGTGAAAGAAGATAGTGGCAATTGTAAAATAACAATTGAAGGAGAAAGTGCGATTGATTTTGCTCCGATTGTTAATCATAATTTTTCAAAAGAATCAATGAAAGCATATAACGATTTTGTATATAAAAAACATACACCTAATAATTCAAACATAATTAATAAAGGTAGAGATCCAAGATAAAAATTCATTTGTATTTCGGATTAAAAACTCGTAGTATTATTTTATGTCAGAATTACTAAAAAATCTTAATGATCCACAAAAAAAAGCAGTGCAGACAACAACAGGTGCATTACTGATTATAGCAGGTGCAGGCACTGGAAAGACTCGAGTTTTAGTACATCGACTCGCTTATATTTTGCAGAATCGTCTTGCGATGCCGTGGCAATGTCTGTGTTTAACTTTTACAAATAAGGCCTCAATTGGTCTAAAACTTTTTCGTCCATACTTAGATTTAATTGGTCTAAAAGCTCCGTTTTCAATTTTTGATGAGAGTGATTCTAAAATTGTTTTGAAAAAAATTATGAAGGAAATGAAGTTAGATACAAAACTTCACACACCTGCAATGGCGAGCGAAAAAATTTCTCGCCTAAAAGATAAAGCTCTTTTGCCGAATGATATTAGAGAAATTAATGACGAATTTGCCGATGGAAAACTTCTAGAAATTTATAAAAAATATCAAAAACAATTGCGAAAATTAAATGCCGTGGATTTTGGAGATTTGATTTTGCTCCCGCTGAAATTAATTGAAACCCATAAAGAAATAGCACAGAAAATAGCTTGGAAATTCAAGTATATTTTAGTTGATGAGTATCAAGATACAAATTCCGCACAGTATAAATTGCTGAAAAAACTGACCGAAATTAATAAAAATATCTGTTGTGTTGGCGATGATGATCAGTCTATTTACGGTTGGCGAGGTGCGGATATTCGCAATATTTTGAATTTTCAAAAGGATTTTCCAGATGCTGAATTAATTCGTTTAGAGGAAAATTATCGCTCAACTTCTAACATTTTGAAAACGGCATCGCATTTAATTTCTAATAATAAAGAGCGATTAGGAAAGACAGTTTTCACAAATATAAATCATAAATTGCAAGAAAAAATAACTATAAATAGTTTTTTTGAAGCGAATGAAGAGGCAGTTTTTATTGCTCAAAAACTTTTAGAAAATAATAAAAATAAAATAAAATGGTCGGAAATGGCGATTTTAATTCGCTCAGGATATTTGTCGCGATCGATTGAAGAACAGTTAATTGCTCATGAGATTCCATACAAAACTGTTGGAACGATTAAGTTTTACGAGCGTGCAGAAATCAAAGATGCCTTGGCATATTTTCGTTTAATTTCTCATCCGCAAGATGATTTGGCTTTTGAGAGAATCATAAATACTCCTCGGCGAGGTGTTGGTGCGGTGGCGATTTCTATTCTTCATGAGATTGCAAAGCGGGAGAACAAAAATCTTTTTGAGAGTTTAAAATCTGCTTTGGAAACGGAGCGAATAAAAGGTAAAACAGGCGAGAGATTAGAAAAATTTGTAAAAGGAATTTCTCATTTTCGTGAGCGTGTGGAGACTGAAGATTGCGGTTTGATTGGTGCTGAAATTTTAGAAAAAATGGGTTACTTAAATCACTGGGAAATTAGTAAGGATGCTGATTCTTCGATTCGTTTGGAGCATCTAAAAGACCTTATGATGACTATGAAAAAATATCCGTCGCTTCCAGATTTTTTAGAACACATCGCTTTAATTTCTGCAGTTGAAAACTTAAATGAGAAAGATCATGTTTTGTTAATGACGATGCATTCGGCGAAAGGACTGGAATTTGATGCTGTTTTTTTGCCTGCTTGGGAGGAAAATATATTTCCAAATGAAAAGGCGATTGAAGAGAATAGTCTAGAAGAAGAACGGCGATTGGCTTATGTCGGAATCACGAGAGCAAAAAAACAGGTTATGATTTCACACACTGCATCGCGGTTTTTATTCGGAACGAGACAGCATAATTTCCCTTCAATTTTTATCGATGAATTGCCTACAGAGACGACCGAAATTATAGAACATTCCATGCAAAAAGAATCAAAAAATACTAAATTAAAAAATGATCAGATATTTTCTGAAGATGTAAATACTATGTTAATTGGACGAAAAATTAATCATAAAGAATTTGGAGTTGGGGAAATTTTAGATGCTGATACAACAGAATTAACAATTGTTTTTGGAGATGAACAAGTCGAAAAATTACATGCAAATTCGGTGGAGTTTTTATGATTTTTTTAGTTTTTTCATCAATGCGATTATTCCAGCAGGGGTGATTCCCGAGATTCGTTTTGCATTTGCCAATGTGGTAGGGCGATTTTTTTTCAACTTTTCTTTGATTTCATTTGTTAAACTTCCTATTTCGTCATAGTCAAAATCAAGTGGAATTTTCAGCTTTTCGTCTTTTTTAATTTTAGAAATTTCAGCTCGTTCGCGTTTGATATATCCTTCATAAATCGCCTCAATTTTTAATTGTTTTTTAATTTTTTTATCAAAATCACAGTTTTCAAAGTCGGAAAAATTAGTTTCAGGTTGCTTCAATAATTCCCAAAGGGATTTAGATTTCACAAAAGTTTTTTTCAAAAACTCCTGTGCTGTTTTTAATTTTTTTTGTTTTTTTTCAAAAGTTTTTTTTCGAAAATTTCCAACCGCCCCAACATTTATTCCTAGTGGAGTTAGTCGCTGATCCGCATTATCCGCTCGCAAATAAAGACGATATTCTGACCGAGAAGTAAACATTCTATACGGCTCGTCAATCCCCATCGTCGTTATATCATCAACCAAAACTCCGATATAAGATTCCGTTCTGCTGAAAGTAATTGGAGATAACTTTTGCGAAAATCTTGAAGCATTTAGCCCCGCAACAATTCCCTGTGAACCTGCTTCTTCGTAGCCACTAGTTCCATTTATCTGCCCAGCGAAAAACAGCCCTGAAATATCTTTTGATTCGAGGGTCGGTTTCAAAACTCGGGCATCAATTGCATCGTATTCTATCGCATACCCGAACTGAGTAATTTCTGCTTTTTCGCAACCTTTTATACTATGAATCATTTTAGTTTGAATGTCTTGCGGAAGCGAAGTTGAAATTCCATTTGGATAAATTATATCTGAATTTAGTCCTTCTGGTTCTAG
>NBLK01000012.1 GCA_002084505.1 Rickettsiaceae bacterium 4572_127
AGTCTGGATACTTTGAGAATTTCACCGATCTCAGGAACGAATAGAATTGGAATTGAATTGCCGAATCTAAAACGAGAAATTGTGTTTTTGAAAAAAAGTGTTTCACAGGATTCTTTCAACAAAGTTTCATATCATTTGCCAATAATTTTAGGGGACGATATTAGTGGCGAAGATGTTATTGTGCCGTTGGAAAAAATGCCTCATTTATTAGTCGCAGGGCGGACTGGTTCTGGTAAATCTGTGTTTATTAGAACTATAATTTTGTCCTTACTTTATAAGCAAAAGCCTGAAAATTGTCGTTTGATTTTGATTGATCCAAAAATGCTAGAATTTAAAGATTGGGAGGATATTCCACACTTGTTAACTCCCGTTGTTACGAATCCAAATGAGGCTGTGAATACTCTAAAATGGGCTGTGCGAGAAATGGAATCGCGATATAAAAGAATGGCTCTTTTGAAGGTTAAAAATCTTGAAGGCTATAATAAAAAAGTAGCTCAAATTCTAAAAGAAAAAAAAGTTGTGAAGCATAAAATTAAAGTCGGAGTTGATCCAACTACTGGAAAACCTCAATTTGAAAGTCGTCCGATAAAATTAAAACCATATCCATTTTTAGTCATAATAATTGACGAGCTTGCAGACCTAATGTTGGTTGCAGGAAAAGAAGTTGAGGCATCAATTCAGCGACTTGCACAAATGGCTCGGGCATCTGGAATTCATTTAATTATGGCGACTCAGCGACCTTCTGTGAATGTTATTACAGGCGTGATTAAGGCGAATTTTCCTACTAGAATTAGTTTTCAAGTTTCTTCAAAAATAGATAGTCGTACGATTTTAGAACGCCAAGGTGCGGAGCAATTATTAGATCACGGAGATATGTTATATATGGCGGCAGGGCGAAATCCAGTGCGAGTTCATGCTCCATTTGCGACTGAAAAAGAAGCTCAGACTGTTGCGGATTTTTTGAAAGCACAAGCCAAACCTGATTATATACATAATGTCATTGATGAGCAGACAGATCAGCCTCCATCGGTTTTAGACAAGGCTCAAAAAGGAAAAACAAGTGAAGAAGAACTTTATGAAAAGGCGGTGCAGATAGTTCTAGAAACGGGAAAAGTTTCTATTAGTTTTGTACAAAGACAATTACGAATTGGTTATAATAAGTCAGCCAACTTAATTGAACTAATGGAAAAGCGTGGAGTTATTTCTACGGCAGGAACTAATGGCAAACGAACAATTTTAAAGGAACAGTTTAATAACTAATGGTGATTGCTTTTTGCACAGATCGTATTGTAAAAATTATACACGGGGTGTATGATTTTCAAACGAATTTGCACAATTTTACGGAACAGCAGAGCCCAAAACGGCTGATGCTTTCCGCAAATTATGCCTTCTCAGCACAAAAACCGTTCGCTTCGCTCACTTCAACCACTCTGCTTTGTGAAATCCGTTTTTTTTATAACCTTTAATCATGAAAGAGGTGTAATGAAAAAAATAAACTTGATTCTTGCAATAAAAGATGTTATTATTTTTTATATAAAAAAGGTGAAAAATGGCATTTAACGAAGAGTGGGGACATAGGACGAGGGGAACCTATTGGTTAATTCGTACTTGGATTTACTATATTTTAATTTTAGCAATTACAGTTATTCTAGTTGTTCCTGTAGAGCAGTTTTTTCGTCATGGTTTAAATGCTAATTCTTGGTCTTATTTTCTAAATTATCTTGGAACTGTTATAGGAAGCTATGGGCAGATAGTTGTAAAATACTATGTTTATTATTTGCCACAATCAATGATAAATGATCTAGATGTTTTTCATGCGATTCCTTTTGTGCCTTATCTAACATTGCCATTAGCGAGGATTGTTATTCCATATTCAAATCCACACAATATGATGCCACAATTACAAGGAACGGCTAGAAAAGCTACATTACAAGATATAAAAAGTTGGGATACAGATTTAACAAAAGGTTTTATGATTGTTTTGGGAATGCTAAAAGGTAAATTTCTTAAATTAACTAGCACACTTTCGGTTATGGCATTTGCTCCACCGGGAACTGGTAAAACATCTGCTGTTGTTATTCCGACTATTACAGAATGCGATGAGGTTTCTATGATCGTTCATGATCCTAAGCCTGAGGTTGCGGATTTTACAAGTGGTTATAGATCAATAAAAGGAATTACTTTTACTCTAAATTGGGGAGCAGAAGATGACGAAGAAGCAGGGATTTATCATCCTAGTTGGAATCCTCTTTCTCCTGATGCTGTTCCACCGTCTGGACCGGAGCGAGATTTATATGTTGATAGTATGATTGCAATTTTAATTGAAGAACCAAAAGGCGGAGCGGATCCACACTGGGTTAATGCAGGGCGAGGGGCATTATCAGGAATGATACAATATATTATTTCTAAAACGGAAAGAGCAAGAGCTAATGATTATTTTTCACATAGATTAAAAGACAATAGTTTTGACAGCGAAGATGCAAGAATCTTAGATGGTTATTATGCTAAAATGGATGATGCATTAGCAGATGGAGCGAGACAATTACTTCAAGAAGGAAAAATTACAGCAGATAATTATGTGCCTGTTGGAACTTGGCAGGATATTCCTAAAAATTGGATAGGGCATGAAGCATGTATTCCTATGATGATAGATTGGCTAACTGAGTCTCAAAATAATGTAAATCGTGAGATTGAAGAAAGAGCAAAACAGGGCGATCAGATGGCTAAAATGGCAGACGGAATGAAAGAAGTTCTGACGAGATCGCTAAAAGAAGCTAGACGATTTGGCTATTCAGCAATTACAATTACGAGTTTTACAAAATTAGCAGGAACACCTGATAAAGAACGAGGTTCTATTTTTTCTACTGTTACAACAAACTTAAATATCTTTACAAACTCGGCTGTTCGGGCAAGAACTTCGCATAGTGATTTTCATTTTAAGGATCTACGAGGAATGATTGATCCAAGAGACGGAAAAATGAAACCTGTGACGATCTATATTAGTGTTGATCAGGTTCATGCTATGGCTTTAGCCCCAATTACTGGGATTTTTATGGAACTTATGTCTATGTTTTTAATTGCTAATAAACCGGGGAAAGAATATAAGGGAAATAAAGTTGGTCCTTACCCAACGCTATTTGTAGTTGATGAATTTCCAGTGTTGCCTAAGATGGATGCTGTTATAAGGGGACCGGATATTGGTCGTGGACAGAAAGTTTCTTATTTGCTTATAGCACAAGATATGAATCAGATTATTCATAAATATAGTAAAGAACAAGTTGAGACAATGTTTTCATCTACCGCAGCGAAAATTGTTCTAAGACAAAATAATGATGAAACAGCAAAAAGATTTTCTGAAATGATAGGAAAGGGAACATACGAAATAGATTCAATAAAAAAACATCATAAATCTGTTTTGAAAATAGATATGAATGAGACACAATTAAAAAAAGAACCTCTTTATAAGCCACATAAAATTCTAACATTAGATCCTAAAAAGCAAATTATTATTTATGAAGGGAAAACAAAACATCCAATTGAAGCTGATAAACCTAGCCATTATGCAGTAGCTTCTATTAGAAAAAAATGTTTTGATGATAATTGTTCTGGTCCTCCGCCTGCACCTCCATTGCCTCCTTTCTTAGTTGAAAAACACAAAAAAATGCAAATTAAAAACGCAGGTGGAGGATAAACTCGGTCTATCACCCACCCCTTGTGGGAGGGTCAAAATAGCTTGCTACTTGAGGCGGGGTAAAAGAAAAAAATCGATTCGGTGAGATTCTGTTTTTGAGAAAAGACTCGGTCTTCACCTCGCCCCTTGCGGGAGCGGAGGGTAGACTCGGTCTATCACCCACCCCTTGTGGGAGGGTCAAAATAGCTCTTACTATTTTGGGGCGGGGTAAAAAATGAAACAACAAATCGCTAAACATTTTTATAATAAAAAAACATTAAAAAATGCACAAGAACTAAGAAAAAAATTAACAGAGGCAGAAGAATTAATTTGGAGTTTTTTAAGAAAAAAACAATTGCTAAATTATAAATTTCGCCGACAGATACCTATTAGAAACTACATCGTCGATTTCGTTTGTTTTGAAAAAAAACTAATTGTAGAATTGGACGGTGGACAACATTGCGAAGAAAAAAATAAAAACTATGACAAGAGAAGAGCCGAAGTTTTAGAGAAGAGTGGATTCAAAGTTTTAAGATTTTGGAATAATGAAATTTTTGATAATCTAAAAGGTGTTTTAGAAACTATTTATTTAGAGTTAAAAAGCGACCCCGCCCCAAAATAGTAAGAGCTATTTTGACCCTCCCACAAGGGGTGGGTGATACAGTGGAAAATACGGAAAAGAAAGATTTTATACAGCGAAAAACTTGATGTTTAAGTTTATAGTTTATTTCTTTTTAGCGGAATATAAAATCTGAAAACAGACTCGGTCTTCACCTCGCCCCTTGCGGGAGAGGTCGAGCTAAGCTCGGGTGAGGGGTATAAAATAAAAATATAGAAATTAAAATTTCGTATTTTTCTAAGGAAGGATAAAATGAAAATAGCTTTTTTTGATTCTAGAAAATTAACTGAAAACTACATTAGACAAAACTCTAATAAAAATTGGGAAATGGTTTTTTTTAATTCTGCATTTCTGTCGTCAAAACAATCAGCTAAAATTAAAGACATAGGTATTATTTCAGGGGAAGTTTCATCAGCTTTTAATTCTAAAACACTTTCAAAATTTCAAAATCTAAAAGCAATTGCGACTCGTTCAACAGGCTTAGATCACATAGATTTAGACTATTGTAAAAAGAAAAAAATTAAAGTTTTCTCAGTCCCACATTATGGAAAATCAACAATTGCAGAATTTACTTTTACACTTTTATTGTCATTGATCCGAAAACTTGCTGATGGAAAAGAAATGCTTGATGAACTAAGAGTTGAGCAATGTGATTTATGCGGAAGTGATTTAGCAGATAAAACTATTGGTGTGATCGGGCTTGGAGATATTGGTTCAAATGTAGCAAAAATTGCTAATGGATTTGGCATGAAAGTTCTAGGTTGTGATCCATTTGTATCAAAAAAATCAAAAGTAAAGATGGTTGAATTAAATGATCTTTTAGAGCAATCAGACATTATAACTTTGCATTGCCCTGCTACAAAAAAAACAAAAAACATGTTGAACAAAACAGCTTTTTCAAAAATGAAAAAAAATGCAATTTTAATAAATACTGCGAGAGGAAGTTTGATAAATACCGAGGCTTTGTACGATGCAATTTTAAGTAAAAGAATAGCGGGGGCAGGACTTGATGTGGCAGATGAAGAACGATTTCTATTCTCTTCTCCAACAGTTTCGGATGTAAAAAACTATCAAAAAAAGAATTAGAAACTGCTTTCTTGAATCAAAAATTATTGCAAATGGAGGAGGTTATTATTACTCCTCACATGGCATTTAATACTAAGGAAGCTAAAATAAAAATTCTAAAAACAACTATTAAAAATATAAAGGAGAAACTATGAATCTATCAAAACCATTGCGATTTTTAAGTGTAGATATGATAAACAAAGCGAATTCTGGACACCCAGGGGGGGCATTAGGATTTGCCGATGTAGCAACTTGCTTGTTTTCAAAACACTTAAAATTTAATCCTAAAAAACCAAAATGGCAAAATCGCGATCGTTTTATTTTGTCGAATGGTCATGTGAGTGCATTGTTGTATTCACTATTTTTTTTATTGGGTTATGAGGATTGTTCGATTGAAGATTTGAAAGATTTTCGTCAGATAAATTCTAAAACTGCAGGGCATCCTGAGTATGGAATGCTAGAAGGAATTGAAACTACGACAGGACCTTTGGGGCAGGGGATTGCAACGGCTGTTGGGATTGCTTTGGGAGAAAAAATCACAAGACAAAAAAATCCTAACTCAGGAATTAATCATAAGACTTTTGTGGTGGTTGGAGACGGTTGTTTGCAAGAGGGAATTTCGTATGAGGCAACAGCTTTTGCTGGGCATCATAAATTAAAAAATCTAATTGTTTTGTGGGATAATAATTCAATTACAATAGATGGAAATACGAATCAAATTCGCACCGAAAATATGAGAATGAGATTTGAATCTATTGGTTGGAATGTTCTAAGTTGCGATGGGCATAATCAGGAAGATATTGATGAAGCAATTACAAAAGCGAAGGCTTCTGAGCTTCCAACTTTTATAGATTGTAAGACTGTAATTGCGAAAGAATGTAAGGAATTAGAAGGCTCTGAAAAGTCTCACGGATCGCCAATTGGCGGTGCTTTGAGGGAGCAAATGTCACAGGATTTAGATTGGAATAATTCACCTTTTGAAATCCCGAAAGACCTTTTAGACGAGTGGAAAAAGATTGGCTCTCAGTATGAAAATGAATACAATAAATGGATGGAAAAATATGGTAATTTTTCAGTTGAAAAAAAATTAAATGAAGAAAAATTAATAGATGATTTTTTTGATTTCAAAAAAGAAAGATTATTAAAAAATTCAGAAGAAGCGACTAGAAATTCTTTTCAAAATACATTGCCAATTTTACTAAATAATGTTGAAAATCTAATAGGTGGATCAGCGGATTTAACTCCTTCAAATAAAACTTTTATAGAAGATATGTTGTCGATTTCTAGCGACAATGCAAACGGAAATTATATACATTATGGGGTTCGCGAGCATGCAATGGGGGCTATTATGAACGGTCTTTCTTTGTATGGTTTCAAGCCTTATGCAGGAACTTTTTTTATGTTTTTAGACTATATGAAACCTGCGATTCGGTTATCAGCTTTAATGAAACAGCCGACCGTTTTTGTTGCTACACACGATAGTATTGCAGTTGGAGAGGATGGACCGACGCACCAACCGATTGAGCATTTAGAAAGTTTTCGTGCTATTCCAAACTTAAATGTTTTTCGTCCTTGTGATGCAATTGAAACGGCAGAATGTGTTGAACTTGCATTTTTAGAAAAAAAGACACCATCAATTTTAGCTTTATCACGGCAGAAATTACCACAAATTCGAAAAGATTTTACAGAAAACATGTCGACAAAAGGAGGCTATTTAGTTAAGGAATGTGTGCGATCAAATATAATCTTTATTGCTAGCGGTTCAGATGTTTCTAGGGCGATGGAGATCTCAGAAATGCTTTTCAAAAATCGTAAAATGTTTTCTTGTGTTGTCTCTATGCCTTGCAGAGAACTTTTTGATTTGCAATCTCAGAAATATAAAGATAGTATATTGCCGATGGATAGTTTGAAAGTTGTAATTGAATCCGGGACTACTACGAGTTGGTATAAATATGCGGACTTTGTTTTTGGACTAGATGATTTTGGGCATTCAGGAAAACCGAAAGATGTTGAAGAAAAAATGAATTTCACAGCCGAACAAATATATATAGAGCTAATGAAAATTGTAGAGGATTTATAGGAATACAAAATGGATGTACAAAAAATAGAAGAATTATTAAAGCCGTCATTAAAAGATAATGGCTATTTGTTGGTCGATTTGATCGCCTTTTCAAGAGGAAGTCAAAAAGTTTTAGACATAAGACTGGAGAATAAAGACCTGTCTCCGATTGCTTTGAAAGATTGTCAAATTGCGAATCGTTTAATTTCTACAATTTTAGATGTTGAAGATTTTATCGCAGAAAAATATACTTTAGAAGTTGGATCGGTTGGTGAAAATCGCCCGCTAAAAACACCTGAGGATTTCAAAAGATTTTTAGGTAAAAAGGCTAAAATCGAGACGATAAATTTAATCGATAATCGCCGAAGATTTAAGGGCGAATTACTGAAAGCTGATGAAAAAATTAAAATAAAAACTGAAGATGGAATTTTTGAGATTTCTTTTGATAATGTTGAAAAAGCTAAGTTGAGCAATGTTTCTGATTAAAAAGATCTCTCATTCTGGATATTGTTCTCGTAGGGTTGCTGAAAAATTAATCCGAAATGGAGCGGTAGAAATTGATGGGAAAAAAGTTTTAGAGCCTGCTACAAAAGTTTCTGAAAAAAACAGAATAAAAATTGAAGGCAAAGAACTTCCGCAGAAACCTGAAGAAAAACTATTTATTTTTCATAAACCAACCGAAGTTTTGACTAGTCATAAGTCACAAGAAAATCGTAAAATTATTTTTGATTTTTTACCAAAGTGGATGAAAAATTATCATGCAATTGGTAGGTTAGATTTTTTGTCTGAGGGATTGATTTTATTAACGAATTCTCCTGAGTTAAAAGAAAAAATGGAGCGAGGGGATTTTCCGCGAGTTTATGAAGTTAAAATTCATGGTAAGCCACATAAAAATTTGATTGAAACTTTGAAAAATGGAGTAAAAATTGAAGGAATTTTTTATAAATCAATTAAGGTGGAAATTAAGAATCAAAATGATGGTTCGAGTTGGCTTTCAATGACTTTAACAGAGGGGAAAAATCGTGAAATCCGCAAAATCTTAGCTCACTTTAATTATAAACTTTTGAAATTAAAACGAGTCTCTTATGGAGAATATAAACTTGGAAATCTTGAGGTAAAAAAACTAAAAAAAGTTTATTAAGCTTCATTTAATTCTAAAACAGTAATTAGGTTTTTTATTGCATTATTAATTTTACCTTTTTTTAAGGATAAATTTATTCCATCTTTTCTTCTTGTAGATTTTATCATTCCGGAACTTTTTAATTTTTGTATGTGAAACTCAAGTGTAATCCGAGACATTTTAAACTTCTCAGACAATTTAGTAAGAGTTAAATTGGGATTTTTATTAATTTCAATTAAAATATCAGTGCGTGTTTTGTAGCTAATCGCCTTAAAAATTTCATTAAAATTTGTGTTTATTGAATACATCGTATCTCCTTGTTTTTACTGAATAATTTTGTGTTTATCTGTTATGAGGTTTCTAGAATACTCATAACTCTTTTTTAGTATAAAATATCTGTGAAGAGAAAGCAAGAAGTAAATAGATTTGTTTTGAAATTAGTGGAAAGTTATTTAATTCAACTTCACTTTTAAATATTTTTAGATATTTTGGTGCGGGGAAAAAATAGAGGAACGATGTTTTTTTATGAAATGAAAAGTGAGATCTTACAAATTCCAGCGGTTGTTGATCCAAAACCACTGAGACGGATATTTTTTTATCCAATTTCCAAGTATATCATTGATTTTTTGCATAATTTTGTTTGTATTTCCGTCAGGATAAATAGGCTCGTCTATCACAACTTTATGGTCTAATTCATTTTCCCGAGTGACCTTTATGCATACAATAGGGCAGTTGAATTTCTCGGCTAATTTTACGATTACATTAGAAGTTTTTGCGGGTTTTCCTAAAAATAACAAATCTTCTCCATCCTTGAAATGCAAGTCGGTAGCAATGGCTACAGGGATATTTTTTTTCAACATTTGAACTGCTTGTATAATTCCGTCTCTGCCTTTTGGTAAAAAGTTTAGGTTAGAAAGATCGCTTCCAAAGGCTTTTTGTAAAAAAATTTCGGTTAAAGGATTGTTTGCTTGGCGAATAATTAGGCAGGCTTCTTGGTTTGCTTTTTTGAAACAATGAGAAATTAATCCTAAACTATTTAAGTGAAAAACAGCTATTAAATATGGTTTGCCTTTTAGTTTTTTTAATACAGATATATTTTCATATTTAGTTTTTTTTACAAGTTCTTTTAAGTGAGGTAATTCTCCTGCGGTTCGTCCGAAATTTCCCCACATGGTTTCTATAATTTTTTTGTGGTTTTTTGTTTCATTCGGTAGGGTATATTTTAGATTTTTTAGAGCCAATTTTGTTCTTTTTTTTATTTTTTCCCCAGCAAATTTTCCTATTTTTTCTCCAAGCTCAGAAGCAGTTTTTAATGGCAAAACTCTAAAAAAAGTATATAAAATCCAAATTCCAATTGCTTCCGCAGGAAATTTAATCCAACGATTTTTGAATTTCATACTTAGATGTGGATGAGCGGTTTTTTTATTTGGTAAAAATAAAAATCCCCCTCCTAGAATAAATGCTAACCATGGAAAAGAAGGAAAAAGCATCCCTGCGGTAATTGAAAAAAAAGAAATTCCCGCTATAATCATTAGGTGATTATATTGTTTCACCCACCAAACGAATAACGGAAATAGCGAAAATAAAATTGCAAAAAAAGGAGGCAAAGCAGGCATACTTAATCTCCTTTAATTTTTTTTATTGAGCTGTATCAAGGAATCCAACATCTGTTGAATCTAGGAATAAATTAACAACAGCTCCGGCGATTAAAAATAGTCCTAATGCTAATGCAAGTCCACCAATTTTCCCCCAAAGTTTACTTCCTTTTGCTTCGTCTCCACCACTAATAATACCGTTAACACCAATAAAAACTAAATAAAGAGCCGCTCCAATAAAGACGACAGGTTTCAATCGATCAATTATTTTTCCAGCCTGCTCAATAATTGGAGAAGACTGAGCTAAAACTCCGTTAGTTGTTAAAAATACCGCTAAAAACACTCCAAGAAAAGTGTAAAAATCTTTTTTCATAATATATATATTCCTTTCTTAACCTCATCAGTTTGTTACCAATTAGTTTTTTGATTGTGAGATTCCTGCCTTCGCAGGAATGACAATTAATTATATTCTTTTTACCCCGCCCCAAAATATCTAAAGATATTTTGACCCTCCCACAAGGGGTGGGTGATAGTTCGGAATTGCTTCGCAATCTTTTTACTAATCATAATTATATCACATAAAAAAAGAAAAACAAGGATTTTTTATTGCTTTTTATTTATTTATATATATCATAGTTTTATGTCAGAAAAATTCTTTCTCATTGATGGTTCATCGTTTCTATTTAGGGCTTTTTTTGGTGTGCCGTTAAGATTTCGCACTGATGGAACTCCTGTGAATGCAGTTTATGGCTTTTGCAATATGCTTTTGACGCTAATTGAGGAAAAACAACACGGACGATATGCAGTGATTTTAGACTCAGGTGGAAAAACTTTTCGGCATGATTTATATTCAGATTATAAGGCTAACCGTCCGCCTTTGCCAGAAGAAATAAAACCGCAATTTGATATTATGAAAGAAGCAATTGAGGCTTTTGGAATTCCAGCACTAAGTAAAAAAGGTTTTGAGGCGGATGATTTGCTCGCGACTTATGCAAAACAGGCTGATCAAAATGGATATATTTTAGAAATAATTTCTTCTGATAAAGATCTAATGCAGTTAATTTCTCCAAATGTTTTTATGTATGATACTATGAAAAATAAAATCTACAAAGAGAAAGATGTTTTTGAAAAGCAAGGAGTGTTTCCAACTCAAATGATTGATTTTCAAGCAATAGTTGGTGATTCTTCAGACAATGTTCCGGGTGTAAAAGGAGTCGGAAAAGTTGGTGCTTCAAAACTTCTGGCGGAGTATAAAACACTAGATGGGATTTATGAAAATATCGAGAAAATCACTAAAAAAGCAATGAAAGAAAAATTAATTCGTGATAAAGATACAGCCTATTTGTCTAAAAAATTAGTTACTTTAGATCAAGATGTGCCTGAGATTCCTAATATAGATTTTATTAAACCTGCCGAAATTAATTTGCAAAAACTAGGAGAGTTTTTTGAAAAAAATCAGTTTTATAGATTGCATACAAGGTTAGATTCTTTTACGAGAAATACAAAAGAAGATTACATAATTCTAAAAACCAAAAATCAGCAGGAATTATTTTTGCAACGGATTTTTGATGCTGGTGAGGTAGGAATTATTGTGAGTGATTTTACGATTGCTTTATCTGTTACAGAGCAAGTTGGCATCATAACATTTGGAGAAAATACAGATTTATTTTCTGAAAAAAAAGAAGCAACTCCTCCTGAATTTTTTTATGATTTGCTAGAAAATAGAATGGTGAAAAAAGTTGTTAAAAACCTAAAAAGTTTTTCAAAAAAATTTCCAAAAATAAAAAAAGCGGTGTGTTTAGAAACTATGAATTATGTCGTTTTTGGAGCAGGAGAAAATAAGAATAAAACTTCCATAAAAGCTGAATTGTTTTCAGAGCTTTACAATAAAATTGATTTTCCTTTGATAGAAATTTTAGAAAATATGGAAAAAAATGGAATTACGATTGACCAAAATTTACTAGAAAAAATAGGAAATAATCTTGGTTCTAAAATTGAAAAGTTAGATGAAGAAATTCTAAAAACTATTCCTGAAAATGTAAATTTAGACTCTCCAAAACAACTTGGAATTTTTCTATTTGAAGACTTAAAATTAGAATATTCTGGAAAAAAAACAGCAAGCGGACAATACTCAACTGACAGTTCAAAATTAAAAAATTATAAAGATTCTCACGAGGTTATTTCGCTCCTTTTAGAACGACGAGAATATGTAAAATTAAAATCAACTTATGTTGAAGGATTGAAAAAAACAATTCAAAATGATGGAAAAATCCATACTACTTTTGAACAGAATTATGTAAATACTGGGCGACTTTCTTCACGAAATCCAAATTTGCAAAACATTCCAATTCGCACAGAAATTGGCAAAGAATTTAGAAAAATTTTTATTCCACAACAAAGTTGGGATTTGATTGCATCGGACTATTCTCAAATAGAATTACGAGTTATGGCACATTTGGCAGGTGTGAAAAATCTTGTTTCTGCATTCAAAAATGATCGAGATATTCATACTGAAACGGCAGGGAAAATTTTTGGAATTTCACAAGATCAAGTTTCAAAATCTCAGAGACGAAAAGCAAAGATCATAAATTTTTCAATCATTTATGGGGCAACACATTATGGTTTGGCGGAAAGTTTACAGGTGGATTTAGCTACGGCAAAAAGTTTTATGACAGCTTATTTTTCATTATTTCCTGAAATAAAAAAGTATGCAATAGAAAAATATGAAGAGGCAAAAGATCGCGGTTTTGTGCAGACACTTTTTGGACGAAAATGTTTTGTGGCACAATCTCAGCATGATGAAAATTTCGCAAAACGAGTTGCAATAAATGCTCCTGTTCAAGGGACGAGTGCTGATATAATGCGACTTGCAATGGTTAATGTTTATAAAAAACTGAAGCAGGAAAATCTAGAAACTAGAATGCTTTTGCAAATTCATGATGAAATTATTTTAGAAAGTCCTAAAAACGAAACAGAAAAAGTTTTGAAAATCTTAAAGGAAACTATGGAAAATGTTGTTGAACTTTCTGTGCCTTTGAAGATAGATTCTAATGTTGGAATTAATTGGAACGAAGCACATTAAGAAAGGAATTATAGTGAGTAAAAAAATACCAGATCATGCGAAATGTGTTCATCAAGGACCAGTTTTTAAAGTCTATCAATGGGAAGAAAATTTACCAAATGGTGAAAAACGGATTTTTGAAATAGCCGAAAGAAAAAGCGGAGCATTGATTATTCCACTAGATGAAAAAGGAAATGTGTATTATGGAGAACAGCAACAACAGGGATTTGGAAATAAGCCTTTTGTTGGGTTGCTAGGTGGAGAAATTGAAGAAGGCGAAACTTCGTTAGAGACTGCAAAGCGAGAATTACTAGAAGAGGGCGGATTGATTAGTAATGAATGGGAGCTTTTTTGGAAATGGGATTACTTTGGCAGGTTAGAAGGTTTTGTGGATGTTTTCGTAGCTAGAAATTGTAAAAAAACTGAACGACCGGAGTTGAATGACGGAGAAAAAATTGTAGTCAAAAAATGCTCGTTGGAAAGATATTTTAGAGAAATTTTATCAGCTCCAAATTGTCGGGACAAAGCATTTAAAGCACAATTCTATAATCGGCTAAATGAAAAAACTATGAAAACAAAAATCCAAGAAATTCTTGGGAAAGGATAAAAAATGAAAAGAAAAAATTTATGCGTGAAGTTCTCACGAGAAAATCAAAGTGAGGCAAATTCAGCAGGACATAATATGCTAGTTCGCGGGGGATATATTCATCAAACAATGCAAGGAGCATATACTTTTTCACCAATCGGATTTCGTGTTTTAGATAAAATAAAAAACACTATTCGTAAAGAAATGAATGCTCTTAATGGACAAGAAATTTTAATGCCTTTGACTTGTCCAGCAAGCCTTTGGAAAGAAAGTGGTCGTTATGGAAATGTTGATGTCTTAACAACTTTAAAAAATAAAGCGGGAGTCGAAATTGCTTTAAATCCAACACATGAAGAAACAGTGACAGATTTTGTTCGTTCAATTATGCAAAGTTATAAACAATTTCCATTTATGGTTTATCAAATTCAATCTAAATATCGTAATGAACTGCGTGTAAAAAGTGGGCTTTTACGCACTCGAGAATTTTTAATGAAAGACGCTTATTCTTTTCATACTTCTCAAAAAGATTTAGAGGATTATTATGAAAAATGTTTAAAAGCATATGGTTCGTTTTTTGAAAATATAGGTCTTAAAACACTCGCAATTGAATCCGATAATGGAGATATGGGAGGTGATGTCTCTCATGAATTTATGGTTCTTTCAGAGCATGGAGAAGACACGATTTTTGTTTGTGAAAAATGTGGATTAAAAGCTAATAAAGAAATCTTTGAAAATAAGCCAGATGATAAATGTCCTAAGTGTGGAGCAGCTGAAACAGACGGTTTTAAAAAACTTCGTGGGATTGAAGCAGGAAATATCTTTCAACTGGGAAACAAGTATACAGAAACAATGAAATGTAGTTATTTGAATGAAAATGGAAAAAAACAAGCTCCTATAATGGGGTGTTATGGTATTGGTTTATCGCGAGTTATGGGATGTATTGCTGAAATTTACGCTGACGAAAAAGGTATTGCATGGCCGAAAAAAGTCGCTCCGTTTGATGTTCATTTAATTGTTTTTAAGGGAACTGAAATAGAAGAGAAAAACGCTAATGATCTTTACGAGAGTTTAAAAAAGAATGGTTTTGATGTTTTACTAGACGAAAGAAAAAAGATAAGTATGGGAGAGAAATTATCAGAAGCAGATTTAATTGGTTCTCCGATTCGAGTGATTTTTTCACCTAAAAATACAGAGCAAGACAAAGTGGAAATTCAGTTTAGAAATGGAGATGAAACTGTTTTTTGTTCTTTAAGTGAAGTAGAAAAATATATTTAAAAACTAAGTGAAAAATACAAAATTTCCCGGCGATGTATTCCACTAGGAAAAGAAGATCGTGTAATCGTTGCTAAAAGCTATTAGGTATAAAATCTTCTTTCTTTTTATAAAAAACAACTATAAATTGAATCTTAATGAGATATTTTATAGTTGTTTTTTTGTTATCAGCATGTGCTTCTTCACAAGAAATTGAATGCTGGCAAGACCGTGGGGAGACTTATTGCGATCTATCTTCACTAGAATTATCAGATTTTCACCAAAATTTAAACTCAGCGATTCGCGATTTAGACAAACAAAAAATGGCAGAATTAATTAAATATCCTCTTGAAATTGAAATTCAAAATGAAATTTATATTCTTGAAAATGAAGAAGATTTTATGGCTTATTCGGAATATATAATGAGCGATAATGTGAAAAAAAATTGCATTGCACAAAACTATAATAAAATTTTATGTGATGAAACCGCCTGTCATATAGGAAATGGTAGTATAAAAATGTCTCCGATTGGAGAAGAATTAAAAATCATAGAAATCTCCCCTGCACTTTATGATTACGAAAATGAAGAGCAAAATATCCCTCTAAGTCTTTCAAAAAAACATGCGGAAAATTAGTATAGCTTTAGGATTTCTTTCAAAACAGAATTTAAAAATTGCCGACCTAATTTTGTGGTTTTTATTTCGTTGTTTTTATAAATTATAAAATTATTTTTAACAGCTTTTTTTATTTTGTTTAAATCTAAAATATCACTAAAACTCATCCCTGTTTTTTTCAATAAAAAATCTTCTTTCAGACCAAAAGTGGTTCGCAAAAACATCAATACAATTTCTTCGGCACGATCTTTTTTCATTATTATTTTTTGCTTTAATCCATCTTTTTTCCATTTTGAGATATTAGAAATTCCTTCTGTTGAAATCCATTTTTTAGGAGAAATTTCAAGCCTACCATGGGCGGAAGCCCCCAATCCTAAGTATGACTTTCCAAGCCAATAGGCTAAATTATGTTGAGAAAAATCAGTTTCGGTTTTCGCGAAATTAGAAATTTCATAATTTAAATATCCAGCTGTTTCGCAAAGATTTTTAGTTTGCTCATAAAGCTCTCCATCGTCTAAATCATTTTCAGAAAATTTTCTAAAAAATGGGGTTCCAGATTCTAAACTCAATGAATATAAAGACAAATGAGGAATTTGAAATTTTAGAATTTCAGCAAGTTCTTTTCCCCAATTTTATTAAAAGCCTGAATTCCAAATGAAGGTCTTGTGATACCCGCCTGCTTTAGTTCTCGTAAGTTTTCAGTTTTTAAGGTGTTTGGATTTATTTCGATTGTGATTTCTACTGATGGATTTAACGATATTTTTTTACCAATTTTATTTATAATTTTTTCAAAAAAACTAGCTGAAAAAAGCGATGGAGTTCCCCCTCCAAAATAAATACTTTTAACTTCAAATTCAGAAAAATTAGTTTCATAAGAATCTAAATCTCGCAAAAAAAAATCTGTTAAATCTTCTCTATTTCCGACCTGTTTGAAAAATGCACAATAAGGACATTGGGACTTGCAATAAGGAATGTGAATATAAATATATATAGTCGATTTAAATAATAACTTAACTTTTTTCATTTTTCTTTCCTTTAATATCTTATCTACCATTAGCGAACAAATTTTAAGCTCTTTTTTGAGCTTTTACAACAATTTAAATAAAACCGTATATTATACGCTTTGATTTAAACTGATTGAAAATCACTAAAAAATTTTCTTAAAATTTATTCGGTTCTTCTTTAAATAGACTATAGCTCTTTTTTTTTCTTCATTTTTTTCCTTTTGGATGGAATTTTTTATAGACATTTTTCAAGTGAACATTTGTAATTTTTGTATAATTTTGAGTTGTTGAAAGAGACGAATGTCCAAGCATTTTTTGTAGAATTCTAAGATTCGTACCTTTGATTAAAAGGTGTGTAGCGAAACTATGCCGTAGGCTGTGAGGAGTTGTGTGCACTGGTAATCCGACAGCTTGACGGAGATATTGCAAGAGTCTTTGTGCCTCCCGTGGATTCATTTTTCCACCACGAATTCCTCGGAAAATTTTATCTTCTAAAATTGGAAATGGACAGGAGTTTATAGCTTTTTTACAGACCTCTTTTACGATTGGTAAAAATGGAATTATTCTATCCTTTTTTCCTTTTCCTTGAATTAAGATTGAGTCATTTTGCAACATTTTTTTAGTCAAAGAAAGAGCTTCGCTAATTCGCAATCCGACTCCCCAACATAGAAAAATAATGGCACGATTTCTGTCTATGATCCAAGTAGGTTTTTGCATTTTTTCTAATTCTAAAATCATTTTTTTTATGTCTTTTTCATCGATTGCTTTTGGCAATTTTTTTGGTATTTTGGGATGTTCTAAGTTCTCGATATTATGATTTTGAATCTCTTTGTTTTTTTTTAAAAAGGTAAAAAATGACTTTATGGATGAGATGTTTCTGGCGATTGTTGCATTGGAAATTTTGTTTTTTTTTCTTTCAGAAAAATAGGCTCTAAAATCGGTTAAATTTAATTCCGCAAGAGTTTTTTTTGTAGGAATTTCAGCTTTATACTTTCGTAAAAAAACTTCAAAAAAATATAATTCTCGTCCATAAGCATCGACTGTATGTTTTGAATATCTTTTTTGGTTTGTTAGATATTCCAAGAATTTTTTAATTAGAATTAGCATTTTGAGTTCTTGTTCTTCGCCAGATATTTTCAACAGTTTCTTTCGCTTTTTCTAATTCTTCAACTTTTTGTCTGTTTTTTACTGCCTCTTTTAGTTTTTCATTAAATGAAAATTGCTTTTGAATCATCTCTCGATTTAGCTCAATTACAGGGCATTCTTCATCACGAAAATCTTTTTCTGTAAACATAAAAAGTAGGTTAGGAAAAATCTCAATAAATCCTAATGCAAGTCCGATAAATAAAACTGTCTGAATCGGTTTTATTTTGTCGCCTAAGAAGATTCTTACTCCCATAATTAAAATAAAAAAAACAGCAGTTATGTAGATTAATTGCTTTATTAAATCGTAGATTTCAATCATTCGTTTTTGATAACAAGTTTTCTCCTGAACTTGAATCGGATCGCCCATTGAAATCACATTCATTCCGACTCTTTCGATGTGAGATTGCAAAACTGCATCGGAAATTTGTGCGAAAATCGGAGTTGAAAAAAACATCAAAAACAGCAGAAAAAAAGCTCTCATTTTATTCTTTTTTTTCTCTTAAAAACGAAGGGATATTTATGTCCTCAGGTGTCTCTTTATTTTGGTCAATTGCCCCAAGCATTTTTAACAAATCTTCATTTTTTTTATCTTCTTTTTTGTCTTCGTCGAGTTCTTTTTCGTCGTTTTCTTCTAGTGGAATGATTGATTCATTTGCAGAATTTTCTTCATTGCTATCAGCCTCTTCAAAAATAATCTCTTCGCTAAATTCTTCAGTTTCAATTGGAACTTCAGTTTTTCTTGTTCTTTATTTTCTTCTTCAATTTTTGTTTCAGTTTCAAAAGCAAAGAATTTTTTTAGATCATTAAAGTCTTCTGAGGCAGTAGTTGTTTCGCTAATTGTTTCTTCTTTTTTTTCTTCAATTTTTTCTGGAATAACAGTTGTTTTTTTGCTAAAAATAAATGAAGAAAGAGTCTTTTTTTCATCCTCTTTTTCTGGCATACTTTGCCCCTCGTTTAATCCACCAGCGATTAGAGAAATATGAATTTTCCCGTGCATTTCTTCCTTAAAATTAGTTCCAAAAATCATATTTCCGAATTGTGGTAAATGCTCGCGAATAGCAGAAGTTATTTCTTTTATTTCTTTTAGTTTAACATCGTTTCCACCAGAAATTTGCATTAGAACTTGATTTGCCCCAGCGATATTTCCTTGGTCTAAAAGAGGATTTTCTAGCACAGACTCGGCAACTTTTTTAGCTCGATCTTCGCCTTCTTCAATTGCACTATTTAGAACAATCTGCCCAGCATCTTTTAGAATCGCTCGCAAATCCGCAAAATCTAAATTTATCTGTCCGTGAGAAACAATAATATCCGTGATGCCTTTTAGTGAATTTGTAATCAGCTCGTCCGCCTTGTGAAAAGCTTCTAGCTGAGTTATGTCGTCGTCGAAAATCTCAAACAATTTTTCGTTTTGCAAAATCATGTAAGCGTCTACTGACGAGCGGAATTTTTCAATGGCTTCGTCTGCAACTGCGGTTCGTTTGCGACCTTCAAATTCGAACGGACGAGTGATAATTCCGACAGATAAAACGCCTTGATCTTTTGCTACTTTACCGATTATAGATCCTGCTCCCGAGCCAGTTCCTCCACCCATTCCTGCTGTGATAAAAATCATTTGATAAGGAGAAATTGCTTCAATAATTTCGTCCATAGATTCCTCAGCGGATTTTTCTCCAATGATGGGATCTCCACCGGCACCGAAACCTTGCGTGATGTTTTTTCCTAGGTTTATTTTAGTGGCATTCTCAACATGTGCGAGCGATTGTGCATCTGTGTTAGCTACAATAAAATCTATGCCTTTTAGGTCTAGTTCTTGCATGTGCTTTACGATGTTTATTCCTGCTCCACCGACTCCTATAACTGCGATTTTAGGTAAGTTTATTTCTGTCATTATATAGTATCCTTTTAATTAAATGTTTTTACCCCGCCCCAAAATATCTAAAGATATTTTGACCCTCCCACAAGGGGTGGGTGATAGACCGAGTCTGTCGAACAAACTGTTATTTCGAATCTCACCGAATCGAATCAATAAGTCTGTCATTTCTGCGAAGGCATTCTTCTCACCGAATCGAATCTTTTTTTCTTGCTTTCTTGTTTTTGTTTTCTTGCTTATCACCCACCCCTTGTGGGAGGGTCAAAATAGTTCTTACTATTTTGGGGCGGGGTAAATTCCCATTATCCACAAATTAAAACGATAAGCTCAAAACTATTTTATAGTTGTTTATAATACTATAACATAAATAAAAAATAAATAAAATAAAAAAAAACTTGCGAAGGGCTTTTTTTTATGCTATTCTTAAATAAGTTTTTAATTTCATTAAATAAAAGGAGAGAAAATGAAAAAAATATTATTATCAGCACTTTTAGGAGTGTTTGTTACAAGTGGTGCAATGGCAGATGCAAATGAAATCCCCCCATTTACACATTAAATGCGACACATTTAGAACTTAAAAAAGCATAAAAAAAATTAAAAAAATGTGAAAAAAGTTTTGAAAAAGGTCAGTTATTTATGC
>NBLK01000013.1 GCA_002084505.1 Rickettsiaceae bacterium 4572_127
TTCAAGCTAGTTTCGGAGAAAATTCATTTTCATTTTTTGAAGAGCAGGGCGGAGAAACAGGAAGTATAATTCGCAAAGATATAGTCTATAATCCTTTTATGTCTTTGATTGATGAGCAAAATATGGGGGTAAAATACGGAATTGATTTAACCGAAACATGGAAATTATCTTCAATGGTTTCTCATGGGCAGAATAATTATGAAGATGGAATCGCAAGAGATCCATATCTAATGCAAAATCAATTAGAACAAGAGCAATATGAAGGAACTGTTTCGGTCTCTATGATGCGATTGCAAAAAGATTTTGAAGAAATGACTTTTGCTTTTGATGGTGGTATTGCTTATGAAGAAAAGACTATGTTAGGAGCTGTAAATGAAGGAGCTTTTGAAACTGAGGACGGAACAATTACACAATTTTATAGTTTGAATTTCTCGGCGAATCCAACGGAATTATTGCGGTTTTTTGGTGGATACACAAAAGGTATAACAGAAGTTAAAGCAGGCGAAAATTCTTTCTTTACAGAGCTATCTAAGTTTGAAACCTCGTCATTTCATGTAGGGGCGGATTATAAAATAAATAAAAAAACTTCATTTGGAATGATTGTGGCTCAGCCGTTGAGAATTGATAAAGCTAATGCTAATTTAGAATATGCAATTTCTCGTGATTCAGTTGAAAATAGTTTTGTAGTTGAAAGCCATACCGTTAATTTAACTCCGACTGCACATGAAACTGATGTACAAGCATTTTTATCTCATAAGACAGATGGAGTAACTATTGATTTTGGAGTTTTGTATCAACATAATCCTGCACATAGTAAAGAACTTCCTGACGATACAACTGGAATAATTAGCTTCAAATGGGCGATGCAATAATTAAAATTATTGCGAAGCAATTCTGAATATAGTAAAACAAATAATAATAGAACAAATTTTAAGGAGATTTTTGATGGACTTTCAATCAGTTTACCGCATATTATATATGATATGGTTTAAGGTAAATTGTTGAAAAGCTACAAAAAGAACCTAAAAGTTGTTCTTAAAAAAATAAAAATACTATTACAAAAAAAGAAAAAAATAAAAATTAGTATTTGGTTTCACTATATCACCCACCCCTTGTGGGAGGGTCAAAATAGCTTTGCTATTTTGGGGCGGGGTAAAATAGGATACAAATGACAAAATTAGAATTAAAAATTAAAAAACCGATTGTGTTTGTTGGGCTCATGGGGGCTGGAAAAACAACAATCGGCAGAAGGGTTGCTAGTAATTTAGGTCTAAAATTCAATGATTTAGACAAAGAAATTGAGAGAACGTCTAACTTCTCAATAATAGAACTTTTTTCAATTTATGGTGAAGAATGGTTTCGCAAAGGTGAGGCAGGGGTTTTGAAAAGAATGCTTGAGACAGCTCCAATTCAAAAAGTTTTATCAACAGGCGAAGGGGCTTTTTTGGCAAAAGAAAATCGTAAAATGATTAAGGAAAAAGCAATTTCAATTTGGCTAAAAGCGGATTTAGATCTACTTGTTCGACGAACTTCTTATAAAAAAACAAGACCGCAGCTTTTGAATACTGATTCACGAAAAGTTTTGCAAAAACTAATGGAAGAAAGAAGTGCAATTTATGCTGAGGCGGACATTATTATTGAGACAAAAAATGAGAGTCTAAAAAAAACTGCCGATAAAGTCTTAGAAGTTTTGAATGAAAAATTATGTCAGTAGAAATTAAAATTCCGAATTATCACCCACCCCTTGTGGGAGGGTCAAAATAGCTTTGCTATTTTGGGGCGGGGTAAAATAATAGAACAGAGAAAAAAATGGCAGTAGAAATTAAAACTTTTGGTTGCAGATTAAACATTCTTGAAACAGAAAAAATTAGAAATTTACTTTCGGATTCCTGTTTTTCAAACACCACAATTTTTCATTCTTGTGCAATCACAGGCGAGGCAGAAAGACAATTACGGCAGGAAATTCGTAAATATAAAAGAGCTAATCCAGAAAAAAAAATAATTTTAACTGGATGTGCAGGACAGATAAATCCTAAAAAATATGATGCAATGCCAGAGATAAATAAGGTAATTGGAAATACTCATAAGTTTAATAAGAGTGCTTATGAAAGTTCTGATTCTTTGGTCTGGACGAGTCTCTTAGGAAAAAATAAAATGCCAAAAAAAGGCGATGCAAAGGATTTTCCAAAACATACAAAAGCATTTATTCAAATTCAACAAGGGTGCGATCATTTTTGTTCTTATTGCATAGTTCCTTCTGCTCGTGGGCGAGCGTATAACTTTCAAAAAACTAGTATAATCAAAGAGATAAATAAGTGTCTTAAAGCGGGATATAAGGAGCTAACTTTGACAGGGGCAGATATTGCGTCTTATAAAAATCCTTCAAATGAAGAAGAAAAATTGCCTGATTTAATAGAAGAGATTTTAAGAATTAGAGGAAACTTTCGCCTAAGGTTATCGTCTTACGATCCTGCAATTTCAGCTGATAAAATTTTTGAAATTATGAAAGAAGACAATCGCCTTTGTCCATTTTTGCATATTTCAATGCAGTCAGGAGAAGACAATGTTTTAGAAAAAATGAAGCGACGACATACTCAAAAAGATATTGAAAATTTGATAACAAAAGGAGAAAAGATCGTGCCTGATATTTTATTTGGTGCGGATATTATCACGGGGTTTCCGACTGAAACTGATGAGCAATTTGAGGAGACTTTTGAGTTTGTAAAGAAAATGAAAACTCTTGTGCATTTGCATATTTTCCCATATTCTCCGAGAGCAGGAACAGTGGCATTTTCATGGAAATCAGATAGAACTATTGCAAAAAAAAGAGCAAAAAAACTACGAGAATTAAAAGTAGAAAAAGAGCAGATTTTTCAAAAATATATTGGAAAGAGACTTGAGGTTTTAAGCGAAGGAAAAAATGGATACACTGGAAATTATATTAAAATTAATTTTCAAAAACACGAATCCAAAGGGGAATTTGTGGAAATAACTTTGCAGAAAGGGAATTTGTAATGAACGAAGTTTTGGAAAACAGACCGACAAAAGCAGTTATTTCTTTATCTAATTTGAGGCATAACTTAAGGGTTGTAAAAAGCAATTTAGACGCAAAAACAAAAATTTTAGGAACGGTAAAGGCAAATGCTTATGGGCATGGAATTTTAGAAATTTCCCAAGAACTCATAAAAAATGCCGTTGATTATTTAGGGGTTGCATACATAGAAGAAGCGATTTTTTTACGAAAAAATGGTGTGAAAATTCCAATTTTAGTTTTAGGGGCAATCAATAAAAAACAGATTCCATTGTTTCTAAAATATGATATTGAAATAACAAGTTCTTCGATTGATAAGTCTCTGGAAATCTCTAAAATAGCAAAAAAGACTGGGAAAATTGCAAAAGTTCATTTGAAAATAGATACAGGAATGGAGCGGATTGGAGTTCATTGGTATAATGCTGAGCAGTTTATTTCTCAATCGCAAAAAATGAAAAATCTGGATGTCGTTGGGATTTTTTCTCACTTAGCAAAAGCAGAGAATTCTAAAATTTCTAATCTTCAAATTGATAGGTTTGATAAGATAATTTCTAAGTTAAAAAGTGCTAAAAAATGTCCGAAAATAGTTCATTTGCTAAATTCTTCTGGGATTGTAAATTACAAAAAAGCTCAGTATAATATGGTGCGAGCGGGGATAATTTTGTATGGTTATACAGATGAAATTCAGGAGAAATTGCGACCTGTGATGTCTCTAAAAACGAAAGTTAGTTATTTCAAAGTCGTACCGAAAAACACTGGAATTGGATATAATCACACCTTTACGACTAAGCAACAAACTAGGATTATTACGATGCCGATTGGGTATGGAGATGGATATTTTAGGGCTTTCTCAAATAAAGGAATTGTAGGAGTGCGAGGTAAAATTTATCCTGTCGTTGGAAATGTTTGTATGGATCAAATTATGGTGGATATTGGAGCAGATGGAGAGGCTTATAATGGCGACGATGTTTTGCTTTTTGGAGAGCATGAAAATATGAAAATTCCTTTGGAAGAGCTGAGTAAAAAAATAAACACAATTCCGTATGAAATTTTATGTGCTGTTTCGTCACGAGTCCCGCGAGTAATTGTAGACAATAAAAATGCCTAGAAAAACTAGGCATTTTTTGAAGTAATAAAAAATATTATTATCTTACTTAACTACATCGTAACCAAGGGCATCAAGCTTTTCGGTTAAAATATTTTCCATAAAACTTTCTATTATAAGAGGAATTTCGGTTTTTGTTTCGAAGTACAAATCAATAACATAATTTCTAAAATCTGCATTGCTGTAAGCAAATTCAGGCATTAAATTTATAATCTCTAATGCTGCTTGAAAAGGTCCATCTTTTTTATCAGTTCTATGGATAATAGTGAGAAAAGGTTGAGTAGCTTTTGTAAAATCATCAGTTTCTTTAGAAGACTCTAGCTTTGGTAAATACTCTTCTCTTAAACCATTAAGCTCATTTTTTAAATTTTGTTGCGCATCTATTCCTTTTACCACCATACAAAGAATGTGTTTATTTTGAAAATAACTAATTAATTCTTTTTCAATTGCATTTCCAATTTCTTCAGGTGAATATTTTTTTTTCAAACTTGGGTATGTCGTTAAATTATCGTTTCCTTTTTCAAGCTTCCATAAATCATTTTTTTTAGAATGTATTTCTGCTTGAGTTTGACTGATTCCAGTAGGGTAATTTTTTGTACCTTGGACTAATATCTTATTCTTTTCTAGAATCAGGTAAAGCTTTCTTAGAAATTCAGCTTGGTTTTTTTTGGATAATTTTAAAAGAAACTCAGGCTTTAGGATAAGTAGAGCATATTCAATGTTATTAGTAGCAGTCATAATTTGTCCTTTTATTTGGTTACTGAGAGGCATCATAGGAAACAATCTAGTCTTTGTCAACAGCTAAAATGCTTTTATGAAACAACTTGAAATTTTAGAAAAAAGTAATATAATTTGTTTATGACTAAAAAAAATCTATTTCAAGAAAAAAACAATGAGGCGAAAAAGCTGGAACCACTTGCATATCGTCTGCGTCCTAAAACGCTAAAAGATGTAATAGGGCAGGGACATTTGACGGAAAAGGATGGTTTTCTAACAAAAGTTATTGAGGTAAATCATTTGCCGTCTGTGATTTTCTGGGGACCTGCGGGATGTGGAAAAACTACTCTTTCGCATATTTTATCTCGTGAAATTGATGCAGATATTCATATTATCTCAGCGGTTTTGGCGGGAGTTTCTGATCTGCGAGCGATATTTAAAATTGCTAAATATAATAAAGAGCAGGGTAAAAAAACGATTCTTTTTATAGACGAAATTCATCGCTTTAACAAGGCTCAGCAAGATAGTTTACTGCCAGTAGTTGAGGACGGAACTATTATTTTAATTGGAGCTACGACTGAAAATCCTTCGTTTGAAATCAATAATGCTTTACTTTCTCGTTGCCGTGTTTTAGTAGTAAATCGTTTGAAAGATTTGAATTTGAAGAAGCTTTTTGAACGAGCGGAAAAAGAGCTAAAAACATCATTTCAGCTGGGAAAAGATGCAAAAACGAAGCTAATTGAAATGGCGGACGGCGATGCGAGGTATCTTCTCGGTAGTTTGGAAATCTTACATTCTTTGAATTTGAAAAAAACTATTTCAACAGATGATTTACTAAAAATTCTGCAACAAAAATCAACTCAGGGCGATAGGGCAGGCGAGGGGCATTTTAATTTAATTTCCGCCGTTCATAAATCTCTTCGTGGTTCGGATGTGCAAGCGTCGCTTTATTGGGTGGCGAGAATGATAAATCAGGGTGAAGATCCGCGGTATATTTTTCGGCGATTGACTCGTTTTGCTAGTGAAGATATTGGGCAGGCAGATCCGAATGCGATGCAATTTTTAGTTTCGGCTTGGCAGGCTTTTGAGCGACTAGGGCAACCTGAGGGAGAAATTCATTTGGCTCAATCTGTGATTTATTTAGCACTCGCTCCTAAGTCAAATGCTTGTTATGTGGCTTGGGAAGATGTGAAAAATTTCGCGAAAAAAAATGGCTCGCTAATGCCACCGAAAATAATTCTAAATGCTCCGACGCAAATGATGAGCGAGATGGGATATGGAGACGGATATAAGTATGATCATAATCAAAAGGATGGTTTTTCAGGGCAGAATTATTTCCCAAAAGGAGTGAAACGAGAAGAATTTTATACTCCTGTGGAGCGGGGATTTGAACGAGAAATGAAAAAACGAATCTCTTATTTTGATAAATTACGGAATAAAAAAAAAGATTAGACATGATCTAATCTTTAAAAAAACTATTTTTTATATAATTTTTTTCGTCTTTGTGCTTCAGCCACCGTATAGATGATTAAAAAGAAAAGACCCATTCCTAACGCAATTCCCCAACCGAACATTTCGTTTGGAGATTGTTTTCCTTTTCCAAAAAAAATCTCGATTAAAAATGCTATTATAACGATGATGGTTGGGCTTAATAGCCATTCTGTTTTGTATTTCATGATAAATAAATTTAAAAAGATTAAAAAATAAAATAATTAACCAAAAAAATTAAAAAGCTCACGGTTCTCATATCTAGGATGAGATTTAAGGTTTTTGCTTTAATTTTTAAGGTTAATTATTAGTTAGTTACACCTAGCATAAAGATAGACAGAGAGAGAGTCAAGTATAATCTCAAAAAAAGTAAGGAAAAATTAAGTTTATTTTGAAGAAGCAAGTTAAGTTGTTGATTTATAAGGAAAAATAAAAGGCAAAAAAAATGTAAAAATCGTGGTTTTTTCTAGCAATGAGAATCTCACAGCTTGAAACTTTACTTTTTGTTAAGTTTCAAAAACTAACTTTGCGAATCGAATCGGTTTTTTGCCGAATCTAGAGAATCGATTCGCTAGATTCGTCATTGCGAGCCGTTTCACGAAGTGAGCGTGGCAATCTCATTATGGAGTTTACAACTCATGGGATTGCCACGATTTTTACTTCATAAAAATTCTCGCAATGACGAGTCTAGGGTACCCCTTCCACAAGGGGGGGATAAGTAAGAAAGATACGATTCGGTGAGAAGAATGCTTTCGCAAGAATGACAATTTTTTATTTTTTAGAGAACGGGCAACCGCAATAATTTTGCTGATAGATTTTTTGCTCTTTTATCAATGATAATCTTCGTGGTTCGCTATTATTTTTTCTCCAATTTATAGGGAGATATTCTGTGCCATTTGCCGACAAAAAGGCTTCCATTCCAGCACGAGCTGTTTGATCAAAGTCCTTCCATCTTGAAACACCTAAAACAGAAGTAGTAAAATTTATTTTATGTTTTTCGGCAAAATTTCTCATTCTACTCAATCGCATTAGAAAACATTTTGCGCACCGATCCCCTTTCTCAGGTTCGGCTTCTAATCCCTTGATTTCACATAAAAAATCTGCAGGGTTGAACTCGTCTATAAAGAGAGGTATTTTGAAAAAATCGGCGAGTTTTTTTACTTCTTTTAATCGTTTTTCATATTCAATTGGATCAGTTATATTTGGATTATAAAAATATAATTGGAGAGAAATATCATTAGAAGTTATTTTTTCAACAGCCTCAACAGCACAAGGTGAACAGCAAGTATGAAGTAATAATTTACTAGTTTTTATTTCTGGGAGAAAATCTTGGAAACTGTTTTTTTGCATTAGATTTAGTCGATAAAAGTTTTTAGCTTTTTAGCTCTAACAGGGTGTTTTAATTTTCTCAAAGCCTTTGCTTCTATCTGACGAATTCGCTCTCTCGTAACATTAAAAGTTTTTCCAACCTCTTCAAGGGTGTGGTCTGTTGGCATTCCAACTCCAAATCTCATTCGCAAAACTCTTTCTTCTCGTGGATTTAGCGATGACAAAATCGCAGTTGTTGTTTCTCGTAATTTAGAATAAATCGTCGCATCAAGTGGTTTTATAGCATTCGAATCACCAATTAAATCTCCATAAGAAGCACCGTCATCTTCGTTTCCAATTGGACTATCTAGACTCACAGGATTTTTTGCAACCTTCAAAATCTGACGAACTTTTTTCACGGACATCATGACTTTATCTGCTAGCTCTTCAGCTGTTGCCTCTCGCCCAGTTTCATGCAACATTTCACGAGAAATTTTATATAATTTATGAATTCTCTCGATCATGTGAACGGGAATTCGAATTGTCCTAGCCTGATCTGCAATCGCCCGAGTAATTGACTGACGAATCCACCAAGTTGCATAAGTAGAAAACTTAAATCCCCTACGATATTCAAACTTATCAACGGCCTTCATTAGACCGATATTTCCCTCTTGAACTAAATCTAAAAATGCCAATCCACGGTTGTTATATTTTTTAGAATAGGCAATCACCAGCCTCAAGTTAGACCGAATCATTTCTTGTTTTGCCTTTGAAGATTCCCGCTCTCCTTTTCTAACAATATCCACAACTTTTTTATATTCGTTTGTCGGAAGTCCTGTTTCCTCAGTGATTTCACGAATTTTGTTTTGAATAACTAGTAATTCATCTGAGAACAACGATAAAAATTTCTGCCAATTTTTCTTTTTTATTTTCTTTAACTTTTTTATCCAATCTAAATTTAATTCATTGGTTTTATATCTTTTTAGAAAGTCATCTCTCTTAATTTTACATCTTTCCGCCAATCTTAAAAGTTTCCCATTTAGCATCAAAAGCTCTTTATTTTTAGACGATAAATCTTCCGTAAGTTCTTCAATCCTATTATCATGTAATTTTATTTGCCCAAGTATAAAAACTATGTTTTGCTTATGTTTTTGATATGTTTTTTCAGAATGATTAGAAAAAGGAAGTCCTTTTAAGTAAGCAATTAATCGTCTTTTTTGAACATTTCTATATTTTCCAAAGGCAACTTTTAATTTTTCAAAAATATCACAGATATCATCCCAAAGCTCTCTTTCCATTGTAGCAACTGAGATTGTTTCAAAGTTTCCACCTTCCTCGTCTTCGTCCTCATCTTCGTCATCAGTTAAATCAATATCAGAATCCTCTTCATCTTTATCTTCATCATCAAGATTTTCGGGTTCGCTTTTTGTGTACATTAAATCTAAATTGATAATTTCTCTTAGTTGTAATTTTTCATCTAGTAAGCTTTTATACCAAAGCAAGTAAGTCTCAATCGTCATTGGAGAAGTTGAAAGTCCATCTAGCATTAAAATCTGCCCTGCCTCAATTCTCTGTGCAATAGCAACTTCACCAGATCGAGTTAGCAAATCAACATGGCGGATTGTTCTTAAATATGCTTGAAAATTGTCGGCAGAAAAACCTTTTGTTTGGGCTTCTCTTTCCTTAGACTGTTCTAAATATGCTTCTTCTTTTGCTGTAATTGATGTTTCTTCTTCAATATCAACTTCAACTTTTTTGTTTTTATTGGTCTCTTCTTCGTCATCGGCATTTCTAAAATCAGAAGAAAAAGCTTCTTCGTTTTCAAAATCTTCTTCGTCTTCTTTTGTAACATCAACTTCTAAATCGTCCAATAGCTCTAAAAGGTCAGTGTAGTCTTTTCCTAAGAAATTTTCAGAATCACATAGAGTTTTTAGATCTTCCTCAGGAAGCGATCCTTTGTTGTATGCTGTTTCTAGAATCTCATGGAGAAAATCAGGAAGAGAACGAATTAAAGACAAATCAGAGGCGACATTTTTACTAGTCATTATAAGATTCTTTCATAGTTAATGGTGATTGTTTTACCCCGCCTCAAAATATCTAAAGATATTTTGACCCTCCCACAAGGGGGGGGGTGATAGTAAGGAATTGCTTCGCAATGTTTTTTTGTAAAAAGATTCTTTATTGTGAGATTTTTGCGAAAGCAGAAAGCTCACCGAATCGATATATTATAATTTTTTTTCAGCTTCTCGTTCTTGTTTTTTTTGTGCTTTTATAAGCTCTGCGTAAAAATCAGTTTCAGCAACTAGTCCTAATGCAATTGGATTTTGAGGACGAGCAGTTCCTGATGTTTTGTGAGTTCCATCGCGAATAGCTTGAATTGTTTTTTTTGTAGTATGCAATAATCTAGAAATCTGTCCATCTGTAAATTCAGGGTGATTTTTTACAACCCATGAAATTCCGCTAGGGCGATTTTGTCTTTGAGACATAGGAACATAAGAAGTTTTTCTTTTTAATTTGCGAATTGCTTTTGCACTATCTGTTAAAACTAGTCGTGATTTTGATTTTTTTTCGCATCTAGTAATTTCTTCTTGCGATAGTTGGTGATTCAAAATCGGATTTAGCGGACGAACTGCCTTAGCGTCTCCATCTGCAATCGCTTGAACTTCTAAATCGTGTAAGCCACAAAAGTGAGCGATCTGATCAAATGTTAGAGTTGTGTTATCTACTAACCACGAAGCAGTAGCTTTTGGCATCATCGGCAAGACCATGAGGACTCCTTTTAAATTTTGAATTCATTTTTAGACTTTTGTTATTATACTGATTCGTTTTTGTTTTGCAAGGATTTTTTTAGATATTTTCTAAGAAAGTTCTTGTTTTTATCTTTCATATATATTACTCTTAATTTGCAATAGTTTTCATGGTGAGAGCTAGACAAAAAAAAAGGATGAGAAATGAAAAAAATACTACTACTTTCTGCTACATTTTCAATGCTAGCACTAGGAACTCTTAAAGCTGATAATCCGGGGTGTGGATTAGGTTCTATGGTTTTTTCTGGTGAAAAAGGTGCTGTTTATGATGTTTTAGCGGCTACAACTAACGGAACTTCTGGAAACCAAACTTTCGGTATGTCTACAGGAACTATGGGATGTAAAAGAAATGCAGTTATTCAAAAAAGAAAATTTGCTTATTTTATAAACAATAATTATGAGCAATTTGCAATGGATTCTTCTGCTGGAAATAACTCAGAAGTTATGAAAACTGCGGCTACAATTCTAAATGTTGATTCAGTTAAATTGGCATCTGTTGTTAAAGCAAATTTTGCATCTATCTTTACTGATGGAGCGGAAAGTGTTGAAGTTGCTTCACGAATCGAAAAAATAATTGGATAATTTTTTATCTACATTTTTGAAATAACCTAGTTTTTTACTAGGTTATTTTTTTTTCTCATTAAAATTTTTCCAAGAAAATTCTTTAACAAATGTTCCTTTTGGAGTTGTTATATGAGCGACAAAATCTTGTGTTGGAATAGTTATTGAATTTGCTAAGTTTATAAAAGTATATTCATTTGTGGAATTTCCGTCATATTGAAACTGAGCAGAATATCCTTGCGAAGGCGAATTATCCCAAGCACTTATTGTGGTAGAATAATCATAATGAGGAATCTGTATTGTATCAGTGTAGTTAGTAGTGTTGTAAGTAAAAGTTGTATCATAATCGTAGATAATTAAGTTTCCTGCTGTATCTATTGGAAAAGAATCTATTTGCATAATTGTATCAGTAATAGTCCAATTATAAATCGAATCCGTATAGGTTGTATTTGTATTTCCAGTAACAGTAATTTCAGCGACAAGAATTTTATCTTCAGAATACTCTTGAGAAAGGGAACTCCCATCTTTAACCCAATATTTTGCGGTGTAATTTATTGGAAGTTCTTTTTGGCATGAGGCGAAGATAACAATCATCGTTGTAAAAAACAAGATCATTTTTCTCATATTTTTCCTTTTTGTTATACTTAGATACTAGAATCTTTTTTTCAAAAAAACAAGTTTTTTTTACAAAGAAAATGTGTTATACTATAAGAGAATTAGAAAAAGGTTTATCATGGAAAGTATATTGCAGTTTATTTTAGAGCTTATTAAGGATCCGATTATTTTGATTCTAGGTGGGGCAGGAATTACATTTGGGTTAGTGCTGACTTTTTTTACCCCACGGCTAGCGGAAAAACTTTTACCGAAGATTTATGAAACTCGGCTTGTGGATTTCCTGCCGTTCAAAAGTCTTTTTAAGGATAGAAAAACAATTTTATGCGACAATCACACCTATACCAGAGTTTATAGAATTCAAGGTTGGAGTTGATGGTCTAAAAGATGTGTTAACTTCTGATGATGTAGTTTTTCATAACAACGGGCTTTTGGAATTTAAATCAGGAACGACGACTAAGTTTGCGGCAGCGATTGGAATCCGTAGAGCTCCTGATTATATTGACGAGCAGATGTATTCTGATTTAATGACCTTAGATCATGAAATGACGGTTTTGCGAACAATTTCTCCAATGTCTCAGACAAAAGCAATAGCACTTTTGACTAATCAAAAAAGAATGGCAGGAATGACTAGTTTCTCATATTCTGTGATAAATCAATATGACACTGCGATGGAAAAATTAGAGCAATCTGATGCGGAATATCAAACTCTCGTGGAATATGGAGAGACTTATTTTGTTTTTGCAGAGACAAAGGAAAAATTAGACAAGGCTGTTGCAGAAATAAATAAAGTTTGTCGTTTGTATGGAGTTTCTCCAATTCGAGAAGGTTGGGTTGCTCAGGCATCTTGGTTTTCGCAATTTCCAACTTTTAATAAATATCCAAGGTTGTATAAATTACTTTCTAAGGCGGTGGCATGTGCTATTAATTTTGAAAGATTGCCTGCTGGATTCGATGGAAATGACTGGGGAGATGGATGTATTGCGAATTTTCCGACTTCACAAGGAACGGCATATCAGTTCCAATTTCATGTGAATGATAAGTCTGCCGCGACGGGACATACAGTAGTTATTGGTCCGACAGGTCAGGGAAAAACTACACTTTATGCTTTCTTAGCTGGACAATCTATGCGGTATCCTGATCTAAAAGTTTTCTTTTTTGACAGACATCGTGGGGTAGAAATTTTTACTAACGCAGTTGGCGGATCGTATTTAACTTTCTCAGGAAATCAAAAAGATGAAGATTTATCCTATGGAAAACAAACATTCTTAAATCCGTTGCATATTGACGATTCGGCTGAGAATCGAGCATTTTTGCGACAGTGGTTTGAGGCTATTTCGTTCGCAGGAATTAAAGAGGGGAGCGAAGAACAGGCTCTCGCTGAGGAGGAAATAGCAAGGGCAGTTTCAATTAATTTTGACTATTTGAGTAAAGATCAAAGACTAATAAAAAATCTGTATAAATCTTGTTTTTCAACAAACGGGCGGATGCGACGAGAACTAAAACGATGGATTGATAAAGATCAGTATGGACCGATTTTTAATTCTAAGGCAGACAACTTAGACCTAACGAATCAATTTACGGCATTTGATTTTACTAACATTTTTAGTGATAAAACTCTCGCTCCTGCGGTGATTAGTTATATTATGAATCGGATTCAAACTCTCACTGGAAAGACAGGACAGCCGAGTTTAATTGTGATAGATGAAACTGCTCCGATGCTTGAAAACCCGCTATTTAGAAAGAATTTTATCATAGGACTTCAAGAGGGAAGGAAAAAACGACAAGCATATTTAGCCGCATTTCAACAGCCTAATATCATTGATAAATTGGGAGTTGGTGGAGCGATTCGTGGGCAGTGTCAGACTGTTATTTTCTTTAGAAATCCGCAGGCGACGGTAGAAGATTATGCTGGGTGGAATTTGACTGAGAAGGAGTTGGCGTTTATTCAAGGGAAATTATATCCGCAACTTAGATATGCTATTTTGGTTTCTCGCCCTGTGAATAATGAGTCTGTGATTTTAGACATTGGACTTGGCGGACTGGGACCTTACCTGCAGATATTTAATTCAGGACGAAAACAAGTTCTGCTAGCACAAGAATTAAAAGAAAAATACGGTGATAAATTTGTCGGCGAATACCTTAGAAAAGTTGTTTAGGAGGAGAATTTTCCGTGTTTTCCATCTTATCACCCTCCCCTTGTGGGAGGGTCAAAATAGCTTTGTTATTTTGGGGAGGGGTAATCTAGACTCACCATTGTGAAATTTTTTACATTTCTAGCATTTTTTTCTTGCTAATTAAAAAAAATAAGATATAATATCAAAATCTAATGGGGGTGTAGCTCAGTTGGTTAGAGCGTCTGCCTGTCACGCAGAAGGCCGCCGGTTCGAGTCCGGTCACTCCCGCCATTAAAAATACAAGTAATTTCAAAAGGTTATGCGAAGTAAGATGTCTCAGTAATGAGACTCTTTTTTTGTCTATGGTGCAACTGTGGTGCAGTTGGAAGAAAAAACGAGAGCTATTTATCATAAGGCACAACAGATTACAGTGTATTTCATTTTTTTGCTTTTTTGCAAGTCGGTTGCACCACAATTGCACCACAGAAGAAATCACAAACCTTTGCTCCCTTATTTTATATATGATTGAGACTATTTGACCGCCTGCTTAATTAACAGTTGATTTTTGTTTTTAGTTGTTGTAGTCTATTCTCAATTATGAAAAAGGAATAATTGAATGGCTTATATTGAAAAACGAATTTCTAAAAATAATGAGATAACTTTCAGAGCTCAGGTTCGTATAAAAGGCTGTCCGACTCAATCTGCTACTTTTTCCACAAAAACACAGGCTAAAAACTGGGCGAGTAGAACAGAGAATAAAATCAAAGATGGAAAATACTTATCGCAGATTAAGGCAAGAAAACATACAATTAGAGAAATGATTGAAAGATACTTAGAATATGTATTGCCACAAAAACCGAAAGTCGCCGTTGATTGGAAAAGATATTTAATAACATTTCAAGATTTAATAGGAGATTATTCTTTATTAGAGGCTACTCCGTCTTTAATTGCAGAAGCAAGAGACAAAATAGCAAATATAAAAACGAAAAAAGGGAATCTAAGAAGTGGTTCAACGGTTAATAGATATTTAACTGCTTTAAGTAGTGTTTTTGGAATTGCCGTGCGAGAATGGGAATTATTAGAAAATAATCCTGTTTTAAAAGTTTCCAAATTAAAGGAAGCTCCGCACAGAATTAGATATTTATCTGTTGAAGAGCGAGTAGATTTACTTACAGAGTGCGAAAAAGCGAATAATCCTTATCTTTATCCTGCTGTGGTTTTAGCTTTATCTACTGGGGCTAGAAAAATGGAGATACTATCTCTCAAATGGGAAAATGTTGATTTAGAAAATAAAAGAGTAATTCTTAAAGATACAAAAAACAAAGAAGTAAGAAGCTTGCCGTTAGTTGTTGATGGATTAAAAGAAATGCAAAAACTTTATGATAGTAGAAAAAGTAAAATTTGGGTATTTCCTAGCAAAAAAGAGCAAAAGCCGTTTGATATAACTAGAAGTTGGAGAAAGGCACGAAAGGACTCAAAAATTAAAGATTTTAGATTTCACGACTTGCGACATACAACGGCGAGTTATCTTGCTATGAATGGTGCTACAATGGGAGAAATAGCTGATATTCTAGGACATAAAACTCTACAAATGGTTAAGAGATATGCACACCTGTCCGATTCTCATAAAAAATCTGTCTTGGAAAAAATGAATCTTAAAATGCTGGGAGCTGAAAATGATTAAGGTAGAATTAAATAAGCCTTCAATTTCAAGAGTTCCTAAATACTTGCCTGAAAATCTAAAAAATAGAATCCAAGATATATTAGATGCATTTAAGTATGCAGAGACAAATCCTTATTATTCATATTTTCTTCAAAATAGTGAAAATAAATATATACAAAAACTTTCAAAAGAAAAGATGGACGAAGAAAGATGGCAATACTACTTAAAAAAACTAAATGGATTTAGCAGTTGCCTTTGTCTAATAACAGATTTAAAAATGAAGTCTGTTTGGGAGAAATTAAATAAATTAAATTCTGATAACTTAGTTTCAATTTTTACTTATATAACAAGTTGTTTTAATTCGTTTATTGGAAATTCAGTTCCTCTCTTTTTACTAAGCGAAATACCAACAATGACTCTTAAAAAAGATTATTCTACTTTAATTGAAAATTTTGAAGATATGCATTTAAATATGCATTTGCTTATAGGGAAAATTAGCCCAGATGGTGCAGATTGTTTTGAAAATATGGATGCGAACGATCCTAAAAATAAAATGTATTTAGACGAAAATGGCAAACCACCTTACAAAATAAATTGGGATTTAATGATAAAAGACGAAGAATACGAAACATTTATGTTCTTGCTTGGAGAAATAATAGAGAAATTAAAGAATAGAAAAAAATATAATGAGCTAAAACGAAATAAATTAGTTAATACCATAAATAAAAATAATTCACGAAAAAAACATATAAGCAATGCCAAAGAAATAGAGTTTATAAAAAAAATATATAGACGATTTATAATGGATTTTAAAAAGCCTTGCTATAATGAAATTTGTATAATTACTGAGATTCTGTTTAATTCAACATACAATGAAGACAATATAAAAAAGCATACTAAAAATCTTAGAAAAGACATACAAGAACTAAAAAAGATAATAAAAGAAAAAGGTAAAGAAAATTACTACAATACCAGCTATATAGAGAAAAAACTATAAAAAGGGAACATTCAAAGTTAAAATCTATGATACGAAAGCTCATTATATAAAAATCTCAAATCAGTCAAAATCTCCATAAGAACGAACAAAACGATTCGTTTATAATCAAAAACAAGGAGTAATTAAAATGACTGATAAGCAACCTATAACTAAAATCAAAATACCTAATCTTTTAACAATTAGACAGTTCTGCGAAAAATACCCTGCTTTTTCAAGTGGGGCTATGAGAAGCTATATTTTCAATGCTGATTTCAACGGATTAACAAAATCTAAGGCTATAAAAAGAAT
>NBLK01000014.1 GCA_002084505.1 Rickettsiaceae bacterium 4572_127
AACATTTTGTTCATTTTTTCGACCCTTTCAGTTTTTTAAGCATAATAACATGCTTTCTAAAAACTGTCATCGAATTACTTAACATTTACAGGAGGGTCAAAATATCTTTAGATATTTTGGGGAGGGGTAAAATCACCCCTCAGCCCCTAAAACTAAACAACGGCTATAAAACTAGGTTTATAGCCTGCAGAAAAATTGTTTTAAGTTTTGAAAAAAATCATGATTCATAATTTCTATTTTTCTTAGCAAATTTAACGGTTTATATTGAAAAAAGTTGTCTGAGAGTAAAAGTATCCTTTTACTCTCATACTCCTCATTTCTGGTGAGAAAGCCCAAACTCAATATATTATAGTAAATCTAAATAAGAACAGGACTATATTTTGCTATTTTTTATCGGAATTTTTTTTGATTTTGAAAATATCTTGTAAGACCAGGTGTTAGAAAAATTAGAAAAAATAACAGAAAAAATTGCAAAAGATAGTTCTTAAAAAGAGTCAGATTAGAAAGAAATATTTTCACATTGCCCCGTTGTTATTTAGATTTACTATATTGTAAGGGCGAACCCATGTGTTCGCCCAAGGGCAGATACACAGGTCTGCCCCTACGATGCGATCGGAAAGTATGAAGTTTTATGGAAATGTAATTTTTACCCCTCACCCGAGCTTCGCTCGACCTCTCCCGCAAGGGGAGAGGCGGAGACCGAGTTTTAAGGAACAGACTTTACCCAGAAACTTGCTTACCCCAATGCTTCGTAAAAAAACCGAAACATAAAAACCAGTGAGAAAAAGAAGAAACCATTAAGTGTTTCGTCGCCTCTCCCCTTGCGGGAGAGGGACAGGGTGAGGGGTATTGAGATAAGAAACTTAACATCTTTTGATCTAAACTAATTTCTCAATTAAAAGAATAATTTTATCCAACTCGGTTTTTGAAAATTTTTGCAAAACAAAATCACTAACTTCTCCAAATTCAGGTCGTCCGATTCCGATTCGCATTCTATTATAATTTTTTCCGATTGCACGAGTTATATCTTTTAGTCCGTTATGTCCTGCATCTCCCCCACCAAGTTTAGTTTTTACTTCGCCGAATTTTAAGTCTATATCGTCGTGAATTACTAAAATTTCTTCAGGTTTTATTTTGAAAAATTGCATAGCAGGAAGAACTGACTGCCCAGAAAGATTCATGAAAGTGTGAGGTTTTAGTAAAATAGTTGATTGAGAATCTATCGTTCCTTTTGAAAACTCCCCTTTGAATTTAGCTTTGAAATTTCCGAAATTGTTTACACTAGCTAATGCATCGATAAATAAAAAACCGACATTATGACGAGTTAAAACATACTTCGCCCCGACATTCCCAAGCCCAACAATTAATTTAATTTTAGTCGTTTTAAACATTCTTTTTTCCCTAATAAAACCATAGCTTCGTAAAGTGGTGGGGTGATGGTTGAAAAGCAGATTAAAGCACGAAGTGGTTGCAATAACTTTCCTAATTTCACATTTAGTTTCTCAGTATGGTTGTTAAAATAATCATTCAAAGCATCACGAGTCCAAGTTAAATTTTCCGCACCTTTTACAAAATCAGAAAGAGCATTTTGCGGAGTAATTTTTTCTTCACTATCAATAATCGGAATCGGTTTTTGAAGAATCTTTTCAGCCTTAGAATCCATAGGGAAAATTATAAATAAAAACGCTCCTAATTCTGCCATTTCGACAAGAGTTTTTACTCGAGTCTTTAAGTCGGGAATTGCCAACAAAAGAGTCTTTTTTTCATCTTCAGAAAGCTCACGAGAAATATGTTTTTCAAAAAAAGGAATAGCAACTTTGCACAATTTCGAATCGTCTTTTTCTCGAATATAATGCGCATTTAGTGATTCTAGTTTTTTCAAATCAAACTGCATTCCTGCCTTAGAAACATCTTTGAAATCAAACCATTCTATCGCCTGTTTTTTAGAAATTATCTCGTCGTTTCCGTGTCCCCAACCGAGCTTTAAGAGATAATTAAAAAGTGCCTCAGGCAAAAATCCTTTGTCTTTATAGTCTCCAACTCCAACGGCTCCATGTCGTTTAGATAACTTTCCTTTTTGTCCTGCAGGTGCTAAAACAAGGGGGAGATGTGCGAATTGTGGCACTGTCCATCCCATGGCTTCGTAGATCATTTTTTGCTTAAAAGTATTTACAAAATGCTCTTCGCCCCTAGCAACATGAGTCGCATTCATATCATGATCATCAACAACCACACTTAAATTATATGTAGGGCTAATGCCGTCGGATCGCACAATAATTAAGTCTTCAAGTTCCTTAGTATTGATTTCTACATGCCCACGAATAATATCGTCCACAGCAATTATTGTATTTTCAGGAGTTTTCAAACGAATCGAAAAAGGCAAATTTGGATGGTCGGATTCGGCAATTTTTCTCCAAGGGCTTTTGAACTTAAACGATTTAGATTTTGCATTTTCTCGAGCAGTTGTAATTTCTTCCTTAGTTGAAAAACATTTATATGCCATTCCTTTTTTTAGTAATTCATTTGCAACGGCGACATGTTTTTTTCTATTTGCATACTGAGAAGGAACATATTCATCCCATTCAATTCCTAGCCATTTTAAGTCTTTCTTAAATACTTCTATTGCTTCTGGGAAAAAGCGATCGCGGTCTGTGTCTTCTATTCTAAGAGCGAATTTCCCATTCATTTTTTTCGCATAAATATAGTTCCAGATTGCTCCTCGTGCTGTTCCAAGGTGCGCTGAACCTGTCGGCGATGGTGAGATCCGTGTCTTTATTTCTGTCATTTTTGTTCCTTTTTTATTTAAGTAATATGTCCCAATTGTTCATATATTTATTCCAGGTATCTTCTAACCCTTTTTTATTGCGAGTTGTTTTAAACACAAGCAAACGATGTTTATGTTCTTTTGTTTTTGTTTTTTTATCCCACTTTCCATTTTTTACTCCATTGGAAACAAAAAGATTAAAGTCTTTTTTTATTTGTTTATCAACAATGTAGGTAGGAATTATAAAATGATCATATGTTTCGTTGTTATTTTTTCTAACAATTATAACAAAATCATCTTTTTTTTGAAGGTTTATAAAAGGGCTTAAATTTTCCTTTGCATTGTATTGAGCTCCATGATGTTTTTGTTGAAAGCTTTTAACTCTAATTCCAATTTTTTTAGAATCAATTACGGAAATTATATCAAAGGCAAGTGCATTTTTTATCGAATTATTTATATTTGCTACAAGCCAGCCTCTTTTTAATAATTCTATTTCTACTAAGAGTTCTGCAATTCTTCCATTAGCTTGGTGTGAAATCCGTGTTTTAATTTCTGTCATTTTTTGTCCTTATTGTTTAAGAAAAACCAAGACAATGCGATTGATGTATGTGAGCTATCAAAGTCTCCATTTAAGAGCATTTCTTTTGATTCTTTTATAGAAATCTCTTCAACAAAAATAAATTCGTCTTCTGATTCTAGTCCAGCCTTTGTCGGAATTTCTTCTGTGTTTATTTGAGAATAAAACAAATGAATCTGCCTAGAAGAACTGCTTATTTCAGGGTAAAAAGAATTGATTTTTTCTAGGGATTTTATGTCTAATCCTGTTTCTTCTTTTGTTTCCTTGATTGCAATTTCTTTTAAATTATCAGTTTTTTTTATAAGACCAATAGGAATTTCCAGTGAAGTTTTCTTCAGTTCCTTTACAAAATTTCCAGCTCTAAATTGTCTAACAAAGATTAGAGAATCATTTTTTTTATTATGTAATAAAATACCGACTGCATCTTTTCTTCTAATTACTTCGCGAGAAAAAGTGTTGCTGTTGTTTTTATTAGTAAATTTTAATCTAAAAAAACAATCATCAATTGGATTGTATCCATCATAAACATTTTCTTTTTTTTCTAAAATAACATCTAAAATCATCTACTCCCCCACCACAACCATAGCCTCGCGGATAACACGATTATGTAGCATATATCCTGCTTGTTTAATTTCTAAAACCGTATTTGTCTTTCCTTTTTTAGCCTCAATTGCTTTGTGTTGTTTCGGATCTAAATCAACTCCAATTTTGTTAATCTGAGTAATTCCATTTCGAGCAACTGCTTTCAATAAATCCTGATAAATAAAATCAATTCCCACTAATAAGTTTTTCATATCATCAGTCGCTTTTTCACGATTTATAGACTGCATCGCTCTATCAAAATTATCTAAAACTGGCAACAAATCCTTAGCGAAATTTTCTAGTGTAATCTGTGATTTTCGTTGCACATCTAATGAAGCTCGATGCTTTACATTCTGCACCTCAGCAACTGCTCGCAAATAATTATCGTTTGCTGTATCTAACTGTTTTTGAATTTCTTCAATACCTACTTTTTTTTCAATATCTATTTTTTCTGATTTGTTTTTTTTACACATCATCAAACTCCTTTTTTTATTATAGTAAATATAGAGATTTTTTACAAAAAAACAAGAGCTTTATTTATTCAATTTTCGAGTATGAGAGTAAAAGTATCCTTTTACTCTCATACTCAAAAAAGCAACCTTACAACAGAGGGCAAACACTTAATACGAAAGAAGTTAATTGCTAATTTATGAATTTTGTAAATTCCTTAAAGCATGAATTTATTTGTTTTTTATTACAGCTTAGAAGAATTTTTTCTTTGCTTCTTTTAGAAATAATAAGTCCTGCACTTTTTAAAATTTTAAGATGGAATTCAAGAGTTTGCTTTCCCATTTTTAATTTTTCAGTTAAATCCATAAGGCATAAGTTGTTTTGCTTACTTATTAATTTCAAAATATCAGTTCGTGTTTTATAGCTAATCGCCTTGAAAATAACATTAAAATTTGTATTTATAGAATACATGATTGTCCTTTTTTTTATGTTTAATTTACCCTTTCGGTGGAGTATGAGAGTAAAAGGATACTTTTACTCTCATACCGATTGTAATACACAATACGGTAGTCTGTCAACATGGTAAAAAATTATTTTTTTTGATTGAATTCTAAAAAGAATTATGGTATTATTTTCACATAAGGAATATTAAATATTCTAAAAAAAGGGAACTAATGGGATTTATATTTACTAATAATTTTATTGAAACTTTAACTCAAGGGGCGATGCAGTTTTTATCTATTGTTCGGGAGGTTCTTTCAATAGGACAGGAGCATTTGTTTTTCCGTTTTGTTGGGGCTTTTTTAATTTTTGGTTTTTTCTTAGTTATTCGCTCTTTATTAACACAAATAATTTTGAAAAATATCGAATGGTTTATTCTCAGAAAAGGCAAAATAAAAAAGCAAATTTTAATAGAATTAGAACAGCCCATTCGATTTATTCCTGTTATTTTAGGGATTTATGTAGCTTTAGAATATGCTCTGCCAGATTTAGAATTAAGGTATAAAGTACCTTTGTTTACTTCACTGGGGAGCATTGCGTTTTTCTGGATCATTTACAATTTGATTCATCCAATGGCTTATTTTTTCAACAAAGTTGCTAGGTTAAATGTCGCTATTTTAGATTGGGTTGTGCGATTGCTGAAAATAATTCTTGCATTAGTTGGTTTCGCAAGTGTGTTAGAAATGTGGGGCGTTCAAATAGCTCCAATCATCGCAGGGCTTGGGCTTTTTGGTATGGCGATAGCTCTTGGTGCTAAGGATTTATTTAAAAATATATTATCAGGATTAGCGATTGTTTCTGAAAAAAGATTTAAGGTTGGAGATATAATTCATTTAGAAAATATCGATGGAATTGTTGAAAATATAGGCTTTCGTTCAACTTTAATTCGTCGTTTTGATAAGTCGCCAGTTTATGTTCCTAATACTGATTTAGCAGATTCTGCAGTTGTTAATTTTTCGGACAGGGACAACAGATTGATTTCTTGGAAAATTGAATTAGAATACAGAACAACGGCTAAGCAATTAAAATATATTCGGAATGAAATAGAGAGTTTTATATTAAATAATAAATTATATTCTCAGCCTCCTGTTTCTCCAATTCAAGTTCGATTAGACGCATTTAAGTCTTCGGCAATTTCAGTTTTGGTTTATTGTTTTTCAGCTACACGAGAATGGGAAGATTATTTGATTGCAAAAGAAGAGCTAGTGCTGAACATTAAAGAAATAGTTGAGAAATCAGGAGGAGCATTTGCATTTCCATCTCAATCTTTATATATTGAACAACTGTTAGAAGATAAATCAAATCGCAAGGAAGTTTCAGCAATAAACATAAAAAAATCAGAAGAGCTAAAAGAAAAAAACAAAAACAAATTAACAAAAACAGGACGGTTTGGTGAGCTACATTAAAAAACTTTTTTCTAAAACTTGGGTGCAAATTATTATGGCGAGAATAATTGCCTTTATTGTGCGACTGCTAAATATGACTTATAGGTTTGAAATTTCAGGCATTGAAAACATTAGAAAATTTACAGATAAAAATCAGCCTGTTTTGATTTCTCTTTGGCATGGCAGGTCGTTTGTTTTGCCTTATTTTTGGTTGAAAAACTTTAAGAATAAGTCGGGTGCGGCGGTATTTTCGGATCATAAAGATGGACGGCTTATGCAAGAAATTTGTGGTCAATTTGGAGTAAAACCAATTATTGGATCTTCTAAGAAAAAAGGAGCGATGGCAGGACTAGGAATTATACGGGCATTAAAAAAAGGAACGACTGTTGCTATGACTCCTGACGGAGCGACGGGTCCGAGAATGAGGTTGACTACGGATAGCCTTTTGTTTTTTGCGGGGCGATTAAATGTTCCTATTATTCCTTTTTCTCCATCTTCAAAAACAGCTAAAATTTTTGGTTCTTGGGATCGCTATATTGTTTATCGTCCATTTTCAAAAGTAAAAATTAATATAGGAAAACCTATTTTTGTGAAGCAAAATGAAATAGAAAAAAAAGCTACGAAATTAAAAATTGAAAAGATATTGATCGATGAAATTCAAAAAGTTGATAGCGAAAATAACCTTCCGAAAATTCTCCCGCAACCGAGAAGCCTAAAACGAAAAAGCCGAGAATAAATACTCTTAAAGAAAATTATTGCATAGCAATCCTGACTTATCACCCACCCCTTGTGGGAGGGTCAAAATAGTTCTTACTATTTTGGGGAGGGGTAAAAAAACATAAGGAAAGAAATGACAGATATTATAAAGATATTAGATTTTTTAAAATTAACCGAGCGATTAAAATTTGAATTAAGACATAGCTGGTCTTCAAATGGACGACAAGAAAGTGTTGCGGAGCATACTTTTGACATGAGTTTAATTGCTATATTAGTCCACGAAAAAGTGGAAAATAAAATAAATATCTTAAAAGTTTTAAAAATGATTATTTATCATGATTTGGTTGAAATTATAAACGGTGATATTCCAGCTTTTGAAAAAAGCAAAAGAAAAGAAACAAAAGAAGAAGACGAGCAAAAAGCTATTGTGCAATTACAAAAAATGCTTCCTCCTAAATTAGGACAAGAATTGTTTGAGCTTTTTAATGAGTTTGAAGAGCTAAAAACGAATGAAGCTAAATTTGCAAAATCAATAGATAAAATTCAATTGCAAATTCAACATAATCTTGCAGATATAAAAACTTGGATTCCAATTGAATATAAAAGAGTTTATACTTCACGAATGAAACACTGTGAGCATGATAAATTTCTAAAAAAGTTTTGTGGGAAAGTTATTGAGCAAGCTGAAGAGAAAATGCAAAAAGCAGGAATTGATACAGATAAAATTAAAACAGAATTGAACTTAGATAAAAATTAAAAAGCGACCCCTCCCCAAAATAGCAGAGCTATTTTGACCCTCCCACAAGGGGAGGGTGATAGACTGAATTTGTAATTGAAAATTTTGGCGATAACAATACGGCTTTGCTGTATTAAAATTACCGTGGTTAAGAAAGAAATAATGAAAAAAGTATTTAGATTTTTGTTAAAATTACTGGCGCCGATTGGGTGGTTGTATTTTCTTGGGACTAAGATTCGCATGAAATTAGTGCTTTCATATAGAACTGCTGTTCCCGTAATTTGTGTCGGAAATATAATGGTCGGTGGAACAGGAAAAACTCCGCTCGCGGTTGAAATAATTAGATATTTTCAGACTAAGGGAAAAAATCCACATATAATTTCTAGGGGATACGGCGGGCGACTCAAAAACATAAAAATAGACAAAAATCACACTGCAAAAGAAGTCGGCGATGAGCCTCTAATGTTGTCTAAATATACTACTGTCTGGGTCGGTGCAAATCGAAAAAATATCGCTAAAATGGCTATTAGGGCAGGCGCGGACATACTAGTCATGGACGACGGATTTCAAAATAAATCAATTCGCAAAGATTTTTCAATACTAGTTTTTGACGGAAAAGTTGGCATAGGAAATGGAATGGGATTGCCAATTGGTCGCTTGCGAGAATCACTTTCTTCTGGACTAAAACGAGCAAATGCAGTTGTGATTGTTGGAAAAGATAAAACTAAATTAGCTAAAAAAATAAACAAAAGAGTTCCTGTTTTTTTCGCCGATGTTGCCCCTGAAAAAATCCCTGATATGAGAAAAAGATATTTAGCTTTTGCAGGAATTGGACGACCTGAAAAATTCTATGAAAGTTTGACGAATTTAGGAACACGAGTAATTGAAACTCATTCTTTTCCAGATCATTATAATTACAAAACTAGTGATTTAAAGCGATTGAAAAATCGTGCCGAAAAAGAAAATTTAACACTAATTACCACTGAAAAAGATTTCGTGAGAATACCAAAAAAATTCCAAAAAGATATTATAGCCTTTCCAATTAAAATGGTCTTTCAAAAACAAATCTTTTTTACATTGCTTGGAAGGTTTTAGGGAAAAAAATAAACTTATTTTATAAATTAAAGTTACAAAATAAAAAAAGAGAGTTTCACCGACGGGAGTGATTGGTTTATCGTTAAAAAATTATTTACGGGGTAAATGATTTTAAGATAAATTCGAGTGAAACGAACGGTTTTTGTACTTATCGTATTGAAAGATGACATATTTTGATATGTTATTTTCAAACGAATTGGCATAATTTAAGAAAAGCATCAGCCGTTTTTGGCTCTGCTTTTTGAAAAATTGTGCATTATGAGTGCAAAAAGCAATCACCAATATTAATATAGGAAATTTATTATGGGATTTAAATGTGGGATAGTAGGGTTGCCGAATATAGGGAAATCTACGCTTTTTAATGCACTAACAAAGACTGCTTCGGCTCAGGCGGAGAACTATCCGTTCTGCACAATAGAACCAAATGTTGGGAAAATTGCAGTGCCTGATGCTCGTTTAGAAGTGTTGAAAAACATAGCAAATTCCGCTCAAATAATTCCTGCTCAATTAGAATTTGTAGATATAGCAGGTCTCGTAAAAGGTGCTTCAAAAGGCGAAGGATTAGGAAATAAATTTCTCTCGCACATACGAGAAGTAGATGCAATTATTCATCTTTTGCGATGCTTTGAAGACACTGATATTACTCATACAGAGGGAGCTGTTGATCCAATTCGCGACAAAGAAATCATAGAGACAGAATTACTTTTAGCGGATTTATCTTCGATTGAAAAACAGATTGCATCGCTAGAAAAAAAAGCTCGCGGAAATGATAAAGATGCACAAGAATTTCTAACAGTTGCAGAAAAGATTCGCGAGAACTTAAACGATGGAATTCAGATTCGCAATGTTGAGCTTGATGAAGATGAAACAGCAATTGCTAAATCTTTTTTTCTAATAACCCAGAAGCCGATTCTTTATGTTTGCAATGTAGATGAAGATTCTGCATCAACAGGAAATGCTTTTTCAAATGATATAAAAAAAGAACACAAAACAGCTCAGATTATTTCTGTGGAAATTGAAAAAGAAATCGCACTTTTGAAAGATGAAAACGATAAAAATGATTTTCTAAATGATTTAGGATTGAGTGAAACTGGACTAGATAAAATAATTAAGGCAGGTTATGAATTACTAAATTTGGCAACTTATTTTACTGTTGGACCAAAAGAAACTCATGCATGGACTATAAAAAAAGGCATGTCTGCTCCCCAATCAGCAGGAAAAATTCACACGGATTTTGAAAAAGGATTTATTCGAGCTGAGGTTATTTCTTACAAAGATTATGTAGAAAACAATGGCGAGGCAGGAGCAAAATCTGTTGGAAAACTTCAAAGCGTTGGGAAAGAATACATCACTTCTGACGGAGATGTTATGCATTTTCTATTTAATACTTGATTTTTAGTCGTTTTATCTCTATATTTAGTATGTCAGCAATGACTATGACATTAAGAGACTAGATTGTAATAGACTTTTTGCACCTGGGGGCGGTACCCAGTGTCTCCACCATTTGAGGGGACAAAATAGCTATCGACATGAAGTAATAAAGAATTGTGTTATGTCCGAGTAAGACAACTCTCGTAAAACGGTTTCAAACCAAATAGTTGTAAATGAAAACAGCGATGGTCAGCTTAAATTGGCTGCCTAATTGGCATCCATAAGCGCAAATTCTTATTAGAAAATGATCCTTTTAAGTGAGGTTCGGGGAGCCTAGCAACATAATTCCCCATTATAAGTAAATCTAAATAGATATTCTAATTTTTTTAATCGATATTAAATTAACAACTCTATTGTTGATTGCTCTTTTTAATTTTTTTCTATTTATTTTTCCGTTTTTTTAAACTCCGTGTTTTACACGAAGTTTCAAAAAACGAAAAAATCTCTAAGAAAAACTTTTAAAAATATCAATAATATATATTTAGATTTACTTTAGAAACTTTCTATAAAAGACAATAATGTGATTTTTGATTGAGGTTGGAGTTTGTAATATGATCTCAAAAATCTGGTTGTTTGGATGTCATTTATAAAAATTTTCTCCTCTTCTTTTTTGTCACAAAAAACTTCCATTGAGATTTCTAAAATTTTACTAACTTTATATAATCTTCCTGCAGTAATTCTATTTTCGCCTGATTCGTATTTTTGGAGCTGTTGAAACGAGACTCCTATTTCGCCTGCGAGTTGTTTTTGAGACATGCGGGAATTTTTGCGAAAAAATTTGATTCTTTCGCCGATATACCTATCTATGGTTGACTCAGTTCTAGTATTCATATATAATTCCTTTATTAATATAGTAAAACTAAATACTAATCTAATATTTTTGTTTATTTTTTTACTAGTTTTATTATTTTTGGATAAACAACTTTTAAGTTTTTTTTGTGCTTTTTAACAATTTAAGTAAAAATGGGTCATACCCAATTCCACTGAAACTGATTAAAAATCTCTAAAAAATCTTCTTAAAATTTGTTTAATCATTATTTAGTTTTACTATAACATTTATTTTTAGGTTGTAATTATATTTTAACACAATAAAATATGTTTGCAAGTAAAAAATACATAAAAAAGCAGGAAGAACAAATTTTATGAAAGAAAGATTGAAATTAATTAGAAAAGAGCTAGGTAAAACTCAGATTGAAATGGCGGAATTGCTGGGAGTTGGCAAGGCTACTATGCAAAATTATGAATATGGAAAAACTAAGCCGTCAGCGAATGCTTTATCAAAATTGAAAGAATTAGGATTTAATTCTAATTGGCTTTTATATGGAACAGAGGGGATGTATCAGTCTGGTTTTGAGATTAGTGAGAGTTCAAACTTTACTCCTGAATTTTCTAGGAAATTTCTTTATGCGTCTTTCGATAAAATTATTTCTCTTTATGTGAAGGCAGGGAAAATTCTGGAAGATGGATTTGCTAATTCTGTTGTTGGTGAAATAAATCAGATTTTAATTAGAGCTCAAACGGAACGAGAAACAGAAATAATGTTAGAGCATTTTTTAGAACGAATTACTTCTAAGTTTAAAATTTAAGGCTCTTTTCTAAACTATATGTGTTTTTTACCCCTCACCCTGTCCCTCTCCCGCAAGGGGAGAGGCGACGAAATTCTCAATAATTTTTTCTTTTCTCATTACTTTCTTTGCGAATCATTAAAGTTGCTGAGTAAAATCTATTTTTCAAACTCGGTCTCCGCCTCTCCCCTTGCGGGAGAGGTCGAGACACACACAAAATGGAATTGAGCCAAAAAAATAAAAAAACAATAAATTTTGTTATTGCAATTAAATCTAAGAGTTGATAGTTTTTATATAAGTTCTTTTAATAAAAGAGAATGAAAAAGAAAGGAAACATCATGAAATTTAAAAATATACTTATCTCAGCAAGTGCGATTCTTGCTCTAACTGCATGTGATAAAATGAAGAATTTATCATTTAATTCTTTAAAATCTACATCATTAACAAGAACTAGTGGGGATGGAAAAACACCTAAAACAGCGATAGTTGTAAATCCTACTCTACTTTATAAAACAGCAAACACGACTCCACTTACTGTAGAAGACAATATCCGTTATTTCTATGCGAAGTTAAACAGCCTTAACACATATAGTTTTGAAGCAGTAGGAACTGGTTATCCAAATATGTATCTTTACAAATTATCTCAATGTAAAACAGATAATTCTTGCTATGGAGAACCACTAGCGTCAACAACCACAAAAACAAGAGATCAATTTACTTTTTCTCCAACATCTTCTGATGAATATATAGTTAAAATAATTCTCTATTCTGGAAGCAAATGGACAGGCGGATTAAAACATAAAATTATTAAATAGTTATAAAAAAAGCTCTCTTTTATAGAGAGCTTTTTTAGAAGGAAAAAAAATGAATAAAAAAAATATCTTTGGTCTTGATTTCGGAGAAATAATGGGATCTGTAAAAGAATTACAAAATGCTTTTGCTGATGGACTAGATGCTACAAAAAAAGTTAATGAAGCAGTAGCTTCTGAAATGTCTCCAACTCATAAAGTTTTAGTAAATGCTGAGTTTTCTGCAAATGTTGAGGGACATAAATATTATGCAAAAGCTAAGCTGGAATATCATGTTGATTTAGACTCAATTTTAAGTGCTAAAACAGGAGATATTGCCTCTTTGTTGAGTGGGTTTGGACTAAGTAAAAAAGAGCAAGGGCAGGCAACAGAACAGCTTAGTATGCCCAGAACAACAGGGGTTTTGAAAAAACATACTTTAGAAGAATTGATTCTTTCTGATGAAACAGGAAAGGTAAAAACAGACTTAAATAAAAATGCTCCACTTTTGATAACTTTGAATGGAGAAAAATTACAAATTACATTTGAGGGAGCTTTTACATACCCGAAAACTTCTGCTTTTTATGCAATTCCTAAAAAAGAAAATATGGAAAAACATGTTGTTCTTCAGGCTAAAAATTTAGATAAAAAAACATCTTTTTCTTGGGTTGAAAAACAAAATAACTCCCTGAATGTTAATGGGACAATTAAAATAATTAAATTGTAGCTTTTGTTAGTTGCGAAAGAACTTTGTTTTAAGAAGATTTTTTTTTAGATTGTTCTAGGACTTTTTTTGCTTCGGCAGGGGTGAGTTTTTTAATTTCTCCGTTAGGGCATGAAACAACAATAGGAGTTTTCGTCCTTTCTGCTATTTCTATAACAGTTTCAGCACCTGCCTTTACGCCTCGCTCAATCTGATTAAATAACTTCTTTTGGCCCTTTGTCATCTAGTGATCCTTTTATCGCGTTAAATAATGATGCATCTAGCATTTCTACTAATGCACCGTCTGTATATCTCGCTACAATTTCAGGAGGGAATCCCGATGCATTATAAATCGCACAATAATTTACAAAAGGCAAGTAAATTTTAAATAAATTATCTAAACCCCTTTTGTATCGTCTGTAAATCTCTCTATGAGGTATATGATGTCCGCCTGCTTCAACTCTTGTTTTCACTCGTTCCTTTGCTAGTTTTTGAGAACTAAGCCATAAAAATGATAGTGTTACAACATAGCCTTCTTTTTGCATTCGTTTTATTAAATGAACTAATCCACGAGGAGCGAGTGTCGTTTCTAGGGCGAAATTTTGATGAGCGGTTATTAATTGATCGATTCTATTAACTAATAATTTTCCTGCGGTAAAACGAACAGCTTCTGGGTTATAAGGAGAAAGACCTGCGGCGATTTTATCGGCATTTACAAATTCTGCTATTTTCATCTCAGTAGGAACAATAGCATCAGCACAGGTGCTTTTCCCAGATCCATTTGGTCCTGCAATAATAAGGCATTGTTTTTTTCTAGGCTTTGGAGCAGGGGCTTCGCTGTCTTTTTTAGGAAATGTTCCTGAGACTCTCCCAATCAGTCTTTTCAAAAAAAGTAAAATTCGTCTCATTTAAGTAATGTATAAAATCTTCCTTCCTGAGTCAATAAAACTATTTTTGAATTTATAGTTGTAATTTTAATCTTTTTTTGCTAGTTTACTAGGTAACAATGTAAATAAGGAAAAAAATGAGATATATTATATTTTTAGGGATTTTAGGTTTTTCGCTTTCTTCTAATGCTTTTGTAATAAAAGAAAAGCAAAAAAAAGACGGTGGAAATAAACAGCTTGTGATTGGAATTTGTGAGAAATTAAACAATACTAAATCAAAAGAAATTTGTGTTACTGAAAGAATGAAAAAGAAAGACGGAGCTTGGAAACTTTGGGGAATCAAAGGAAAGAAAAAAGGCTCTTTTAAGAAATACACTGAAGCTCTTAGCGAATGTTGTCTAAAAAAAGATTTGAAATAAAAAAGGAATACTATGGCTAAAACACCATTTTTTGGATATATAATAAATGAAGGAATTGATGGAGAAGGAATAAAACATCCTCATATAGAGGTTGGAGATTATTCTTATTACGCTGGTATTTATCACAATCAGAATTTCGAAGATTGCGTTAGATATTCTAATCCAAATAATCCAAAGGAAGATAAATTAATTATGGGGAAATACTGTTCTGTTGGTTCTGGTGCAGTTTTTATGATGTCTGGAAATCAAGGGCATAGACCTGATTGGACTTCTACTTATACTTTTTATTTTAGCGATAAGTTCAAAGGTGGGAAATCAGGATATATTTCAAAAGGAAATACTGTTATTGGAAATGATGTATTTATAGGAACTGAGGCTATGATAATGCCTGGAATTAAAATAGGAGATGGGGCTGTAATAGGGGCTAGATCTGTCGTTGTAAAAGATGTGCCTGCATATACAATAGTTGGAGGAAATCCAGCAAAAGAATTGAAAAAAAGATTTGATGATGAAGCAATCTATCAACTTTTAGAAATCAAGTGGTGGGATTGGTCAAAAAAAGTTGTTGATGAAAATATAAAGCTTATTACTGAAAAACCTGATTTAACAAAATTGTTAGAAATAACTAAATCATTAGAAAAATAATTATTTTTTTAAAAACTTAAACATTCCCAATATAAACGAAAAAGTGAAATAAGATATTCCGGCGATTGCAATATCAGCTAGTATTCTCAAACTCCCCAGATTATTTTGTTTTGTTATATAAAGTCCGATTCCAAGTATTAGATTTAGCAAAATAATTTTCAAAAGTGAGATTTTTCTTATTTGCGGAAAGAGTTTATATTTCTGAATCCAAACAACAGAAAGAATCAGCAGTCGCCCCCACTGACTTATAACAACAGCTCCAGCAAGTCCGAACATTCCAAAGAAGTTAGTCAAAATTATCAATGAAAAAACATGAATTACAAAAAACCAAACGGACAAACTCGCAGGAGTCTTTGTATCTCCTTTTGCATAAAATAAAGTTGTTAAGACTCCTGAAATCATAGTAGGAATTATAGCTAATGAAAAAACTTGAAGCATGATGCTTGTCTTTAATGTCGCCATTGCATCAAATGCTCCATGTTCAAAAAGCAATGAAATAATCGGAGTGGCACGAAAGAAAAACCCTAAACTAATCGGAAGCCCAAGCCACAATAAAGCTAAAATGGATTTCCCAAAAAGCCCTTCCGCTTGCTTAGGATTCTTAGTTAAACTTTCTGATAAAAATGGAAGAAGCACACTGTTTATAGCTACTCCTAAAACTCCAACTGGCAACAGAAATAATCTCGTTGCATAATACAAAATGGATAATCCGCCAGTGAATATCGTGGCAAATGCAGTTGAAACTAATGTGTTGATGTAGTAAATGCTACTGCCGAAAATTCCGGGGGTGAATTTTTGAAAAAAGATGCGGATTGTTTTTGGAAATCTAATAATTGGTTTAGAAATTTTTGCATGGGTTTTTACAAAAACTAGATAAAATAAAACTTGAATTATTCCTGTTGTCATGACCGAAAACGCTCCTGCCAATGCTGGGTTTTGAGTCAAGTTTACAAAAATAGGAATCAAAGCGACGAAGCCCGCATTGAAAATAACTTGCGATAATCCTGCTAGAAAAAATCGTTTTTGAACTTGTAAAATTGATACTGAAAATGATACTAATGAGACAATAATTATGTATGGAAACATCCATCGTGCTAGTATGACAGCGATTTGAAATGTCTCGTTTGGGAATTTTGGAGCGAGCAATCTTAGTACTTCTGGCATGAAAATTTCACCGACTAAAACGATTCCGAGTGTCATTAAAAATAGTAGAATTAAAATTCTGTTTATAAATTCTTTTCCGCGATTTGTGCTAAATCCAAGGCGAGATAAAATCGGAACAAATGCAGACTGAAAAGCACCTTCGGCAAACATTGAGCGGAGGATATTGGGCAATCTAAATGCTAGAAAAAATGCATCGGCGATTCCGCTCGTTCCGAGATAAAATGCTAAAACCTGATCACGAAAAAACGCCAAAACCCGACTCAACATCGTTAATCCAGAAGTTAAAAAGACAGATTTAAAAAAACTCATTTTCTTCTTTTCAATTTAAAAAGCGATATCCATCTACTTTTTTCTAATTTTAAGATTTCTTTTGTAAGAAAATTTGATAAAACATCAAATTCTTCTAGAACTTTATTTTTATATACTATAATTTGTTTTGAATTAAAAGGTGTTTCTTTTCCATGATAACTAACCATAATATCAACTAGACATTTTGAAGAATGGTAAAATTTAAAAATAGTCTTTAAGAGTTCATTGTTTCTTATAAAAGGAAGATAAGATGTATTATTATCATAGTAAGAAAATAAATTATGAATAGGTTGAGTCATGGCAATATCAATGAGTTCTTCATTTTTTTCAGCTTTTTCAATATATGGCAATGAATCATTTTTAAAAGACTGATACAACATATCGGATTCATATTTAATTCCTATTAGAAAATTCAAAACTTGTGACTTTTCATTTCTTTTGTCCTCTAACCATTTTCCTAAAAATCCGATTAAAGCTCCGACGAAAGTTCCTAATAGTAATTCTGTCATTTTTTTCTTTTCTTTTTTTTTCTTTAATTTATACTAATAGAAAAATGAGAGAAAAACAATGAAAAAAATACTTTTTATTTTGCCCGTATTGTTTCTATTTGGATGCGGTCCTGACGATCCAAGAGTTGAAGAACGAACAGCTGACGAAATTTACAATCAAGCAGTTGAATATGCTGATGATACAAATTGGAATGCATCGGCGATTGAGTTTATAGAAATAGAAAGACAGCACCCAGAATCTGAACTCGCCGCCCAAGGAATGATAATGGCAGGCTATGTTTACTTCAAAGGAGACAAGCATGTTGATGCGGTTCAAACAATCGATCATTTTCTAAGACTGCATCCTTCCCATAAAAATGTTGATTATGCATTGTATCTAAAATCTATGATTTATTATGATCAGATTTCTGATGTTAGGCGAGAACAAATCGCGACAGTTGAAGCTCTAAAAACTATGTTACTTTTGGAGGAGAAATTTCCGGAAAGTGCTTATGCTAAAAATGTAAAAGCAAAAATAGTAATGCTGAAAAATTACTTGGCGGGAAAAGAAATGTTTATCGCTAGAAAGTTAATGAAAGAAGTATTATGCGACCTGAGGCGCTTTTTAGAATGACTGAGATTTATAGTGCGATTCACTTGCCACAACAAGCAGAAAATATAAAAAGAATCCTTGCGGAAAATCATCCAGATTCCGAATGGTCTAAAAAATAGTTTTTATAGAAACCCTAACAATTTCAAGGTTATTTTTAACTAAAATTTAATTCCAAATATATTAGAAACTTTTATATAACCATTTTTTAATATATTTCTATCATTTAATTTTGATAATTTCTCAAAGAGTTTAATTCGTTCTTGCTTTCCGCTTCTCACCCCTGAAGAATTAAGTAATTTTCTTTTTAAGTCTTTTCTAACAAAAGCCATGTGATGCATTTGTAAATTATCGAAATAGTATACTTTTTTATTTTTAAACGAGGTAATTCGAGTAGGATCAATTACACAACATCTATCTTTTGTTCCTATTTTAGTATTTTTTTCTAATTTAGTTATAAACTGAACCGAAAATCCAGCTATATTTAAATCCCTATAAGTTGGTTTTAAACAGTAATTATAAAAAGTACAAGCTGAATATTTAATATTTTTTTCTACAATCAAAGCCTTTGCTTTTTTTAATTGTTTTGGAATATAAAATTCATCAACATCTAGTATCAAAAAATGCGAGCATTTTGCTTTTTTTAGCTCATCCAAAGCAACCTGTCTTTTCAGTTTTTCATTTCGTGCTGGAGTAGTATTTTTAACTTTATATTCAATATAGCTATCTATCATTTTTTCTTTTTTTAATCTTTTAAGAAGTGGAATCAGTTCTTTTGAACATTGAGTTCCCACCCAAGATTTTTCTTGCCAAACAACGGTTATGTAATCAACATTTTTTCTGATAGATTTTATAGAAGCCTCTAATAATTCTTCTCCATCCCATACACTATATAAAGCACCTAGTTTCATTTTTTTGTCTAATTTTCTATCTTTTTCATCATTTATTATTGCTCGTTTTAATTTTTTTCTCCAATGTCTATTTGGAATAAAACAAGATAAAAATAAAGCAAAACTTTTTCTAATAGATCTTTTTATGTACATGATAACTCCCCTTTTTTATAAAAAAATCCGCCTTAAAAAGCGGACTGGGATTTTATACACCATATACAGTTGGCTACGATGTCTTTATCCCCGAAAGGACTGGACATAACACCGTATCCCAGTCCCTAAAGACTAGAATACGGCAAATACGATTGCCGAAAATCGCTGTATATAAGTGGGTATAAAACCACAGCCTAACACAGTTAAGCTAATATTATTATAACTAATTATGTTTTGATTGTAAAGAAAAAAAATGTAATTTAAGGGGTAAATTAAATTGTAGTTGAAAATAAATAAAATCTCTTTATAGTATAGAAAATCTAAATAATAAGGAGAGAAAATGAATTTATTAATTGTTGAGTCGCCAGCAAAAGCAAAAACTATTTCAAAATATCTAGGAAGCGATTTCACTGTAATCGCATCTGTTGGGCATGTTCGTGATTTAGATTCTAAGCAAGGTTCTGTTCATGTTGATGATGATTTTAAGATGGATTGGCAGATTGATTCTAAGAAAGAAAAAAATCTAAAAGCCATGGCGACAGCTCTAAAAACTGCTGACACTTTATACTTAGCACCCGATCCCGATCGTGAAGGAGAGGCTATTGCTTGGCATGTTTATGAGATTCTAAAACAACGAAAATTACTAAAAGATAAAAAAATAAAACGAGTTGTTTTTCACGAAGTTACAAAATCTGCGGTAAAAAAAGCATTAGAAAACACTCGTGAAATTGATCAGGACTTAGTCGATGCATATCTCGGACGACGAGCATTAGATTACCTAGTTGGATACACTTTATCTCCTGTTCTTTGGCGAAAACTTCCAGGGAGTAAATCTGCTGGGCGAGTTCAATCTGTGGCTTTGAAATTAATTACAGAACGAGAAAATGAAATAGATTTATTCAAGTCAAAAAAATATTTTTCTCTAACAGGATTGTTCTCGACAAAAGATAAAAAAACATTTGAAGGAAAATTATTTTCTTATGATAATAAAAAAGTTGGGAAGTTTTTCTTTGCTACAAAAAAAGATGCAGAAAGTGCAAAGTCTCAATTGGAATCGCAAAAGTATTCAATTTCTAAAATAGAAAAAAAACAAGTTTCTAGAAAAAGTTTTGCCCCTTTTACAACTTCAACTTTGCAACAAGAAGCTTCTCGAAAATTAAGATTTTCAGCTCAAAAAACTATGCGAACTGCACAAAGTTTGTATGAAGGAATCACACTAAATGGTGAAACTGTTGGGCTTATAACCTATATGAGAACTGATTCTGTGAATTTAGCACAGGAAGCATTAAGTAAAGTTCGTGAAATTATTGGAGAGGATTTTGGAGCGAATTATTTACCTGCTAAGCCGAATTTTTTTGCGAATAAATCTAAAAATGCACAGGAAGCGCACGAGGCGATTCGCCCTACAAATTTAGAAAAATCCCTAAAAGAATTAGAAAGCTTTCTAAGCGAAGATCAAAAAAAACTTTATGACCTTATTTGGAAACGAACTGTGGCATCTCAAATGTCTCCTGCTCTTTTTGATCAAGTTTCTGCTGATATTTTGACTGATGACAAAAAACATTTTTTTAGAGCTGTTGGAACTACGCAAAAATTTGATGGTTTTTTAACTCTTTATCAAGAAATGGATGAGGACAAAAAAGAAGAAAAAACACAAAAACTTCCACAACTTTTGGAGGGTGATATTACCCCTATGAAAAAACTTGATTTGGGTGAGCATGAAACAAAAGCTCCGCCGAGATATACTGAGGCGAGTTTAGTAAAAAAACTTGAAGAAAATGGAATTGGACGACCTTCAACTTATGCATCTATTTTATCTGTAAATCAAAATCGTGGTTATGTAAAATTGGAAAATCGTAGATTTATTCCTGAGGATCGTGGGCGACTTACAGTTACATTTTTGCAGGCGTTTTTTGAAAAATATATGGAGTATGATTTCACTGCGAATATGGAAGAAACCCTCGATGATATTTCTAATGGAAAGAAAAATTGGAAGAAAGTTTTAACTGATTTTTGGACTCCTTTTATAACTGAAATTGAAAAAGTTAAGGAAATTAATTTTGATGATGTTAGTAAGGTTCTAAAAGAAAAATTAGCTCATTTGGTTTTCAAAACTCCCGACGAAGTTTGCCCAAAATGTAAAGGTGAATTGGTAATTAAGTCTAGTAAATTTGGTGGATTTATAGGTTGTAAAAAATATCCTGACTGTAAATATACTCGTCCGCTTTTTGGAAAAGATGATGTAGAAAATAAAAAAACAGAGGATAAATCACTGGGAAAAAATCCAAAAACTGAGCTAGAAATTTTTGTAAAAACTGGTCCTTATGGAAATTATATCCAAGAAGGAGACGGAAAAAAACCTAAGCGAGTTTCATTGCCAAAAGATATTTCAAAGGAAGATGTTGATTTTGAGACAGCTCTTGGATTGATTTCATTGCCTCGTAAATTAAATGATGAAATTGATGCTGGACTAGGAAGATACGGAGCTTATTTAAAAACAGGTGGAGCATTTTATAGCATTCCAGCAGGACACGATGTTTTGAAAATAACGCTTGAAGAGGCAAAAGAAATTTTGGCTAATGCTCCTAAAAAAGATACGGGAGAAAATCTAGGTGATTACAAAAAAAAGCCTGTTAATTATTTCTCAAAAGGACGATTTGGACCTTATGTTAAGTATGGAAGAACAAGTGTTTCAGTGCCAAAAGATTCGCAAGGAGAGACTCCAACTCTTGAATCTGCAGTTGAGTGGATTGAAAATAAATTAGGCAAAAAAAAGAAAACAAAAACAAAAGCAAAGCCTAAGAAAAAGTAGTTTTTCCAATTGAATATTTTATAGTCATTCTAAAAAAATAACTTATTGTTTTTTTAGAGTGGCTATTTTTTTATCACTATAGTAAAACTAAATGTTTAGTTCCTTTTTCTAATGGAGTGTGGTATAATGAAATAAAAGGAGTCGATTTATGCAAAATATTTTACACCCACGCGCCAAAACTACGCCCAGAATCAG
>NBLK01000015.1 GCA_002084505.1 Rickettsiaceae bacterium 4572_127
TCGGGGAATATGATTTATAGACAACCGACCGTTTAGGGTCATTGCAAGTGAAGGAAATTATGCATAATGCGTGCAAAAAGCAATCACCAAGAGTTACGAAAGAACTCTATTGTAAATTTCGCAAACAAGTCCCTTTACTAAATTACATTGTGGATTTCATTTGTTTTGAAAAAAAATAATTATTGAGCTAGACGGCGGACAACACAATGAAGATAAAAATATAAAATATGATAATAAAAGGACTAAGATTTTAGAAAAAGCAGGTTTTAAAATTCTTAGATTTTGGAATTGCGATGTTTTTGAAAATTTGAGTGGTGTTTTAGAAACTATTTATTTAGAATTGAAAAACGACCCCTCCCCAAAATAGTAAGAACTATTTTGACCCTCCCACAAGGGGAGGGTGATAAGACATAGAATATAAAAGAAACTAAAAAGGAGAATGAAAAATGAACATAGATTGGTTTACAGTAGCAATTCAGGCTATAAATTTTTTAGCATTAGTATGGATACTTAAAAAGTTCTTATACAAACCGATTCTAAAAGCAATGGACGGACGACAAAAAGCCGTTTTTGCTAAATTGCACGAAGCTGAAAAAAGAGAAAAAAAAGCAGAACAACTTCAAGAGGAATTAGTAGAAGCTAAACAAAAAGTAAAAAATGAGGCTAAACAAATTATTTTGACCGCCCATAAAGAAGCTAATGATGATAAAAGTGAAATGCTAAAATCTGCTCAAAGTAGCATCAAAGATAAACAGCTAAAATTTGATCACCAACTTGATTTAGAAAAAAAAGCTTTGCATAACACAGTTCGTCATTTGGCAGGTGAAACTCTTGTGAAAACTGCCCGAGATGCGATGAAAGAATTGGCTACGAAAGATTTAGAAAAAGAAATGTTTAGTGTTTTTGCTGATAAAATAAAAACTGGAAATTCCACATCTTTCAACAACTTAGTTAAAGCTATTAAGAAAGGACATAAAGTCGTTTTGACCTCGGCGAATACTCCTACAAGCGAGGAAAAAAAGAAAATTTCTACTGCTTTGAAGGAAATAAGTGGAACGACTTCGGAGATTATTTATAAAGAAAATAAAGAGTTAATTTGTGGAATTGAGTTGCTAGTTGATACAGCTATGCTCCGCTGGGGATTTGATAAATACCTTGAAACCTTTGCAAGATCACTAAACAACGCACTTGATAATATCAGTGTGTAAAATATAAAGAAAGAAAAGATTCGATTCGGTGAGAAGAATGCTTTTGCAGGAATGACAGACTCATTAATTCGATTCGGTGAGATTTGGTTTTTGAGAAAAAACTCGGACTTCACCTCGCCCCTTGCGGGAGAGGTCGAGCGAAGCTCGGGTGAGGGGTATAAAAAAATAAAACATTGCGAAGCAAATACGAATCCCAAAACTCGGTCTATCACCCACCCCTTGTGGGAGGGTCAAAATATCTTTAGATATTTTGGGGCGGGGTAAAAGAAAAAGAAGAAGAAGAAAAAAATGTCGTTAGAAAAAAATATAATTTTACTAAAATACATAAAAGCCTTAGGTGGCTTTATGTTGTATTTCACTCCTGCATTGATTTTTTTCATAGAAAAATTTGGGTCAAACACCGCAGGAATGGCTATTTTTTCTGTAATTATGATTTCAACTTCTTTCCTAGAAATACCAACAGGGTTTTTATCAGACAAGATTGGAAGAGTAAAAGTTTTGCAATTTGGATTAGTCGCAAGAATCATAAATTTACTTTTATTTTGTTTTGGTTTTATGCTGTCTAATTATTATCTAATGATTATTGGAGCAATTTTTAATGGGTTGTCTATGGCATTAAATAGCGGAAACAACGATGCTCTTTTATTTGAAAGTGTAAAGCAAATTGGAAAAGAAAAAAAGTTCACAGGAATCTCAGGAAAAACAAATTCACTTATGTTTTATTCACTAGGAATTTCAACTCTTTTAGGAACATTCTTAGCGGATATAATTTCATTTCAATTCGTGCTTTGGATTTCATTAATTCCATACATTTTTGCATTAATTTTTGCTAATTTTTTAACCGAACCTAAAAAACATATCGTTGAAGATGAAAAAAAGTTTTTATCTCATATTTGGTCTTCATTTCAAAAAATTTGGAAAACTCCCAAGTTGCGGCTTATGACATGCGGTAATGTTTTTAAGTTTGCTTTTGGACAAACTGCTTTTCAATACTTAACTGTTTTTTATAATACAATTATTCCCATTTGGGCAATAGGAATTTTCCGTTCTAGTGAAAGTATTTTTGGTGGAATAGGAATGAGATTTGCTGGGTTTTTCTCAAAAAGAATAAAACCATTGAATATATTTTTAATTAGTTTAACTGCTAGTGCTTTTTTTGGTATTTTAGCTGTTTCAATAAATGCTTTTTTTGCTGTTCTCTTATTATTGATACCTTCTTTTTTATATGGAGTTCGAACTACTGTTGAAACGACACTATTTCAAAAAAACTTTTCTGATAAACAACGAGCTACAATGGGGTCGGTGGTTTCTTTTCTAGGAACATTAGCTTTTGGAATTGTAAACATTCTACTTGGACTTATTGCTGATTATACAGGTTCGATAAGATTAACACTAATCATAGCAATTGCCTGTGGAACTTTCCTAGCCTTGCCATTCTACTTAAAAGCATTAAAAGAATAAATCAATAAAACAAAGGAGAAAAAATGTTAAAAGAAGCACTTAACGAAACACTAAAAACTGCTAATAAAGTAGCAGATAAAACACAGATGCCATTGGATGCCGAAGAGGTTGGCGTAGTGGTCGCCGTAACAGGTAGTATCATTGATGCCATCGGATTAAAAAACCTAAAAGCAGAAGAAACTGTTTTAATCGGAAAAGAACAACTTCAAGGAATCACATACAATTTGATGGAAGATCAAGTCGGAATCGTAGCCTTAGAAAGCCCTGAAAAAATCCAAGCAGGAGACAAAATCGTTCGAACAAATGAAATCGTCCGCGTCCCAGTTGGAAAAGGATTATTAGGTCGAGTAGTTGATGCACTAGGTCGCCCAATAGACGGAAAAGGAAAAATTGTCGCCGAAGATCACTACCGAGTCGAACGAGAAGCCGCTCCAATTATGCACAGACAAGCAGTTTCAGAACCTATGCAAACAGGAATCAAAGCTATCGACTCAATCATTCAAATCGGACGAGGACAAAGAGAATTAATTCTCGGAGATCGCCAAACTGGAAAAACTGCAATCGCTATTGATACTATCATAAACCAAAAAGGAAATGATGTAATTTGTATCTATTGTTCAATCGGACAGCGAGGATCTGCTACTGCACAAGTTATTGAAAAATTTAAAGAAACTGGAGTTATCGATCAAGTTATAACTGTTGTAGCAGGTGGAGAAGATTCTCCCGGAATGCAATTTATGGCGCCCTACTCTGCTACTTCAATGGGTGAATATTTCATGGAGCAAGGAAAAGATGTACTGATTATTTATGATAATTTGACTGTTCATGCTGAGGCATATCGTCAAATGTCGCTTTATCTTCGTCGCCCACCGGGAAGAGAGGCTTTTCCGGGAGATATTTTCTATATCCATGCGAGATTATTAGAGCGTTCAACTCGATTGTTGCCTAAATATGGAGGCGGTTCTTTGACTGCTTTGCCGATTTGTGAAACGCTAGCGGAAAATGTTTCGGCTTATATTCCTACGAATTTGATTTCAATTACAGACGGACAAATTTTCTTGTCTGCGAGTTTATTTCAAAAAGGAATGATGCCTGCAATCAATGTGGGAATTTCAGTTTCTCGAGTTGGTAGTTCGGCTCAGTTGGCGGCTTATAAAAAAGTTGCTGGTCCTTTGAAAATGTTCTATGCACAGTTTGAAGAACTAGAAGCTTTTGCGAAATTTGGAACTCAATTAGATGCGGAAACTCAAAAATCTCTAACTCGTGGAGAGAGAGTTCGTGAGATTCTAAAACAGGGGCAATACGAACCTCTGCCTGTGGAACATCAAGTTATTATAGTGTTTTCTGCTACCGCAGGATTGTTGGATGAAGTGCCTGTTAAAGAAATTTTGAATATTGAAAAAGCTCTTTTGAAAGCAGTTCCGAAAAAACAAAAAACTCTAATGACAGCAATTAAGGCTGGGAAAAAACTTTCTGCTGACGATAAAAATAACCTCGCTGAAAGCATTATTGAAGTCATCAAAGCAAAAGGCTTTGAAGCAAAAATGGATGAGTAGAATATAATTATTGCAAAGCAATTCAAATTATCACCCACCCCTTGTGGGAGGGTCAAAATATCTTTAGATATTTTGGGGAGGGGTAAAAAAAGAAAATCGATTCGGTGAGATTCCTGCCTTCGCAGGAATGACAATATAATAAGACAGCAAAGCTGTCATTCCTGTGAAGGCAGGAATCTCACAATATAGAATCTCAACACAGATTCGTTATGGATGGAGAAAAAAAGGATAAAAAATGAAAAAAGTAATTGTAGGTTCTAAAAATCCTGTGAAAATTGAAGCTGTAAAACTAGCTTTTGAAAAAATGTTTCCTAATGAAAGTTTTGAAGTTTTAGGAATTTCTATTCCATCCAATGTTTCAGACCAGCCAATGACTAGTGAAGAAACTTACACTGGGGCATTAAATCGAGCAAAAAACTGCATGGTTAAAATCCCAGATGCTGATTTTACTGTTGGATTAGAGGGAGGATTAACACCATTTATTGGAGATAAGAATACATTACTTTTAATAGGTTGGGTTGCTGTTTTATCTAACGATGGCACACTCGGACAAGCAGGTGGTGGCGGATATCCAATCCCTAGTAAATTTAAAAAGTATCTCGACCAAGGATTAGAATTAGGCGATGTTTCAAATAAGTTTTTCAAAAAAAGCAATGTAAAACAAACTAGCGGAACAATCGGAATTTTAACTCACGGAGCAATCGATCGCACAACGGGATTCATGAATGCAACTATCCAAGCTCTGATTCCACATGCTAATAAAGAGTTATATAAAGTGGAAGAATAAAAACATTGCGAAGCAATTCAAATTATCACTCCCCCTTGTGGGAGGGTCAAAATACCTTTAGGTATTTTGGGGCGGGGTAAAAAATGAAATTAGATATTAAAAATTTAGGGCAAGTTTTTACTCCATCCTTTATTGTTTCTAAAATGATAAATTTAATCAAAAACAAAGGGAGAATTTTAGAACCATCTGCAGGTGACGGAACTTTTTCTAAAGAACTTTCCCAGCCGAATCTCACTTCTATTGAATATGACAAGGCTCTTGCTGAGAAAAATAATTTTATAAATAAGGATTTTTTTGACTACAAATTAGAGAATAAATTTGACACTATAATTGGAAATCCACCATATATTCGGCATCAAGATATTACAAAAAAGACTAAAAAACATTTAGAAAAAAACAAGATTTATTTTTCAATTTTTGACAATAGAAGTAATCTATATTTATTTTTTATTTACAAAAGTATTTTACATTTGAAGAAAAATGGCGAGCTGATTTTCATAACTCCACGAGATTTTTTGAAAGCTACCTCGTCTATAAAACTGAATAATTTTATTTATTCGCAGGGAACTATAACTGACATTATGGAGCTTGGAGACAAGAAAATTTTCGACTCCGCCCAGCCGAATACGGTATTTTGGAGATTTGAGAAAGATAATTTTACTAGAAAAACTTCGGCAAAAAAGAATTTTATTTTGAACAAGGGGCAATTATTATTTACTAAAAAAAAATACTCAGTTAATTTTAGCGACATAGCTTTTGTAAAAGTCGGAGCGGTTAGCGGAGGCGATAAGTATTTTATGAACAAAGATGGAATAAATTTTGTGTGCAGTTATACAAATAAGACTGGAAAAACAAAAAAAATGCTGTATAATCGCTCCCATAAAGATTTAGAAAAAGTTAAAGATAAATTGCTAAACAGGAAGATTCGTAAATTTGACGAGAGAAATTGGTGTGAATGGGGACGAAAGTATTACGAATCTGATGAAAAACGAATTTATGTAAATGGAAAAACTAGAAATAAAAAGCCTTTTTTTATCTCTGATGTAAAAGCCTATGACGGATCGATTTTAGCTGTTTTTCCGAAGGCTAACTTGACTAAAAATGAATTAGAAAAATTTTGTAATGAGTTGAATAATGTTGATTGGGAAGAGCTGGGTTTTGTCGTTGATGGGAGATTTATCTTCGGGCAGAAGAGCTTAGAAAATACTCTATTGCCGAATAATTTTAATGAATATAAAAAGTAAGATAATTTACCCCGCCCCAAAATAATAAGAACTATTTTGACCCTCCCACAAGGGGTGGGTGATACAGTGGAAAATACGGAAAAGAAAGAAAGAAAGAAAGAAAGAAAGAAAGAAAGAAAGAAAATAAGAAAGAAAGAAAATAAGAAAGATTGATTCGGTGAGAAGAATGCCTTTCTTAGAAAAACACAAAATTTTAATTTTGATATTTTTCTTAGACCTCGGCGGTCTTTGACCGACGGGTTATTTACAGGAATGACAGCTTTGTTGATTCGATTCGGTGAGAAGAATACCTACACAGGAATCTCACAATACAGAATCTTTTTTTGCTCTCTATAAAAACTGAAAATTATGGAGAAAAACCGCTCTTGATATATTTATTGTAGGGGCATCCCTTGCGGGTGCCCTAACAAAAAAACATTGGGAAGTAAAAAATTACGAATCCCAAAACTCGGTCTATCACCCACCCCTTGTGGGAGGGTCAAAATATCTTTAGATATTTTGGGGCGGGGTAAAAACAGAGGAACGATGTTTTTTGCGAAATAAAGAAAAGAAAAAAAATGAAAATATTTAGAAATTATTTTATAGATGCTTTTCAAGACAAAGATATAATGACTCCTGAGAGACTAAGAGTTCTCTTAACTTTGAAATTAAAAAAAGAAGCATCGGTTAATGAACTTGCAACAGCTTGCCGTTATGAAAGCTTCAATGCTTGCTGTTCTGTTTTAGGGCAAATAGGAAATGCTATTGCAAAAAAATATCCAAGATTATTTTTTCAAAAAACTGGATATTGGCTAATTTGTGAAGGTTATTATAGAAAAAACAACCAAAATAAAAAAGAATATGTTTGGGTTTTAAGAAAAAAAGTAATAAAAGCACTAGATTTTTTATATCCATCTGAAAAAGAAATTAAAAAAATAATTAATGCTGAAAAAAATTATAGAACTCCTAAATTATATGATGCTGTTAAAAAATTAGAAAATAATACATGTCAAATTTGTGCTGAAAAAATTAAATTAGAAGATGGAAAATTATACTCTGAGGCTCACCACATAAAACCAAAAAAAAATCGTGGATTAGATATTGCTGAAAATTTAATTATAGTTTGTCCTAATTGTCATAAAAAATTAGATAGACTTTTAATGAAAATTGATATAAATAAATTAAAACATAACAATCACGAAATATCTGATGAGTATGTTAAGTATCATAATGATAAAGTTAAAAAAGGGAAAAAGGAATAAACATGGAAACTTTAGAATCCTTAAAAGGGAAAATTAAGACTACTAAGAATTTACAAGGAATCGTAGGGAGCATGAAAACACTCTCGGCGGTGAGCATCGCCCAATACGACAAGGCATCAAAGGCATTAAAAATCTACGACAAAAACATAAAATATGGATTGAAAGTTGCATTGTCTAAATACACTTTATCGAAAAACCGCTCAAAAAAATATCTAGGCGGAGTAGCGATTTTATTCGGGACTGACCAAGGACTAGTCGGGCGGTTCAACACTTCACTCGCACAATTCGCACAAAAAGAAATCGCTAACAACCCTACCATAAAAGACCCTAGCAAAATAAAATACATCGTCATCGGGCGATCGATGGGAGCAAAATTTTCAGCACTCAACGGAAAAACTGAAGGGCTTTATTCCACTCCCGGATCTGTCGAAGCTATTTCGAGTTTAGCTCAAATTATCACACTAAAAATCGACGAGCTTTTAGAAGATTATGTTTTTGAAAAGGTGCTTTTATTTCACAATTCACTAGAAAATGGAACTCAATATAAACCTAATTTTAACCGACTTTTACCTATGGATGAAAGTTTTCTGAATAAAATTAGAGACTTAAAATGGCCGACAAAACAACTCCCTCAGACTCCTGTTGAGGGCGAGCAGATGTTTGAATCGCTAGTGCGACAAATTTTATTTATTCAGATGTATAAAGCAATGGCAGAGAGTCTTTCGGCAGAACACATGACACGAATGATTTCAATGCAGAATGCAGAAAAAAACATTGATGAACACTTAGATACTATGAGTTTAGAATATCAACAACGCCGTCAAACTGAAATTACAGAAGAGCTAATCGATGTTGTTTCTGGTGCGGAAGTTCTAAATAAAAAGAAGAAAAAAAAGAGATAATTTTATGAGAATTATTTTAGCATTTTTGTTATTTGGTTGTTTTAATAATTCACAATTAATTGTAGAAAAAATTATTTCAAACAGTGTTTCTTTTTTAGAAAAACCTTATATTTCTGATCCACTTGGAGAAGGGAAAAGTGGGAAATATGACACTGATCCTACTTTTCGGACAGATGGATTTGATTGTCTCACTTATGTTGAAACAGTTATGGCTATGTCTCTTTCTAAAAATCCAAATGAAATAATGAATGAGATTCGTTACAAAGATAGCAAAATCGCATATAAAAATAGAAATCATTTTATGAGTGCGGATTGGATTCCAAATAATGTAAAAAACGGATATATAGAAGATATTACTGAAAATTTCGGAGAAAATAAAATCGCTACTACTTTTATTCAAAAAGATAAATGGGCAGAAAAGAAGAAAATCCATGAGTTTTTTGGTGAAAATAAAATCGCTAGTATTCCGTATATTTCGCTTAAAACTATTTTCAAAACTCCTGCGATTTTAGACAAAATACCGGCTGGATCAATCATAAACATAGTCCGTCCTAATTGGAATCTCGAAAAAATTATTGGAACAAATCTAAATATCTCACATACTGGATTTTTGATAAAAAAAGAAAATAAAATTATTTTTAGACATGCAAGTGCTACTGATAAAAAAATTGTTGATGTTGAACTCCTCAAATACCTATTGCAATTCAAAAATTCAAAGAGTATAAAAGGTATAAATCTTTTGAGAATATCATATTGACTTTGAAAGTGAAGTATGTTAGCTTATACAAAATATAAAAAAGAGGTAAATTATGAAAAGAACTTATCAGCCATCAAATCGTCGTCGCCATAACAAACAAGGCTTTCGTGCTAGAATGTCGACTGCTGGCGGACGAAAAACATTGAATGCTCGTAGAGCAAAAGGTCGTAAAAGACTATGTCCAACAAACTAATAACTCTTAAAAAGAGAAGTGATTTTTTATTGAATCGTAAAAAAGGAGAGGAAATTCGCACTCCTTTTTTTATTCTACGAACTATGAAATGGAAAAAAGACGAAATCGGTCTTGGATTTGTTGTAACTAAAAAAGGCATAGATAAACGAGCTGTAATTCGCAATAAAGTCAAAAGAAAACTCCGTGCGATGGTTCAAGATATTTTACCTAAATTAGGCAAAACAGGAACAGCTTATGTGTTTTATTCTAGAGCATTTATGAAAACGGCCGACTTTCACCAAGTAAAAAAAACTATGGCAAAATGCTTAAATTCATAATCATCAAATTCATTCGTTTATATCAAATTTTACTATCTCCAATCTTAGGAAGAAGCTGTCGTTTCAACCCATCCTGCTCTGCATATACAATTGAAGCTATTGAAAAACACGGAGTTATAAACGGCGGATGGCTAGCGATAAAACGAATCTCAAAATGCCATCCCTACGGAAAATCCGGCTACGATCCTGTCCCTTCTGTCAAAAAAGATAAAAGATTATGAAAATAGATATTTAGATACAGCATCCGACATTGCTTTTGCAAGTCTGTTTTGATGGCTATTTTGATTCAGTAACTTTTCTTCAGATGCATTAGACAAAAACCCCAATTCAGCCAAAGCAGAAGGAATCGTTGATCTCAAAACTCTAAAAGGAGCCGACCTATGGGTGCGTCTCAAAGTCTTAATATATTTAGATTTTTTAGCAGAATTAACTATTAAATCTGCCAAAATAATTCCCTCTTGAACAGAATAATTCAGGGCAAAAGATGAAAAAATTTCTTTCAAATCTTTATTCCCATTGAAATCTGAAATCTCAATTAAATCCGAAGCATTCTCTCTTTTCGCCAATTTTCTAGATTCTTCATCACTCGCTTTTTCAGAAAGCGTATAAACTGAAAGTCCTTTTGCAGAACGGTTTGGATTGCTATCTGCATGTATAGATAGAAATAAATCAGCTCTTCTTTTTTCTCCAATTTTAGCCCTTTCTTGCAATTTCAAATAACGATCTGTTCGCCGAGTCATATAAACTTTATAGCCTTTTTTCTTTAGCAATTTTTCTAATTTTTTTCCAACAGAAAGAACAATATGTTTCTCGTAAGTTCTATTTTTTCCAATCGCCCCAGAGTCTTTTCCGCCATGCCCCGGATCCAAAACAATTACAGGAGTTTTCTTCTTTCTCACAACTTTTTTTTCCACTACAACTGGTTTTTTCTTAGAAATTACAGAAGGTTGATACACACTCTTAGAAATTACATAAGCATCTGTTTTTTTGTTAAAATTGCTTTGAGAGGTTTCAGTTATATCAAAAACCATTCGATATTTCGCTCCTCCAACTGGCAACAAATTTAGAACTTTTGAAATTACCGCAGGTCTTTTTAGGTCTAAAACTAAACGAAAATAATTACTATCAAATCTTCCATACCGCACAGATTTTATAGTTCCAATCGCAGGCATTTTAGACTGAAAAGAAAAATCCACTGACGACTTAAAATCTATTACAATCCGATTTTGATTTTTCAAATAAATATATCTATGAGCTAAAATTTGCGGAGCTTCCAAAACAAAACGAGTATCTGCTTTTCCACGAATTCCGAATCTATACGAGGTCTGCAAAGGCAGTGCCAAAAGTTTTATCGGCTTTACTAAAATCGCGACAGAAAAAAGCCCAATTCCTTTTAGTATATTTCTTCGTGAAAAACTTTTTTTTTCTAACATATATGAATAATATCACAATTTTACTGAAAATACAATGTGAAATTATTTATTGTTCCTTCAAGACACTGCATAGTAATTTCGTCTAAACTTACAGTATTTCCATTTATCAAAATCGCCGTTGCAGTCTCCCATTTTAGCGATCCAAAATAAACACAATTCCCCCTTGAAACCCCCTTATAAGTAATTGAAAACTCCGTAGCTTTTTGAACTGGGCGTATTGAAATCTCCTCTCCAAAAGGATCGTTAAAATGATCAATCACTCCCATTCGTTTTAGATAAGACAAGTTCAGCCCCTCATAACTTTCTCGTCCAGAAAAAAGCGTTTGAGTGTCATCTGCTATTTCGTTTATATGGCTAATCGCCTGCATTCTAAGAAGATTAGTACGGGCTTTTGTGTAGATTGTAATAGCTCCAATCGTCATAATTCCCATGATTCCGAGAACCGCTAGCGTCTCGATTATAGTCCGTCCATTCTCTCTCATTTTTTTCCTTTCTTTGGCGGAGAGAGGGGGATTCGAACCCCCGAAGGATTGCTCCTTACACACTTTCCAAGCGTGCGCGATCGACCACTCTGCCATCTCTCCAAATTTTAAGTAGAGCTCTTTCGTAACTCTTGGTGATTGCTTTTTGCAGGCATAATGC